>CAIQVX010000324.1 GCA_903875275.1 uncultured beta proteobacterium | reverse complement strand
GGCCGCAGACCAGGCCAACAAGCTCGCTGAAAAAGTCCGCTTCAGCCTGGCAGAACCCTACCTGCTGCCCGTCAGCAACAACGCTGAAGCCATCAAACATCACTGCAGCGCCAGCATTGGCGTGGTACTGATCGAGCCACAACACAAGAGCGTGGAAGGCTTGTTGAAGTGGGCCGATGCAGCGATGTACCTCGCCAAGGAAGAGGGCCGAAACCGCGTCAATTTCATGATCGAAAGGCGCGCCCAGCAGCGTACTTGACGAGTGGGTTGCAGACATGGCCGACATGATTGGCAACGTGGCATGGACGTTTCTATCTAGTCAGCCGCACCGGCTGGTGAATGACGGCTTCCGAGCGATTCGATTGAAAGTCTTTGTGTCTGCAACGTGTCTATTGTTGATGGTGGTGGTTACGTCAGGCAGTTTTCTCGTTCTACGGCCGGAAGAGACAAAGCGGCTATTGAGATTTCTGAACTACCTCCTCCAAACCAGTCATTGAAAGCCAGCCTTGATGCATGAGTCGATTGCTTTGTGTTCAGGCTCCAGCCACCCAAACAAAAAACGGGAGCCGAAGCCCCCGTTCAATGGTGGCAGCTATTGAATCAATCAGGCAGCGGTATTCTTGCGACGGCGCACGATCGCACCCATCACACCAAGTCCGGCCAGCAGCATGGCGTAGCTTTCTGGCTCCGGGACTGCTGCAACGGCACCTGTAGCGCCGACGTTAGCGCCACTAACAAGTAAAACATCCGCAGCAAAGTACGCTGTTGGGCTGCCACTACTGGAAAGGCTGGCAAATTGAGAGATTGTGGCGTTCGCGACCGTGAAGTTCAGCGGATCAGCGTAACCGCCCTGCGAGCCACCCGCGGAGCAATTCTGGGTGCAGTAAATTCCAAAGTCAAATTGGCCGAAAGGCGAATCGTTGGCGGGGTGTGCAACGCCAAAGGTCGCTCCGAGTCCGTTAGCATGCGTGGGCAATTTGCTTAAGGGCTAACCGTCCAATGGAATTTAGTGGCCAGTCTCTGAGATGTCCTATGGTTTGCCCATAGAACACAGCTACTCTTTTCGGCGTTGAACTGGAGCACCGGAAAGCCGACTGTGGCGAAGACCCGCAAGTGTCTGAAACGGTAGTTCGCACCGATCTCTGAATGATCACCCGAATTGAATCGGACCGCAGTGCGAGGCGCGGGTGGGGCAAAAAAAAGGCCCCGCAGGGCCCTTCTTTGTGCAGCGGCGCTGCCGCAAATTTCAGTCGCGCTCGCCACCAAAGATGCCGAGCAGGGCCAGCAGGCTCTGGAATACGTTGATGATGTCCAGATAGAGCGCCAGAGTGGCGCTGATGTAGTTGGTTTCGCCGCCGTCGACAATTTGCTTCAGGTCATACAGCATGTAGGCACTGAAGATGCCGATGGCCAGTACCGAGATGGCCATCATGCCGGCGCTGGAGCCCACAAAGACATTGATGATTCCGCCGATCATCAGGGCAATGGCGCCGACAAAAAGCCACTTGCCCATGCCCGACAGATCACGCTTGATGACGCTCGACAGGCTGGCCATGACAAAGAAGACGCCGGCGGTGCCGCCAAAGGCCGTCATGATCAGGTCCGGGCCGTTCTTGAATCCCAGCACCATGGCAATCATGCGCGAGAGCATCAAGCCCATGAAGAAGGTGAAGCCCAGCAGCACGGGCACACCCGCGGCGGAGTTCTTGGTTTTCTCAATCGCGTACATGAAGCCGAAAGCGCCTCCCAGGAAGACGATTAGGCCCATGCCTCCACCGAGCGAGCGTGTGATGCCTGTGGCCACGCCAAGCCACGCACCCAGCACTGTGGGAACCAGACTCAGGGCCAGAAGCCAGTAGGTATTGCGCAGCACTTTGTTGCGTTCGGCAAGCGAACCCAGGCCGTAGCTGCGGTCGATGGATTGAACGTTGTCAGTCATGGTCAAACTCCAAAAAAAACATCGGCGAACAAGGTCTGCCGTTTGGCAAACACAAACTGTCCGGCAAAGTATCCTCGCTTTGCAGGCTGAAGATGGTGCGCATTCTATGGGAATCAAGCTATGCTCGGCTTTTTTCCCGTGTAAAGGCTTTGTCAATGAATCAAAAACCGTTTCTCGAACTTGCCGATGTCGATGCCGTGCTGGCGGCGGCGCAAGCTGAAGCACTGAAGTGCAAATGGGCGGTGACGATCGCGGTTGTAGACGATGGCGGTCACCTGCTGGGTTTGCGCCGCCTTGATGGCGCGCCTGCCATATCGGCTCATATCGCCCCCGCGAAAGCACAAACAGCAGCCCTGGGACGTCGCGAGAGCAAGGTCTATGAGGATGTGATTAATGGCGGACGCACGTCTTTCTTGAGTGCACCCCTGTTGCAGGGCATGCTGGAAGGGGGTGTGCCAGTGATGAAGGACGGTCAGTGCATCGGTGCAGTGGGCGTCAGCGGCGTCAAGTCCAGCGAAGATGCTCAGATTGCCCGCGCCGGGATTGCTGCGTTGGCGCTGTGACCCGTTGTCATCAATACCCCAGGCGTTCAGGTTTGATCTCCTGCAGGATGATGGTGGCGATCTCCTCGATCGATTTGGTAGTGGTTGACAACCAGCGGATGCCGGAACGTCGCATCATTGCCTCGGCTTCACTGACTTCGATCAGGCAGTTTTCCAGGGATGCGTACTTGGAGTCGGGTCGGCGTTCGTTGCGGATCTCGCTCAGGCGCTTGGGCAGGATGGTCAGGCCGAACAGTTTGCTCTGGTAGGTCAGCAGGGCTGGCGGCAGATGCCGTCGTTCGAAGTCCTCGGGGATCAAAGGGTAATTGGCCGCCTTGAGACCGTACTGCATCGCCAAGTAGAGCGAAGTGGGAGTCTTTCCGCTGCGGCTGACCCCCACCAGAATGACGTCGGCCTGCGCCAGGTCCCGATGTGACTGGCCGTCGTCGTGGGCCAGAGAAAAGTTGATGGCTTCAATGCGGGCCTGGTATTCCTTGCTCTTGCTGGCGTCGCTGAAGCGGCCGACATGGTGGCTGGACTTGAGCTGCAACTCAGCCTCGAGCGGCATGATAAAGGTGCCGAACATGTCGAGCAGCAGGCCCTGACAGCCATCGGTGATGACCTTCAGGACTTCCGCGTTGACCAGGGTCGTGAAGACAATGGGCCGGTTGCCATCCACCAGCCCGGCATGATTGATTTCATTGACGGCTCGAAGCGCCATGTCAATAGAGTCCACGAAAGGCAGGCGCTGGAACCGGAACTTGGTTTCAAATTGGGCCAGGATGGCGGTGCCGAAGGTCTCCGACGTGATGCCGGTGCCGTCGGAAACAAAGAATACGGTTCGGTTGGGCATGGTGCTTGGGTGACTTTACAGACCTGTAACATTTTCCGGGAAACATCGACATTGTGAATGGTCTGGACACCTACAATGCCAAGCATGTGAGCTTAATTTCTTCATGCGCAGCTCTGATTCACCAGAACAACGACATTGGCAGGCTGTCAGCATGGGCATTGCCAGCGCCCCGCAACGCTTGGGGCCTGTGACCCGTTTTTAACTTCTGGAGCTTTTCATGTCTGCACTGTTTGATCCGACCGCATTGGTCGTTCCGTTTGAACAACTGAGAATGACCGACGTCGATTCGGTTGGCGGCAAGAACGCCAGCTTGGGCGAGATGATCTCCAATTTGCCTGCCGGGGTGCGTGTTCCCACAGGTTTTGCCACCACCGCCCACGCGTATCGCCGTTTTCTGGCCCATGCAGGTCTGGTTGACCGAATCAATGAGCGCCTTAGCGCGCTGGACATCGAAGATGTGCGAGAACTGGCCAGGGTAGGTGCCGAGATTCGTGCGCTGGTGCAGGCGCAGCCGTTTCCAGCCGATCTGGAGCAGGCGATTCGGACGGCGTTTCTCGAATTGAGCGCCGACAGTCCGCTGGCTTCGTTTGCGGTGCGTTCATCGGCCACTGCCGAAGACTTGCCCGACGCCTCTTTTGCCGGCCAGCAGGAAACGTTTCTGAACGTCACGGGCATTGACGCCGTGTTGCACAAGATTCGCGAGGTGTTTGCCTCGCTTTACAACGACCGTGCGATCAGTTACCGGGTGCACAAGGGCTTTGCACATGAGCATGTGGCACTGAGCGCCGGAATTCAGCGCATGGTGCGCTCGGACATTGGGGCTGCCGGTGTGATGTTCACGATCGACACCGAGTCGGGCTTTACCGATGTCGTCTTCATCACGTCGAGCTATGGGCTGGGCGAGACGGTGGTGCAGGGTGCCGTCAACCCGGATGAGTTTCATGTTCACAAGCCCATGCTCAGGGCGGGCAAGCGTGCTGTCATCAGTCGCACCCTCGGTTCCAAATTGATCCAGATGCGTTTCACGACGCCCGAGGAGAAGGCACTCACTGGCGAACTGGTCAAGACCACGGACGTTCCCACGGAACAGCGCAATCGCTACTCCCTGACCGATGCCGACGTGGAAAAGCTGGCGAATTACGCGCTGGTGATCGAGCAGCACTACGGTCGTGCCATGGACATTGAATGGGGCAAAGACGGCCTCGATGGTGAACTCTACATCCTGCAGGCTCGACCGGAGACGGTAAAGAGCCAGGCAGCCGGCAAGCTGGAGTACCGCTACAAGATCAAGGGCAAGGGCGCCGTGATTGTGGAGGGGCGCGCCATCGGACAAAAAATTGGCACCGGGCCGGTGCGCATCGTGCACAACATCAGCGAAATGGACAAAGTCCAGCCGGGTGACGTGCTCGTGACCGATATGACGGACCCGAACTGGGAGCCGGTCATGAAGCGCGCAGCGGCAATTGTGACCAACCGTGGTGGACGGACCTGTCATGCCGCCATCATCGCGCGGGAATTGGGGATTCCGGCGGTCGTTGGGTGTGGCCACGCCACTGACGTTCTCAAGGATGGCATGCTGGTGACGGTCAGCTGCGCCGAGGGCGACACCGGGTTTATTTATGACGGTCTGCTTGAGACTGAGGTGACCGAAGTTCAGCGTGGTGTGATGCCCGACATTGACGTCAAGATCATGATGAATGTTGGCAACCCGCAACTGGCTTTTGACTTCTGCCAGTTGCCCAATGCGGGGGTCGGTCTGGCCCGTCTTGAGTTCATCATCAACAACAATATTGGTGTGCACCCGAAGGCGATTCTGGACTATCCCAACATTGATGCCGACCTCAAGAAGGCGGTGGAGTCAGTGGCCCGGGGACATGCATCCCCACGCGCCTTCTATGTGGATCGCGTGGCTGAGGGTGTGGCGACGATTGGCGCGGCGTTCTGGCCGAAACCGGTGATCGTGCGACTGTCCGACTTCAAGAGCAATGAGTACCGCAAACTGGTGGGTGGTAGCCGCTATGAGCCCGAAGAAGAGAATCCGATGCTAGGCTTCCGCGGTGCCGCCCGCTATGTCAGCGCGGACTTTGGCGCCGCATTTGCGATGGAGTGCGAGGCGCTGCGACGGGTGCGTCAGGACATGGGCCTGACCAATGTCGAAGTCATGGTGCCCTTTGTTCGCACCGTCAGCCAGGCCAGGCGCGTCACCGAACTGATGGCTTTGCATGGGCTCAAGCGTGGTGAAAACGGGCTGCGCATCATCATGATGTGCGAGATTCCCAGCAACGCCATTCTGGCGAACGAATTTCTGCAGTATTTCGACGGTTTTTCGATTGGATCGAACGATCTGACACAACTGACCCTCGGGCTTGATCGCGACTCGGGGCTGGAATTGCTTGCTGCAGACTTTGACGAGCGGGACCCAGCGGTGACGGCCCTGATCCAGATGGCCATTTCCGCCTGCCGGGCGCAGGGCAAGTACATCGGCATTTGCGGGCAGGGTCCCAGTGATCATCCGGACTTTGCGCAGTGGCTCATGGCACAGGGGATTTCGTCGATCTCACTCAACCCTGATTCAGTGATAACCACGTGGCAAAGGTTGGCCGGGCGATAAGGATGGCGGGCGGCTTTCGCTTGCAGGGCTGGTTGCTGGCAGTCTGGTTCGCAGCGTCCTTTGGCGTTGTGTTCTTTGCCAATGACCTGCAGGTGATTGTCAACGGCTGGCCCCTGGGCTACTGGTTCGCGGCCCAGGGCAGCGTTTTTTTGTTCATTGCCATCGTGGCCATGTACGCGTGGCTGGCAAACCGGAACGAGGCGTTAGCGGTATCCAGTGCTGATCGGCAGTACGAGGCCTACAAACTGCGCTTGCATCGCAAATTTGCCATCTATGTGGTCTGCCTGCTGTTGTTCCTGGTGGCCCTGGCGCTGGCCGAGAAATGGGGGCTGAAGAAGTCGTGGGTCGGCGCCGTCTTTCTTATCGCCACAGTCAGTCTCTACGCGGTGATTGGTATCTACGGGCGCACGTCCGATGCCGCTGAATACTACGTCGCCGGACGCAACATTCCAGCGGTTTACAACGGCATGGCCACAGCCGCCGACTGGATGAGTGCGGCCTCCTTCATCAGCATGGCGGGGGGACTCTATCTGCAGGGATTTTCCGGCACACCAACCCAACCCGGCGGACTGGTGTATGTGCTGGGCTGGACTGGAGGTTTCTGCCTGTTGGCGCTGCTGGTCGCGCCCTATTTGCGAAAGCTGGAACTGTACACCGTGCCCGACTATTTTGGACTCCGGTTTGGTGGCCGATGGCCCAGAATGATTGCAGCGTTTTCTGCTGTACTGTGTTCGTTCACCTACGTGGTTGCGCAGATTTACGGCGTCGGCCTGATTGCATCGAGACTGACGGGCGTGCAATTTGAAATTGGTATCCTGTTGGGGCTGGGCGGCGTTTTGGTCTGTTCGTTTCTGGGCGGCATGAGGGCTGTGACCTGGACCCAGGTCACCCAGTACGTGGTGCTGATACTGGCGTTTCTGATTCCCGTCTCCTGGCTGGCTTATCAGCAGTTGGGAAATCCACTGGCACCCTTGGTCTATGGCCAGCAACTGGAAAAGATTGCCGCACTGGAACAGAAACTGCTGGCGTCACCGCAGGAGCAACAGGTGATTCGTGAGTATGAACGCCGGGCTCGGGACTATGAGCGCAAGCTGCAAAACGTTGACGTGGCTCTGGAGAATGAACGTCGGGAACTCAGGGAGCGCATACGCATACTGAACGAGCGTCATGCCGATGAATCGCTTGTGGTTCTGGCGCGCCGCGAACTTGCCGCCGTACCCAAGGACGCAACCCTAGCACGGGAGCGCTGGAGTCGTGCCATGCAGGATAACCAGGAACGGGCCAAACCGCTGGGGGGAATGCCACCGCACGCCAAACCGTTCGCGGGTGACCCACAGGGTAATGCTGATGAGCAGCAGGCCTTTCAGCTCTCCAGGCGCAATTTTCTGGCGCTGATGTTCTGCCTGATGGTCGGCACGGTGGGCTTGCCGCATCTGTTGACCCGGTTCTATACGACGCGGACGGTGGCCGAGGCCAGGACTTCAGTGGCCTGGTCCCTGTTCTTCATCGCATTGCTGTATCTCGCCGCGCCGGCGCTGGCGGTGCTGGTCAAGTTTGAAGTCATGAGCCACCTGGTGGGGCAGAATTTTGACTCGCTTCCGAACTGGATTGCACAGTGGGCCAAGGTGGATCCGACGCTGATCTCGGTCAGCGACGTCAATCAGGACCACATCCTGCAGTTTTCGGAACTGAAACTTGGTGCCGACATCGTGATGCTGGCGACTCCTGAACTGGGCGGGATGCCTTATGTGGTGTCGGGCCTGGTGGCTGCAGGCGGTCTGGCAGCGGCCCTGTCTACTGCCGACGGACTTCTGCTGACGATTGGAAATGCGCTGGCTCACGATTTCTTCTTTCGCGGGGAGAGCGACCAGGCTGGTTCGGTGCGACGTGTGATGCTGTCCAAGTTTGTATTGCTGGTTGTGGCGCTGATAGCGGCTTACGCAGCGGCGCAGCGACCGGCCGACATTCTTTACCTCGTGTCGGCGTCCTTTTCGCTGGCAGGAGCGGCCTTTGTGCCGGCAATGGTGCTTGGAATATTCTGGCCCAGAACAACGGGCAGGGCAGCCGTTGGTGGGATGGTGGCAGGTCTGGGGTTAACCGTTTACTACATTGCAATCAATTCAGTGGCTGTTCGGTCGGCTCTGGGCTTGAGTGGCAGCGGTCTGTGGTTTGGAATCTTGCCTGTGGCCGCGGGTGTGTTCGGGATTCTGGCAGGTGTTTCTGTGACCATCGTTCTCACTTTGCTGTTCCGCCCGCCGCTTGTTCCAGAGTCCACTGTGTCGCCAGGGAACACGCATCAGATATAATCCCCGGTTCACCTTGCCACACCTCACTTAGACGCTGGGGGTGGCTTTTCTGCCCGACTTCGGGCTATCCACAAGGAGAGTTAATGCGTCACTATGAAATCATCCTCATGATTCATCCGGATCAGAGCGAACAGGTTCCTGCCATGCTGGAACGCTACAAGGGCATGATCACCGCTGGCGGTGGCAAAGTGCACCGGGTCGAAGACTGGGGCCGTCGCCAGATGGTCTACATGATCAACAAACTGGCCAAAGCCCACTACCTTTGCATCAACATCGAGGCCGATCAGGCTGTGATGGTGGAACTTGAGCATGCGTTCAAGTTCAACGATGCCGTACTGCGTCATTTGACGGTTTCCAAGAAGAAGGCTGACACCGGTCCGTCCTCGATGATGAAAACTGTTGAACGTGAAGACGCACGCAAGACGCAGCAGGCTGAATACCAGCAGGCCTAAGGCGATTTTTCGCTGGGAGCGTGGAGCAACACCTCAACCATCTTGTATTGGCAGCCAGCATCGCTGAAGTCGATCACCTTCGATATACCCCAGCGGGCCTGCCGGCACTGAATTTGCGGCTTCTGCATGAGTCAGAGATCGACGAAGCGGGCCAGACCAGACAGGTCAAGGCGCAAATGAAAGCAGTGGCGTTCGGCGCAGTTGCAGAGCGTCTGGCACGACAGGAAATGGGTAGCAGTTGGCGTTTCAATGGTTTTCTGGCGACACCTCGCAATGGCAAACAGATTGTGTTTCACATTCAAGAATTTCAGCAAGATTAACGGATCGTAATTATTTAAGGAGTCCATCATGGCCGGACCTAAACGTTTCAACAACAAAGACAAGCGCCCGAAGCGCCCCGCACAGAACCTGCTGTTCAAGCGCAAGCGCTTTTGCCGCTTCACTGTCACCGGTGTGGAAGAGATTGACTACAAGGACATCGACACGCTGCGTGATTTCATTGCCGAAAATGGCAAGATCATTCCGGCTCGTCTGACCGGTACCCGCGCTATTTTCCAGCGTCAACTTAACACCGCTATCAAGCGCGCGCGTTTTCTCGCGCTGCTGCCGTACAGCGATCAGCACAAGATTTAAGGACTACGACCATGCAAATTATTCTGCTCGACAAGGTCGTCAACCTTGGTAATCTCGGTGAAATCGTCCGTGTCAAGGACGGTTACGCGCGTAATTTTCTGATCCCCTCGGGTCGTGCCCGTCGTGCCACTGCGACCGCCAAGCAGGAGTTCGAAGCCAAGCGCGCCGAACTCGAGAAGGCGGCTGCGGCCAAACTGGCTGAGGCACAGGGTGTCGGTGAAAAACTGGCAGGTACCACCGTCAAACTGACCCAGAAAGCCGGCGTCGATGGCCGTCTCTTTGGCTCCGTTACCAACGCCGATATCGCCGAGGAACTGGTGAAGAACGGCTATCAGGTCGCGAAGGCCCAGATTCGCATGCCCAATGGCCCCATCAAGATGGTTGGGGACAGTGCTGTCAGCGTTGCCTTGCATACCGACGTGGTTGTGGAAATCACAGTGTCGGTCTACGGCGAAACGGTCTAAGTCAAACCCGTTCTACGCAGAGGCCACCGGGGCTGACAGGCTCCGGTGGCTTTTTTCTGTGTGTCTTGCGCCGACAGCGCTATTTGCACAAGTTGTGCACAGGTTCCGACGAACTTCTACCCAGCATTTCACTCGACGCCGCACGGTCGTGGGCGTAGTATCCACGCTTCAAAGGAAACTTCATGTCCGCTGTACTTTCTGCCGTGGCCGATGATTACGATCAAGACCGGCAAGTCGCCCAACTGCGAGTTCCGCCTCATTCTGTCGAAGCCGAATCCAGTGTTTTAGGGGGCTTGCTGCTGGACAATGGCGCATGGGATCGGGTCAGCGACCTGGTGCAGGAGAGCGATTTCTACCGCTTCGAACACAGAATGGTGTTCGGTGCGATTGCCGCTCTGGTGAACCTGTCCAGGCCCGCCGATGTCATCACTGTTTTTGAGCACCTGCTTGGCCATGGCAAGGCAGAGCAAATCGGCGGTCTGGCTTACCTGAATGCTCTGGCGCAGTACGTTCCTAGCGCCAGCAATATCCGACGCTATGCCGAGATTGTCCGGGAGCGGGCCATTCTGCGCAAACTGGTCAGCGCCAGCGATGAGATCAGCACCAATGCGTTCAACCCCATGGGGCGACCGGTTGCCAGTATTCTGGACGAGGCCGAGCAGAAGATTTTCAACATTGGAGAAGAGGGTGCGCGTACCAAGCAGGGATTCCAGGCCATGGATACTCTGGTGGTGGCACTTCTGGACCGGGTCCAGGAAATGGCCGATAACCCGAACGACGTGACTGGCGTTCCGACCGGCTTTTATGATCTGGATCGCCTCACTGCCGGCTTCCAGGCGGGTGACCTGATTGTGTTGGCGGCGCGTCCCTCGATGGGAAAAACAGCCTTAGCGATCAATATTGCCGAGCATGTGGCTCTCAACGAGGGATTGCCGGTGGCGGTGTTCTCCATGGAAATGGGTGCGGCGCAACTGGCGGTGCGGATCGTGGGTTCTATCGGCCGGATCGACCAAAGTCACCTGCGCACGGGAAAACTCAGTGACGAGGAGTGGCCGCGACTGACGGAAGCCATAGAAAAGCTGCGCACGATTTCATTGCATATCGATGAGACTGCGGGGCTGACTTCGAGTGAACTGCGGGCCAATGCACGACGCTTGTCGCGCAAGTGCGGCAAACTGGGTTTGATCGTGGTCGACTACCTGCAACTTATGAGCGGATCGTCCAGCGATGGCGAAAATCGAGCCACCGAACTTGGTGAGATTTCGCGCGGGCTGAAGATGCTTGCCAAGGAATTGCAGTGTCCGGTGATGGCCTTGTCCCAGCTCAACCGCAGTGTGGAGACCCGCACCGACAAGCGGCCCATGATGAGCGATCTGCGCGAGTCGGGCGCGATTGAGCAGGATGCCGACATCATCATGTTCATCTACCGCGACGAGTACTACACCAAGGATGCCTGCAAGGAGCCGGGCGTGGCAGAAGTGATCATCGCCAAGCAGCGCAATGGGCCTACCGGTGTGGTGAAACTCGCCTTCCTCAAACCCATTACCAAATTCGAGTCACTCGCGCAGGGCGGTGGCGGCGATTTCTGAGGTGCTGGCCGTCAGGCTCCGGGCTACAGGACTTCGCTGGCAAAGTCAGCCAGGCGCGAGCGCTCACCGCGCGCCAGCGTGATGTGACCGCCGTGCTGCCATCCTTTGAACTTGTCGACCGCGAAGGTGAGGCCGGAGGATCCTTCGGTGAGGTAGGGCGTATCGATCTGTGCCAGGTTACCCATGCAGATGATCTTGGTGCCCGGACCGGCTCGGGTGATCAGGGTCTTCATCTGCTTGGGCGTGAGGTTCTGCGCCTCATCGATGATGACGTACTTGTTGAGGAAAGTGCGACCGCGCATGAAGTTCATGCTCTTGATCTTGATGCGACTGCGGATCAACTCGGAAGTGGCCGCGCGGCCCCATTCGCCGGCACTGGTATCGGTCTTGCCAAGGACTTCAAGATTGTCATCCAGCGCGCCCATCCAGGGACCCATCTTTTCTTCTTCGGTGCCGGGCAGGAAGCCGATGTCCTCGCCGACGCTGACGGTGGCACGGGTCACGATGATTTCGGTGTAACGCCGGTCGTCCAGCACCTGCGTCAAACCTGAAGCGAGTGCCATCAGGGTCTTGCCGGTGCCGGCGGTACCGGTCAGGGTGACAAAGTCAATCTCCGGATCCATCAGGAGATTCATGGCGAAGTTCTGCTCCCGGTTTCTCATCGTGACACCCCAGACCGAGTTCTTCAGATGGGTGTAATCCTTCAGCGTCTTGAAAACAGCTGTCTTGCCTCGGATTTCTGTCACCCGGGCGTACAGGCTGGGTTCCCCGGGTGCTTCAAAAAATACAAGCTGGTTCACCAGAAGGCTGGGAACAATCGGTCCGGTAATGCGATAGAACGTGTGCACCCCCTGTTGCCAACTCTCGACCGTCTTGCCATGGGTAGACCAGAAATTGACCGGTAGTGCCAGCGACCCGGAGTACAGCAGTTCGCCGTCCTCAAGCGTCTTGTCGTTCTGGTAATCGTCCGTTGCCAGCCCGAGCGCGCGTGATTTGACACGCATGTTGATGTCCTTGGACACCAGCACCACCTCGCGAGTGGTTTGTTGCTGTCGAAGTGCGTCCACCACACCCAGAATCTGGTTGTCGGCCTTGCCCTGCGGAAGACTTGTGGGCAGGGTGTAGTTCAGCAACTGTGTCTGAAAGAATAACTTGCCACCGGCCTCACGGTGTCCGGTGCTGTTCAGAGGAAGCCCTGTGACAATGTCAGAACCCTGGTGCGCCGCCAGTGCGTCGAGCGTTCGGCTGGTCTGCCGTGCGTTGCGGGCTACCTCGGTCATCCCTTTCTTGTGGGCGTCGAGCTCCTCCAGCACAACCATTGGCAGGAAAATGTCATGCTCTTCGAAGCGAAAAAGACACATGGGATCGTGCAGCAGCACGTTGGTGTCGAGCACAAACAGCTTCGCTGGCCCGCTGTGCGCAGCCTTTCTGGCGCGCATTCTGGTTCCGGTTGCGGCTTCAGACTGGCTCGGCGCAGCGGCAGTGAGCGGGGACGAATTCTTGCTCGGCTGTTCCGTGCTGCGTGCTGCTACTGTCAGGGGCGAGATCGAGGACTTTCTCTGCGTGACGGGTGTCTCCGACAGGGCCGTTAGGGGCGCGACCGCTTGCTTGCCGCTAGAAGAATCGTGCTTGCGCCCCCTGGGCTGGGTCGGTGCCGAGCGCTCATACTCCTGCTCGGACAGCAGGGCGGCGCGTCTGGAGGGGGGGGTGGGCAGCGGCATTCGTCAGATTCAGACGAGTGCTGCGATTTTCTTCAGATCCTTGACGGCCTTGAGTACATCGTCCACGTGACCCGGCACTTTGAGGCCACGCCATTCCTCTTTCAGGATGCCATCCGCACCAATCAGAAAGGTGCTACGCTCGATGCCTTTGACTTTCTTCCCGTACATGATCTTGTTCTTGACGACGCCGAACATGTGGCACATTTTTTCTTCAGTGTCGGCGATCAGCTCAAAAGGCAACTCCAGTTTTGCCTTGAATTCATCGTGAGATTTCATGTTGTCACGAGAAACGCCAAAAACGGTGGCGCCGGCCTTCACAAAATCCCGGTACTTGTCACGGAACTGCATGGCCTCTGTGGTGCAACCTGGTGTGTTGTCTTTGGGATAGAAGTACAGGATGACGATTTTTCCGAGGTGCGAGGTGTTGGAGACTTTGATGCCACTGGTGGCATTCGATTCGAATTCAGGGATGGGTTTGTTGACAACGATTGCCATGGTTCTTAAATCTCGTGTGACAGGATGCGTCGTTCTCTTAACGCGTTGGCTCCATCCCGTGACAGCGTTGCGGAGCCTGCGAATTCAATCCGCGATTTTACTCTGAAAACGTGTCGCGACTCGACTTGGCCGCGCCAGTGTTATCCCTAGGTGCTTTCGATTAGCAGTGCCACAAGCACGGTTCGCCCCTCTGCAGCCAGGATGTTGTAGGTGCGGCAGGCCGCCTGTGTGTCCATGGTCTCAACGCCGGTCTGTCTTTCGATGAGGGGTTTGATCCAGTCCGGTCGAGGAAAGCGGATGCGATTGCCGCTACCGAAGATCACCAACTCGGGATTGAGTTCGGCGAGCAACTCAAAATGCGCCGCGCCAAGATCTTCAAAGCGATTGCAATTCCATTCAAAACGTTCACCGCGTGACCCGATCACGACGCTCGTGCACAGTCTTTCGCCGCTGACACTGATCCATCCAGGGCCGTAACCGCTGATTGACTGCACGCCGATGTTGTCTGGATGAATCTTCATGTTGCAATTGAGAGCTGATGATCGCGCCGGCGCACCCGAAACCAGGGATGCCTAACGGAAATGTGGTCAAATTATAGGTTTAGCCCCGTGTCAGGCGCGTCCGGAGGGACTTTGAAGACCATTCGAAAATCAAGCAAGTTGGCCAACGTCTGCTACGACATCCGTGGCCCCATCATGGATGCGGCCCGTCAGATGGAAGAAGACGGGCACAAGGTTATCAAACTCAATATTGGCAATCTGGCAACGTTTGGTTTCGATGCACCCGAGGAAATCCAGCAGGACATGATCCGGAACCTGCCAAATTCGGCAGGCTATTCCGATAGCAAAGGAATTTTTGGCGCGCGCAAAGCGGTCATGCATTACACGCAGCAGCAAGGAATCAAGGGAGTGACGCTGGACGACATCTACCTCGGCAACGGCGCCAGCGAACTGATCGTGATGGCGACCAATGCCCTGCTCAACAATGACGATGAACTGCTGCTTCCATCACCTGACTATCCGCTCTGGACGGCGGCTGCCAGTCTGTCGGGTGGCCTGCCGGTGCATTACCTGTGTGACGAAGCGCAAGGGTGGATGCCGGATCTCAATGACATCCGGTCCAAGATCACGCCGCGCACCAAAGGCATTGTGGTGATCAATCCGAACAACCCGACAGGTGCACTTTACTCGGATGAACTTCTGTGTGCCATCGTGCAGATTGCCCGGGAGCACGGACTCGTGATATTTGCCGATGAGGTCTACGACAAGGTGCTCTACGACGGCGCCCGCCACACCGCGATTGCCAGTCTTTCGGAGGATGTGCTGACGCTGACTTTCAATTCGCTGTCCAAGAGTTACCGTTCCTGCGGCTACCGCGCCGGGTGGATGGTGGTTTCGGGCGACAAGAAGGTGGCGCTGGATTACATCGAGGGTCTCAACATGCTCTCGAACATGCGCTTGTGTGCCAATGTGCCGGGGCAGTGGGCGATCCAGACCGCGCTGGGCGGCTACCAGAGCATCAACGACCTCGTTGCCGAGGGCGGTCGCCTGCGTCGTCAGCGAGACCTGGCCTACGAACTGATCTGTGCCATTCCGGGCGTCAGCTGTGTCAAGCCGACGGCGGCGCTGTACATGTTTCCGCGTTTGGACCCGACGCTGTATCCGATTGCCGATGATCAGCAATTCTTCCTGGAACTGCTGCAAGAGACACGTGTCATGCTGGTGCAGGGGACCGGTTTCAACTGGCCAGCGCCTGATCATTTCCGGATTGTGTTCTTGCCACACGAAGACGACTTGCGCGAGGCCGTTGCTCGACTCGCCAAGTTTCTTGAAAGCTATCGCAAACGGCACAGCAACTGATTTAGCAAAACAAAAAATTATGAAACCGATTCAAGTAGGCCTTCTGGGCATGGGCGTTGTGGGTTCTGGCACTTACAACGTGCTGCGTCGCAATCAACAGGAAATCGTGGGGCGTGCCGGTCGTGGCATAGAGATCACCATGGTGGCAGATCTTGATCTGGCCCGGGTTCAGGCACTGGTTGGCCCTGGCGTGGCGGTGGTCGATGATGCGCGCCGGGTTATAGCCAATCCGGACATTGACATCATTGTTGAACTGATTGGTGGTTATGGCATCGCACGCACGCTGGTGATGGAAGCGATTGCTGCGGGCAAGCATGTGGTGACTGCCAACAAGGCCTTGCTGGCGGTGCATGGAACCGAGATCTTCGCGGCGGCTTCTGCCAAAGGGGTGATGGTGGCGTTCGAGGCTGCTGTGGCGGGCGGTATTCCCATCATCAAGGCTCTGCGAGAGGGGCTGACAGCCAATCGTATCCAGTGGATCGCCGGCATCATCAATGGCACGACCAATTTCATCCTGTCCGAGATGCGTGACAAGGGGCTGGACTTCGATGTGGTTCTGAAGGAGGCACAGCGACTGGGCTACGCGGAGGCGGATCCCACCTTTGACATTGAGGGCGTGGATGCGGCGCACAAGGCGACCATCATGGCGGCGATTGGCTTTGGTGTCCCGGTTCAGTTTGACAAGGCCTATGTGGAAGGCATCACCCGATTGGCCGCGGCGGACATCCGCTATGCGGAGCAACTCGGTTACCGCATCAAGTTGCTGGGAATCGCCAAGCGTCGCGAGGCAGATCCAGGAAACAACACGGTCGCGGGTATTGAGTTGCGTGTGCACCCCAGCCTTGTTCCCTCCAGG
>CAIQVX010000323.1 GCA_903875275.1 uncultured beta proteobacterium | reverse complement strand
TGTTCATGACAAATTCCATATCGTGTTCCACCACCAGAATGTCCATGACCTCCTCACTCAACTGACCCAAAAGGCGCGCCAGCGCCTGCTTATCCATGTAGGGCAAACCGGCGGCCGGGTCATCGAGCAGTAGCACGCTGGGGCGCGCCGCCTGCGCCCGCGCAATCTCGTTAATGCGCTGCTGTCCCAGGGCCAGCGAGGCCGCTGTTTCATGCAACTGCGGCGCCAGACCACAGCGCTCGATCTGCCGTGTCGCCTCGCGCAGCAAGGCGGCTTCCTCAGTCCGGTCCAGACGCAGCATGGACGCGATCCAGCCGCTGTGACCGCGCAGATGCGCCCCCAGCGCCACGTTGTCCAGCACACTGCGGTTGCCCAGCAGGCGCACGTGCTGAAAGGTGCGTGCCAGACCGACCGCCGCGAAAACGCGTGAGGCTTTGGCGCGCATGTCACGCCCGAGCAGATGCACCGACCCCGAAGTGGGATCATCAACACCGGAAATCATGTTGAAGAAGGTGCTCTTGCCAGCGCCATTGGGGCCAATCAGGGCGTGGATTTCGCCGGAGCGAACCTGCAGGTCGACGTTGCTGTTGGCAAGCAGGCCGCCAAAGCGCTTGCTCACGGACTTGGCATCGAGCACGACGCTGCCTCGCTCTGGCAGCAGGCGCTGCGCCAATGCGTCGCCAGCGCCCTTGCTGGCCGCTTGGGGCGACTTCAGGTAGCGGTTCACCCGCTTGGCCAGACTTGGCCACAAGCCATCGGAGAAGCGCTGCAATACCAGCAGCATCAGGAGACCAAACACAATCACCTCGAAGTTGCCACTGCTGCCCAGCAGGCTGGGCAAGATGTCCTGCAGGTATTGTTTCATCAGGGTGATCAGCGCCGCGCCGAGCAATGCTCCCCAAAGGTGGCCGGCACCGCCCACCACTGCCATGAACAGGTATTCAATGCCGATATTCAGGTTGAAGGGCGTCGGATTCACAAAACGCTGCAGATGCGCATACATCCAGCCCGACAGACCCGCCAGCAGGGCCGCCAGCACAAAGACCTTGATGCGGTAACGGGCGGTGTCCACTCCCATGCTCTCGGCCATGACGCGCCCGGTCTTGAGCGCGCGAATGGCGCGTCCCTCGCGCGAATCGAGCAGGTTGTGCAGCGCCCACAGCGTGAGCAACAGGACAGCCCAAGTCAGCAGGCCCAACTCACGGACCGAACGCAACTCAATACCTGCAACCGACAGTGCCGGCAGACCGGCAAGCCCGGTATGCCCACCGAGAAATTCCAGATTGCCAAACAGGAAATACAGACTCAGGCCCCAGGCAATCGTGCCCAGCGGCAGGTAGTGCCCGGACAGACGCAGCGTCACCGCGCCCAGGCACCAGGCAACGGCAGCACTCAGGAGCAGTCCGGCGGCCAGCCCGATCCAGGGCAGCACAACCGAACCAGGCGACAGGCCAAACAAGGCGGCGCCCGCTGGCGCAGTACAGAACCAGGCGGTCGCGTAGGCGCCCAGACCGACAAACGCCGCTTGCCCAAACGAGGTCATGCCGGCAACACCTGTGAGCATCACCAGGCCGACGGCTACCAGTGCGTACAGACCGATGTAGTTCAGCATGGTGATGGTGAACTCGGGCAGAAAGCCCCAGGCCAGCAGCAACAGTGCGACAGCCAGCAGTGTCAGTTGGCGCTTCGTCATTCCTCGTCCTCGACGTGATGACTGTTCAGAGAGCGCC
>CAIQVX010000322.1 GCA_903875275.1 uncultured beta proteobacterium | reverse complement strand
GGCTGCTCGCGACAAGAGCCGCCTGTCGACCAAGGTGAAAGCCCTGGTCGCCAAAGCCGCCTGATTTCAGGCAAATCGCACGGATCAAGTCCTCTGGAAATTTTGATCCGCCGTTTGTAACGGGTGCGCTGTCAGCAAAAATGCAAGGAAGCCGTCGAAAGACGGCTTTTTTGTTGGCGCTTGCATAGACCCGGTTCACTGGAAGTAGAACGCTCTCGTGCGGCGTATCATCATCAAGAGCGCCAGTTTTTCTGGCACGCACAAAGTACCCCTGATGATCAAGAATCTGCGTATAACCCTGCGGCATGTCACCGAACCGGATTTGCCGATATTGTCCAAGGTGTCCGGAGATATCGTTGCACGCGGTGAGTTCAACCCCTCCAGAATCGCCAGTCCGCAAGCCATTCAAAAACGCTTTCAGGAAAATGGATTTTCAGCCGAGCAGCATGAGCTGCTGTTGATCTGCAATGAATCCGAGGCTGTCATCGGGGATGTGGTCCACTTTCAGGCCAGGCGTTACTCCACAGCGCGTGAAATCGGGTGGACCATTCACGACCCGGTAAATCGAAACCGTGGCTATGCAACAGAGGCGGTCACGGCACTCATTGACTACCTGTTCAAGAGTTACCCAATCAACCGTATCGAGTGCAGTACAGCGACTCAAAACCTTGCGTCCATCCGACTGGCAGAAAAGTGTGGACTCGTTCGCGAGGGAGTCCTGCGCGGCCTTGTTTTTGTTGGTGGCGTTTATCTGGACGACGTGGTGCTTTCCATCCTCAGGTCAGACTGGGAGCAAAGACAAGCGAAGGCAAGAACCTCGCCACCGACCGTTCAGTTAAACGTCAGTAATCCTTAGGTTGAAAGTCGGCAATCGGGAAAATCCTGGGCCGGCAGTGCAGCGCAAGCGGCCCCCTATCAGGTAGGCCTTGATTGATGCGATAGTTCTTCCAAACTGAATTCGTTAGACTCCGAACCATGCGCGTTTACACCATACTGGCAATTTCCGTAGCTCTTATCGCTTGCGCTTCACAAACAGTTCAGGAATCGCAAACGACCAACATCCCAATCGCCATGAAGCCTGTCGTTCCAAGGACTGAGGAAGCGTGCAAAGCCGCAGGCCAGTTCTGGACGCAGCAGGGCTTGCCGGGCGGTAGTCATTCTTGCTCGGTCAAGACTACCGATGCCCGTAAGATTTGTACTGATAGTTCCCAATGCCAAGGCTCTTGTCTTGTAGCAGCCGCCGTGCCAAGCGGCGTCAAGGCTTTGGGTAGCTGCTCCGATTGGATGGCAACTTTTGGCTGCTTCAAGTTCATTGAGGATGGGCGTGTCCGCGACATTTGCGCGGATTAAACGCCGGTCAGTTCAATTAAACGAAATGCTACCGACCGGTTTGGAGCAATGTCAAAGTCAGCAAAGTGTCTTCAACGGTCACTGGGTAAGCTATCGGACAAGGTCTCAACGCTGGTGTTTTGAACTGGTCATGTGATGCGCATAAAATCACGCTTCAACGGCCCGCCATTGAACGGGCCGGTTTCATTTGGAAAGACCTGAGACCATGACCGCCCCTTTCATTGAAGCTGCTTCGCCCCACGTCATGGCCACCTACGGGCGTGTGCCTATCGCCCTCTCGCACGGCCAGGGTTGCCGCGTCTGGGACGTCAATGGCAAGCAGTATCTGGACGCGCTGGGCGGCATCGCGGTCAACACGCTGGGGCACAACCACCCCAAACTGGTCCCAGCGCTGCAGGACCAGTTGAGCAAACTGATTCATACCTCCAATTACTACCACGTGCCGAACCAGGAAGTGCTGGCAAAGAAATTGGTGGAACTGTCCGGCATGAGCAATGTGTTTTTCTGCTCCACCGGACTGGAAGCCAACGAGGCGGCCTTGAAACTGGCGCGCAAATTCGGCCACGACAAGGGTATTGAGCGGCCCGAGATTGTGGTCTACGAGAAGGCATTTCATGGCCGCTCCATTGCCACCCTGAGCGCCACTGGCAACCCGAAGATCCAGGCGGGATTCGGGCCTCTGGTGGAGGGATTCATCCGCGTGCCACTGAACAATATGGACAGCCTTCGGGCGGCAACGGCCAACAATCCCAACGTCGTCGCTGTCTTTTTTGAGGCGATTCAGGGTGAAGGCGGCATTCACGCCATGCACCTCGATTACCTCAAGGCCGTGCGCCAGTTGTGTGACGAGCGCGACTGGCTGCTGATGATCGACGAGGTGCAGTGCGGCATGGGGCGTACCGGAAAGTGGTTCGCGCACCAGTGGGCTGGCATCACGCCAGATGTGATGCCGCTGGCCAAGGGCCTAGGCTCCGGAGTACCGATTGGCGCCGTCGTCGCCGGCCCGAAGGCTGCCAACCTCTTCCAGGTGGGCAACCATGGAACCACCTTTGGCGGCAACCCGCTGGCCATGCGTGCCGGTGTCGAGACAATACGCATCATGGAAGAAGAAGGCCTGCTGGACAACGCGACACGGGTGGGTGCGCATCTGGTAGCTGCCCTCACCCAGGCGTTGAAATCCGAACTGGCCGCTGGAAGCGTCAAGGAAATACGTGGCCAGGGTTTGATGCTGGGGATCGAACTGGCCAAACCCTGCGCTGCCCTTGTAGGACAGGCTGCCAGCAAGGGTTTGTTGATCAGCGTGACCGCCGACAGCGTGATCCGCCTGGTACCACCCTTGATCATGAGCGCGGTGGAGGCGGACGAAGTGGTCAGCATCCTGTGTCCGTTGATCAAGCAGCTTATTGCGGAGCAAGCATGAACAGCAAATCATTGAACACAGCGGCGGCGCCGGTCCGGCACTACCTGCAATTCAGCGATTTCAGTGCCGCCGACTATGCCTACCTCTTTGAGCGCGCGGCATTCATCAAGAAGAAATTCAAGGCCTACGAGCGACACCAGCCCCTGATTGATCGCACCCTTGCCATGATCTTCGAAAAGGCGTCCACGCGCACACGTGTCAGCTTCGAAGCTGGCATGTACCAGATGGGCGGCAGCGTTGTGCACCTGACCACGGCGGACAGCCAGCTCGGCCGATCCGAGCCCATAGACGACAGTGCCAAGGTGATCAGCCGGATGGTTGATCTGGTCATGATCCGGACCTATGAGCAGACAAAGATCGAGCGCTTCGCCGAGCACTCGCGGGTGCCCGTGATCAATGGACTGACCAATGAATTTCACCCCTGCCAGATTCTGGCGGACATCTTCACCTACATCGAGCACCG
>CAIQVX010000321.1 GCA_903875275.1 uncultured beta proteobacterium | reverse complement strand
GGGCGCATTGCGCTGGTTGCCAAGGGCGCCAAACGGCCCAGTTCCAGTTTTCGCCCCATCCTGCTTCCGCTGCAACCGCTGCACCTTGCTTTTGGAGGAGATGGCGAAATACGTTCACTCAAGGGTGCCGAGTGGCAGGGTGGGCACATCATGCCAAGCGGGGAGGCATTGATGTCGGGCTATTACCTGAATGAATTGCTGCTCCTGCTATTGGCTCGCGACGATCCACACCCAGGGCTGTTTGACGTCTACGCCAACGTGGTGCAAGTCATCGCTTCCGAACATGATGAAGCGCTGCAGTCGGCACTGCGGGCTTTTGAGTTGCTGCTGCTGCGCGAGATCGGTTTGCTGCCGCTGCTGGATGCACAGACCATGACGCTGCGCTCGCTCGATGCACAGGCGCGCTACAGCCTGGTCCCCGAAGGCGGTCTGCGCCAGACCAGCAGCGCTGACCGCAGCAGTCTGAGCGGTGCACAGTGGATGGTATTGCAGGAGTCGCTGGGCACTGATGCGCCTTTCACCGCCACCTTGCGTGCCTGCTCGCAGGTGATGGCTGAACTCAAGCCGCAGCTGCGCACCCTGCTGAATTACCATTGCGGTGTCGGCACCTTACGCACAAGACAGATGATGATTGACCTGCAATCGCTATGAACAAGACCTCGCTATCCGTCAACCTGAACAAGGTGGCCCTTGTGCGCAACACGCGTCGTCTGGGCATTCCGAGCGTGACCCGCGCTGCGACACAGTGCCTTGAGGCTGGCGCCAACGGCATCACAGTGCATCCACGACCGGACCAACGCCACATTCGAGCCACCGATGTGCGCGAACTGGCGGACCTGATGCGCCACTGGCCGCAGCGCGAGTTCAATGTCGAGGGCAATCCGCTTCACAACCTGATGGACTGTGTGCTTGATCTGCGCAGGAGCAATCTGCCGGTGCACCAGATGACCTTCGTTCCAGACAGTGAAGGGCAGTTCACCAGCGACCATGGATGGAGTTTTCCGGCGGATGCAGATCGTCTTCGGCCTTTGATCGCCCAAGCCCATTCGTTGGGGGTTCGGGTCAGTCTGTTCATGGATGCCGAGCCTGGACTCATGCCTGGCGCCAAGGCGGTGGGTGCGGATCGTGTCGAACTCTACACTGAACCCTACGCGGCGGCATGGGGGACAGCGCAGCAGGGCGCCGAGTTGGCGCGTTTTGCCGAAGCGGCGCGTTCGGCGCTGAGTTCGGGTCTGGCCGTCAACGCCGGTCATGACCTCAATCGCGAGAATCTTGCGGCATTCCTGGCGCACGTAAGAGGTGTCAGCGAAGTCTCCATCGGTCACGCCCTGATCGCTGACGCGCTGGAAATGGGTTACGCGGCGACGGTCGCAAGCTACCTGAAATGTATCGATGAGGGCTGGTCGTGATTTTCGGGATCGGCACCGACATCTGCGACATAAGGCGGATTCGTCAGAGCCTGGCGCGCCACGGAGAGCGCTTTGCCACAAGAATTCTCAGCGACGCCGAATTGCAGACCTGGCGCGCGCGCAGCGTGCGCTGGCCAGAGCGCGGTGTGCGCTACCTCGCTACCCGCTTCAGCGCCAAGGAAGCTTTCAGTAAGGCGATTGGCATGGGAATGATCACGCCCATGCAATGGCGGCTTTGCGAGATTGCAAATCTGGTCGGTGGCAAGCCGACCATCGTGCTGCACGGCGTCCTCAAGGAATGGTTCGACGGCCGGCATCTGGTGGCCCATGTGAGCCTGACAGACGAGTCCGACTACGCCGCCAGTTTCTGTGTTGTCGAACAGGTGTCCCCCCCGACTGGAGAGAATCTTCATGCCCCAACATGCACCGCTCATCATTGATATCGCGGCACTGAGCCTGAGCCAAACGGACCGGCAGCGTCTGCTGCACCCCCTGGTCGGTGGTGTGATCCTGTTTGCCCGCAACTGGCAGGATCGGCGCCAGTTAACAAAACTTTGCCGCGACATCAAGACCGTCAGGCGAGACCTGCTCATTTGTGTGGACCACGAGGGTGGTCGGGTGCAGCGTTTCAGAACCGACGGTTTCACCCATTTGCCGCCCATGAGTAGGCTGGGACAGCTGTGGTTGCAGGATGGCAGGAGCGGTGAGGGGACCGGCGCCATGCAGGCCTGCAATGCGGCCACCGCTTGCGGTTTTGTCCTGGGATCGGAGCTGCGCGCCTGCGGGGTCGACCTGAGCTTCACACCGGTCCTCGATCTGGACTACGGGCACAGCAGCGTCATCGGCAACCGTTCTTTTTCGCGTGACCCGAGAGTCGTCAGCCTGCTGGCCAGGAGCCTGATGCAGGGTCTGTTGCAAAGCGGCATGGCCAATTGCGGCAAGCATTTTCCGGGTCACGGGTTTGCAAAAGCCGATTCGCACACCGACATGCCGGTGGACCGGCGCAGTCTGAAGGCGATCCTGGCAGATGATGCGGCCCCTTATGGCTGGCTTAATACCACGCTGTGCAGCGTCATGCCGGCGCACGTGATTTACCCCAAGGTCGACACCTGTGCGGCCGGCTTCTCCGGCCGATGGCTTGATGACATCCTGCGCCGTCAACTCGGTTTCGGTGGTGCCATCTTCAGCGATGATCTGTCGATGGCCGGTGCCCGACTGCTGGACGGCCAGCCTGTCAGCTACACACAGGCGGCGCTGCGGGCGCTGAATGCGGGCTGCGACATGGTGTTGTTGTGCAATCAGACGCTGGTTGACAGCGAGGGCGGCGGTCTTGCCGTTGATGTGCTGTTGGACGGCCTCACCGAGGCAATGCTCAAAGGCCTGTGGCAGCCGCGTGAAGCCAGCGACGAGAGGCGCCGCGCACTGTTGCCGCGCACAAGCGCCCCGGCCTGGGACGATTTGATGCTGCAGGCAAACTACATGCACGCGCTTGATCTGGTGCCATAAAGGGGGCAGGGACTTGTGAAAGCAAGATCTGCAAACGGTGGCCTGGTGTACTCCACCGACGCCGGGCGCATGTGCCCGCAATGCCGTCAGCCCTTGACCGGTTGCCGCTGTGTCGCTACCAGCGCGCGCCCTGCAACCGACGGCGTGGTGCGGGTCTTCATGGAAACCAAAGGCCGTGCTGGCAAAGGCGTCACTGTCGTGCGAGGCTTGCCGCTTGACACTGTGGCCCTGACGGCCCTGGGTAAACAACTCAAGAGTTCCTGCGGCTCGGGCGGTACCGTCAAGGACGGCGTGGTGGAAGTCCAGGGTGATCACCGCGACCGCGTCATCGAACTGCTGAAGAGCCAGGGCTTTGTGGTCAAGCGCGCCGGTGGCTGAATGACCTGCGGACCAGGGTGCGCGCAGCGGCGCTGCGCTTCAGTTCATGCCGCAACCGCCGGGAGCACCGGCGTGACAGCAGGACTCGCAGGGGCTCGGCATGGTTGGCGCGGCCTGCGCGGAAGCGGCCGTGGTCGAGAAGACCGACAGCAATTTATCGAGTTCGGTTGAATGGCAATCCGGGCACTGCGGCTCGGTGCCGGTGCGCACCAGGGCTTCGAACTTGCGGCCGCAGGCGCCGCAGGCATATTCATAAATCGGCATGGCTACTCCAGGTTCGCCGCCGATTATCAGCCCAAATTCGCCTTGTGCCTGCTGTCCATTCCGCCCACGGTGTCGATGGGTGTATAAGCTCAAGCTTCACACCAAAAAGGAATATCAGACATGGGTGCGCAGTGGAAAGCAAAAGGCAAGGAAATCGCGGCCAACGCCAGAGGCCGGCTGTTTGGAAGACTTGCCAAGGACATCATGGTCGCGGCACGCAGCGGTGCAGATCCCGCCTCCAACGCGCGCCTTCGCCTGGTGGTGGAGCAGGCGCGCAAGGTCTCCATGCCCAAGGACACGCTGGACCGGGCTATCAAGAAGGGCGCGGGCATCGGCAGTGATGCAGTTCAATTTGAACGGGTCATTTATGAGGGCTATGCGCCGCACCGGGTGGCCGTGATGGTGGAATGCCTGACTGACAACGTGAACCGTACCGCGCCCGAGATGCGAGTGCTGTTTCGCAAGGGGCAGCTGGGTACTTCCGGTTCGGTGGCATGGGATTTCGACCATGTGGGCATGATCGACGCGGAACCGGCGGCGGCTGGAGCCGATGCTGAACTGGCCGCCATTGAAGCCGGGGCGCAGGCCCTGGAAACCGGTGACGAAGAGGGCGCAACCCTGTTTCTGACCGATCCTGCCGATCTCGATCTGGTGAGCCGCGCGTTACCGGGGCAGGGCTTCAGAGTGGTGTCCGCGAAGCTTGGCTACCGGCCCAAGAACCCGGTGAAACCAGCCGACCTGAGCCCCGAGCAACTTGAGGAAGTCGAAGCCTTCCTGGCCGCCATTGACAACCATGATGACGTCCAGAACGTGTACGTCGGACTGGCCGGTTAGCCGATCCTGGGAGAATTCCACCGTCAGAGACAGCGCGCCTGGGTGAACGCGTCCTCGGGGCTCTCGGCAGTGACGACCACCAGGTAATCGTTCTGAGACTGCTGGGCCACCAGCACGCCGTAGTCGCTCAGGCCTTTGGCCGCTGCGCTTTGCGCGGCGCTGGCCCACACCTGATCGAGCCGGCCCACGTAGACGGGCGCATGTTTGTCAAGTTGCTGGCGTGCGTCCTTGCCCAGCCGAAGCAGGTGAACATGCAACTGGTTCTGGCTGCGGTGAAACTGGGGGTTCACCACCAGTGCGATTGATTCCGTCTCCATGCGGCCGACGGCCACATCCCACGAGAACTGCCAGATCCCGTCCGGGCGTGCCGGATCCTCCACACCCCGCACCGTGGCCAGCGGCAGTGCCAGACCATGCACGAAGCTGGCGGGGCAGCCGCACATCTTGAGGTCGCGAATGGCGGTATAGCTCGCGTTGAGCGCCCAGACCTCGGTGCTCTTCTTGCACTCCAGCGTAGCGCCACAGGCAGCATCGTTTCGGGGAGCCCGGCACTGGCTGCAATAGTTGGCAGGCGACGGGTTCACGCAATGGGAGACGATATCGAGCAGGATGTCGCTGCGCTCGATTGCCAGCGCGTCACCCTGGGTGAGCCATCCCAATGCCAGCGTCACCGCAATGGTCAGAAATTTCATTCGCGTGCCACCGCCATCAATCCCGCAAAGCCGATGAATGCGCCACCCGTCACACGGTTGAAGACGCGTGATACCGTTGACCGCTGCAAATAGCCTGAGAGTCTCTGGCCGCTTAGGGCATAGACGAAGTACCAGGCGATTTCGATCACCACAAACGTTGCCAGCAGGATGCTCAGCTGTGGCAGTTTGGGCTGCTCGGGTGCTATGAACTGGGGGAAAAAGGCGGCTGCAAAAACCAGCGCCTTCGGGTTGCTCGCCGCCACCAGAAACCCATTGCGGAACAGGCCCCACGGCCTTGCCACGCAAACGCCAAGCGCGGCTGGGTCTATCGTCTTGTCGTGAATCGGTGCGCGCCAGGTCCGGACCCCCAGATACACCAGATAAACAGCACCTGCCAGACGCAATGCGTTAAACACCATCGGAAATGTGTGCAGCAAGGCCCCCAGGCCAGCGGCGGAAATGCTCATCATCGTGAGCAGCGCGCTCAGGCAGCCGGACATCGTGGCTATGGCAGCCCTCAGTCCGAATCGGGCACTGCTGCTCATCACCAGCAGCATGTTCGGACCCGGCGTTGCCGCCACCACAAAGGCCATCAGGACAAAGAGCCACCAGGTCTGCAAATTCATGTTGTCAATCGTGGGAAGAAGGTGGTTGCGATGCTAGCGACACGCAATGAATGCACCCAACTCATCCATTGACTGGTCCGCTTCCCGCATTCTCCCATGAAGCGTCTGCCACACATGCCACATGCCGGGGAACTGCTTGAGAGTCACGTCCGAGCCCTGCGCCTTCATGCGCGTGGCCAGCAACAACGAGTCATCCAGCAAGGCCTCCAGCGTTCCGACATGGATCAGGGTCGGGGGCAGGTTTGCCAGTTCAGCGTACTGGGGCGACACCAGCGGATGGTTCAATTTGGTCGCACCTGCATAGTGAAGCGCGGCGATCCTCAAACGCTCCCTGGTGGGAAAGTAGGGGTCCACAGCCGCCTTGGTGTGGTGCGTGTCGTTGCTCAAGGACAGATCGGTCCAGGGTGACATCAGGGCCAGCGCCGCGGGCTGGACCCCAGCCTCTTCCCGCAAGCGGATGGCCAGGGCCAATGCCAGTCCTCCCCCTGCCGAGTCTCCGGAAACAGCGATCGGAACGCCGGGTTCGGCCAGACTCAAAGCCTTGAATGTGGTGTGAGCGTCGTCCAGAGCTGCCGGAAACGGGTGTTCCGGCGCCAGGCGGTATTCCAGGTTGAAGACCTTGCGGCCGCTGGCCCTTGCAAGCCTTGCCGCGAGAGCCCGGTGGGTAACGCAGGAGCCGCCCGTGTAGGCGCCGCCATGCAGGTACAGGACGCAGCCACGGCCATGCTGTGTCCGCGGGTGCAGCCACTCGCCGTGACATTGACCAAGCCGCGCAGCCTCCACAGCCACGCCCGCAGGCAGCTTGAACAGGCGAAGGGCTGCCGCCTCGCGCGCTCTACGGTACTCAGGCAGTGGCAGATTCAGGCGGGCGAGTCGGGCCAACTGGTACTTCACCGCGTGGTACAGCAGACGGGATTTCAAGGAAGCCATGGGAGCTTATTTGATGGCGGAGGCCAGCCCCTGGTTAGCCGACGTCAAACCTTGCAGCGCCATGCTGGCCATGGCTGCCTGATCCACATCGACCGTCAATTCGACCTGCTTGATCTGATTGGAGGCCACACCCAGGAAGCGTCCGAGCATTTGCACACCCTGCGCTGCGACGTCCTTCTTGCTATCGTAGCCACCGGTCTCGCGCAGCGTGGCAAACTGGCCGGGCACCGCCAGCGGCTTGCCGAAACTGATGGCACCACCACCGCCATGGCCGAGCAGTGCCGGGAACGAACTCGCGCTGGTCACTTCCATGGCCGCGGAGGCATTGGCGCTGGAGCCACGGCGAAACAGTGATGAGCCGCTGCCCGATGTTTCCTGGGCGGCCAGATTTACGGTCATGCCAACCGAGATGGCGTCGACATTGAGCTTGACGAAATTGATCCGGTTGCCGATGTTACCCATGCCCAGACCGGTTATGCCACGCGCGTTGAGCTTCATGCCGGTGGGGCTGAACACGAGGTAGCGCCGCTTTCCAAAGCCCAGGTCAATTTCCTCGGTCACAGCGGCGCCGGGTTTGCTGGCCTCCACATTCGCCTCGTAGACGGCTCCCAACTCGCGGATGAATGCATCCGCTGGTTCGGGCTTGGCGCCGCCCGCTTCCAGTCTTGCCACAAAGTCGGCATAAGCGCGGTCGGTAACAGCCTGAAGCACACTCAGATCGAGATCCGGCACCTTGTAATCCACCCTTACATTGGTGCCGCCGTAATTGGTGCCACCAAAGTAGGCAGGACGGCTGTTGGCGGACACGCTGCCGCCGGTTTCGAACAGGACACGGTATTCCGACACGTAAAAACGCTTGCCCTTGAGGCCGGCGGTTCCCTTGAACACATCGCCACTTTCGATCACGGGCAGTGGCTTTTGCAACTGTGCCGTGATGTCTGCCAGACTGGGCCTGGCAGGCGCCGCTGTCGCCGAGGCTGCAGGCGTTGCGGCACTGGCCGCTACCGCTGCTGGGCCGGCGGTCGCCGCCGGGCTGCCTTCGGGTGATTGCGCTGCGACCCCGGTGCACAAACCGCAGCAGAGCACGGTGAAGGCGATGGTCAACGGTGGGCGATGGGCGATTTGCACGGTATTCTCCTGTGGTTTGTTGGTATGCCGGAATTAAATAAGAAAATCCGGCGCCAGGCAAGCCCGATCAGCGCAGCCCCCGCGCGCGCCTCAAGCCCCAGCCATGCCGGCCAGACGCTGGCGGATGATGTCATCGGCCTGCGCCATGATGCGGTCAATCAGTTCCTTGACGCTTGGCACATCATGAATCAGCCCGGCCACCATGCCGCAGGACCAGACGCCGGCCTCCATGTCGCCCTGCTGCATGATGCGCGGGTAGACACCGGCCACCTCTTCCATGATGTCGTCGAACTTGAGGTTGGCACCCAGGGTCCGCTCCTTGACCAGCAGCCGGTCCACGGCCGCGTTGTGCAGCACACGCTCGGTATTGCGCAGCGGGCGCATCACCAGGCGGGTGTCGAGTTCGCTGGCGGCCACGATGGCCTGTTTGACGTTTTCGTGCACCGGCGCTTCCTTGGTGGCGATGAAGCGGGTGCCCATGTTCATGCCATCGGCGCCGAGCGACAACGCCGCCACCAGCGAGCGGCCATCGGCCATGCCGCCGGAGGCGACAAAGGGAATCTTCAGGGACTCGGCTGCGCGTGGCAGCAGGATGAAGTTGGGCACATCATCTTCACCCGGATGGCCACCGCACTCGAAGCCGTCCACACTGACAGCGTCGCAGCCAATCGCCTCGGCCTTGAGCGCATGGCGCACCGACGTGCACTTGTGAATCACCTTGATACCAGCCTCGTGCAGCATAGGCATCCACTTTTGCGGGTTGTTGCCGGCGGTCTCCACCGCCTTGACACCACCGTCAATGATGGCGCGGATGTAGCCGGGGTAATCCGGCGAACTGACGGTTGGCAGGAACGTGAGGTTCACGCCAAAGGGTTTGTCGGTCATCGTGCGGCAGCGGGCAATCTCCTTGGCCAGCAGTTCCGGTGTGCGCAGTGTCAGGCCTGTGATCAGCCCCAGTCCGCCGGCGTTGGAGACGGCCGCCGCCAGTTCGGCCAGGCCGACAAAATGCATGCCCCCCTGAATGATGGGGTGCTGAATACCGAACAATTCAGTGATTCTTGTCTTCATGGTGGCGTGATCCTTTCGAAGAAGCGGCTTAAGGGTTCAAAACAGTCATTTTGCAACCATCCTGCCGCCAGTTCAGCGTTGTTTCGGTGATTGTTTCTGTCGATTCACCTGAAACACCGGTGTGGACATCGTGAGCGTCGATGGCCTCGAGCGTGCTGGCCACTCCGGCGAGGACGATGTGGCGGGCCTGGTGCTGATTCCTTGGGTGGATCAGGCTGGAGAGGCACTCAGCTCCGCGACCGTCTCCCGGCCTGCGGCCTCCGCATTGATGTTGCTGCGCTGAGCGCATCACCAACCTGATCCTTCACCCAGCGCTGGCCCATACCGTGGTGGTATTGTTGCGGTGCTGACCCAAACTTTGTAAGGCCTTTTACGACACTCTTCAACGAACGGATTTTTGCATTTCGTTGTCAGCAATGCAGCGCGCGCCGTCGGTCACGACAGGCAGCTTTCCGCCTTACCATTTGGCTAATTTTGCCCATTATTCGACCGGTGAGGTGGCGTGCCTCCAACGGTTGATGCCATGCAGCCATAACGGAGAGAAGACGTCAGGGGTCTTGCAATGACGACAGGACCCACTCACCAAAGTCAATTAACCTGCGGCGGTCGGCCGATAGAGTGATAGTTCTGCAGCGTTGAAACCGTCTCTGGCAATTCTCAATACGTCGATCCGGATGTTGCAGGTGGGAGCGGTCACAATGCGCAAAGCCCTACATGCGTCACGACCACTTTGCAACTTCGATATCCTGCAAACTTCTGGTTGACTCGCGCAAGCATCATCTAGCATTGCCATCGATGCCGTAATCATTTGCTAAACATATTGCGCAATGATAGTTATTCGCATTGAAGCAAAAGACGATGACATTTCTCTCAACCCGGCGTAGACTTCTCGGTTATTAGCATTTTTATAACTATTGCAACGGGAAGAAATCAATGAAAACGATTCATCGGAGTTTGTCTGCGCTGGGCGCACTTCTCCTGGCCTTGATAACTTCTGCCGCAAACGCGCAAGGATTGGGGGACCTGCTTAAGGCATTGTCAATCCCACAGGTGCAGAGGCCACAAAGTGGAACTCAGCAAGCGTCGCCGAAACAAGGTCAACCAGGATTTGGTGCAAAACTTACCGAAAATTACTGCCGGAACTTGTACTCAGTCGCCTCAATGGAGGCCAGAGGCCCGATTAACGAAAACCTCATCAGCGAGGAATTCAACCTTGATCCTAACGACTTCTATGATGCGTTCATGAAGTCGCTAGATGCCAAGCCCGGTTACAAGAGCTACACATTTCCAGATCCCGCCTTCTATCAGAGCGAATTTGAGAGCGACAAGATCAACGTGATCTTTGACCTGCTTTTGAGCTATCCAAGCGCCCAATATGCTGCCGCATTGATAGCTGAAGCGAGGGCAAACCCGGGACAGCCTCGGTTCGACAGCCAGACGAAGACGGACGCGACTGTCGCTTTGGCAATCCTTCATTTTCGGATGCAGGACAAATCCAAATCTCCAAGCCGCTGGTGGGAACTTATCAGTAGCGTGCAAAACGAGGAACATTACTTAGCTAAAGTGGTTTGGGCGCGTCTATACGGCTCCGGGGAGGCCGGAACACGAGATGCCACGAGGGCAATTGCGTTCGCCAGAGAGGCTAACGGATTGACCAGCGCATATCGGCAGAATCGTGATCTCGGAAAAAAGATGAGTCATCGCAATTACGCCGTCACATCAAATCAAACAATTTACGAAACGTTCACGGCGAATCCGAATCACCCCGAACGAGGTTATTACGCGGACTTCCTTCGCAAATATGGGAAGATTCCAGGAAACGCGCTTCCAGAGGTTCAGGCCGAGATAGGACCTGGTCTAGCGGCGATTGAAAGAACCTCGCGCGCTGCAGCTGACAGTGCACGATTGATGTTAGTCAAGGCTGCGGAATCAGGGAATATCAACGCCCAGAAAGCGAGTCTGGACAGTGCTCTTCGCAATCGAGTTTCGGACTCATCTGACATCAACAGCGATCCGCGAACGATGGCCGCGTTGGCGAGGGTGTTAGAGAAGACCGACAGATTGGATGCTGCTCAAACCAAACTGCTTGGTGACGCGATGAATTACGCTCACGAGACTGGAGATCGCGCGATCTCCATGATGATACCAATGATGAATGTAACAATGAACGTCATGATGAACCGGGGCATGGAGGCACTGCCCGGTCTGTTGCCCTATACGAAGAGACTGCAGCTGTATTCTGATAGCGCCTGCAGTGTAATTTCTCGTATTGATCACTCTGTGATGGTCAAGAAATTGACGCCCGTAGACCCTGAGAGGTCTGGTCTTGCAAGCATGATGGCCGCAAAGTAGAACACAGCACATTACTCTGACAGTTGCGATCGGGGTGAACAACTTGAATCGTCGAGACATCATCATTCTGTCGGCGGCATGGACCTTGGGCAGCAGGTCCTTACTCGCTCAATCCGCCGGCCACGAGGCTGGAAGATCGACTAAGCCAACTTGGCTTGGCTTTGGATTGAATCGGCCAGCCGATGGTGGTCAGGACAGATTTCCGCTTACGATGGCCATGCTGGCAGTGCCTCGGTCAGGCAGGCAAGGAAGTTTCCAGATCGACGTAAATGAAGCCATTGTTCCTCAATTGAAGACAGTCGGCGACCTTGTGACATTTAAGGATACCAACGACTTCGGCGAGAACGTGATGCTGGCTGCAATTCTCGACTACGAGAACGTGCTCGACGCCAGGGTCGGCACTTCCGCGTTTATCGTGATGCATTTGGTGGGGCACGGCGTACTTCTTAACTTCGACCGCGCAAGGGGTTGGAGCATGCGATCAAGCTTCCCTTTTCCTGTGACGCTGCTACGCGAAAGCCGGGGAGGAAATGCAACCTCGGAGGCTCGACAGTACTTGGCCGAGGCATACACGGGCAGTCAAAACTCTTTTGCCACATCTTTCGCCAAGGCAGTGAAGAGACTTTCACCCCGGTGGAAAGATTCCGGGTCCGGGCACAACTTCAATATCCGGGTGATGTCCAGCACCATCCATCCAGAAGCTCAGTCAAAACTCAGTTCATGGGGCATCGCCAAGAACGTCAATTCCACCTGGCTTGGTCACCTGGCGAGCGCTGCGATTTGTGAGGGACTGGACGTCCCTGTTGTTCCATATGAAGAGTCCCACGCCTTAGGCAACTACACCTACACATTCTCCGAGCGCCTGGTGGCTCAAAACGTGAGATTGCCAGGTGAAGATGATATCGACATACGGATACATGCAACTCTGCGCAACATTGGCCGTGAAATCAAGTACCGCAGTCAACTGCAGCGTTGGGAAGTCACGCGTATGGTTGTCATTGATTTACGCATTCTCGATGACCGAAACGAGGAGATCGTAGCTCTCCGTCTTGGGTATCAGGATGACCAGTCTGATGCGCTGGCCCGTGAGGAAGATAACTCTGCGGCGCGCGATGCTCATTTCTTCGACATGGCGATATATCGTGGCTTGCAGACACTGTTCGGCGGTATCGACAAGAATGACAAATCGCTACTTGCTAAGGTCTTTGTGAAGCCTGATGCCAAGCAGCAGGATGGTCTGACTGAATTCAGACGAAGGTATCGCCAAGCGTTCGAGAAGGGAAACTGAATCATGAAGAGACTAATTGCACTGTCCTTGTCGTTGCTCCTGATCGGACTCTTTGCAACTGCGTCGCAAGCGCAGACGAAAATCGTCCGGGGTGAGGGGCGCGTCGTGGCTCAAGGAATGACCACGGGCGCACCAGGCCCAGATGACCGGGCGGCGGCGTTGAAGGCCGCTAAATTGGCTGCCTGGCGGAGCTACCTTGCGATGCCGGGCCAAAACGAAACAGTGGATCAGATTCGCGCCAACGAACAAGTGTTTCTAGACAGGTTGGATGAACTGCTCGTTGATGTCGTAACAGTCGATGAGAACTTCAGCCGGGAAAGGAACCAGTACACAGTCCGAATCAAGGCAACTGTTGCAGAAACGCTTGTTGGCTCCATGATTCGGGGGATGGCCAAAGGATCGAGTGCTGGTCAGCCAGGGGGAAGCAGCGCCGGTGGTTCAGCCTTAGGAAGTTCCCCGATCTTGGTACTCGGCATGGCTCGTGAAGCTGATGTGGTCAAGAGTTTCATGGACAAGCAGACAAAAGTGTCTGAGCGTTCGAGCGACAGCGAGTCCAATCAGACAAAGGTCGGCGTCGCCGGCAGATCCGCGGTGTCTAGCGAAACCTCTAGTTCCACCGTCCGAAATAAGGAGGTGGTCGGCGGAAATGTCGAGAGGAAGCGTGACAAGGTCACTTACAAGATAGGTAATGTAGGCATCCTGAACAGCAAGCTGCCGCGAATACTTCTTCAAAACGGAATCAAGGCTACGCCCTACGCATTTTTGATGAGGCCATGCCGGTTGCCAAATCCGGACAATTTTTCAAGACAATATGCAGCCTCTGAAATGGGAGAACTTCCGTCCAACGTGATGGCCGAAATCCAGGAAAACTTGGCGAGTTGCGCTCGAGTCAAGTACTGGGTATTTGCTTCCATGGATGTTGGTGGTTATGGTTCGGACCCAAATACCGGTATGGCCCTGGCAACCGTTAGCGTTAACGTGCAGCTATTTGAGGTTGAATCTGGAGCACAGTTGGCGTCGGCCTCCAAGGACGTTGCAGGTCGCTCGGCTGATCAAAGTGACGCGATAAGGGTTGCCAGCGACTTGGCTGTTCAAGCTGTCGGTGACATCATCACCGCCCAAGTTGCGAACGTGGGCAGGTGACCATACTGTCGTAACGATGTTGCGGAACTTTAGGGGATCGATGTGAATCGGCGTGCTTGGTACGTGCTTTGCGTATTGATCGGGTTCATAGGAAGCGCGGCAGGCGAGACCGTGACTGTGACGTCTTTCGGCCGTGGCGAGACCAAGCGCGAGGCAATCGAGTCCGCGATAGTGCAGGCAGTAAGAGATTCGTCAAGCAAGACCATTGAGTGGTCCCGAATTGGAAGTCTCTCGCCTTCGACTAGATCCAATCGTTATCTTAAGCAATCGAAGACGATAAGCGTCGAAAAGATTGGTCCGAGACTGTACCAAGCACAGGTTGAAGCGATGGTTTCTGTCGTTGATTCGCATGAGCGAAGGCTCTTCGTTGCTGTGCTTGCCGATCCGAATCAAAGGGGCAATGCCATGACGAGTGAGCTTGTCCAAAACGTACGCGAAAGGATCGCTCACTCCTCAGGTGTCTTCATTGTTGACAACGTAGACCCTGCAGTGACCGTAGCGGTTGAGCGGCTCAATTCAAGGGAAAGGCAAAAAGCCCGTCGCTCCGCCGATCTGGGCGGAACCTTTGAACTCGACTTTCTCTACTTCATTTCTGCTGGAAATGTGCAACGCACGATTGATGTACCGGCCGGGGATCGTTTTGAAATGGATGTTAAGGTAGACATGATCGATGCTGCCAACAATAGCAGGAGAGTCGTCAGCACCGTCAAATCGACCTTGTCCGGGGCCCCTGAGATGGTGAACAGGGCCATTGTGTTTGAGGCTGGCAAACAGGTGTCAATCCTGCTGTCCTCGAAACTGAGTACTGTGATCGCTGATACTTCAAGGTCGAAGCATTACGTCGTCAGACCTGGAACTATTCAAAATCAAAACGGAATCATCCTCGACTCCGATTGGTAAGGTTACTTTCACTTCTATTCAATTTCAAGGAGCTATCCATGGCCACAGAGGGTGCAAGTTCAGTCAACCAGAAGCAGGGGTTCATCAACAAGTGCCCGAGTTGTGGTGGCGCGCTGAAAGCCTTTGTTTCGAGTTGCGAACTATGCGGGCATGAACTCGCTGGTGTAGCTGCAAACAGAACCATCACCGAACTCGTGCAAAGGTTCAATGAGGTAGAGGCCGAGATGGACCGGGCGGGGACACAGGGAGGGAAGCGGGACAAGGAGGTCGCCGCCAGAAGGGCGCGCATCATCCGTGACTTTCCAATCCCGAATTCACGTGAGGACTTGCAGAGCCTGATCTATTTCATTCATCCAAAGATTCAGGACAACGTCAAACCGGACCCCAATGCGGAGGATTGGCGCGTGAAATTCAAGGAGGTTCTGACGCTTGCAAAGAATGCCTACAAGGGTGATGCCAAGACGCGCGCCGAGTTCGAGGAGATAGAGAGAGGCTTGAACACAACACTTTCCGGCAATCTAAAAACCCGAGCCAAGAGGTACCCGATTGTGGCGCTTGGCGTGGGCTTGGTGGTTATCGTCGCTGCGATCGGACTGGGCAGCACCCAGATTGAGAAATGGAAACTCAGGCAGTGCGAGGACAAGTACGCGCAGGGCGCCTCAAACGAGCGGGCACGCCTTGACGGCATCGTCGCTATTGCGCAGACCAAACTTGGAGAACGGAATTTTGTCGATGCACTTGCCAGCTTGAGCCAGCTTCGATGGGAATACCAAGAGGCATGCAAACTTGATGAAGTCAGACAGGAGCAGAGTCGCTGGGAGGCAAAGCGCACAGAGTTGACCGCCCTGATTCAAAACAGCGAATCTGCGGAGCTTGCGCAAAAGAATGATGCTGCAAATCGTGAACTGGCCGAAAAGAAGGAACAGTCCGAACGCGAACTCGCCCAAAAGAAAGAACAAGCTGAACGTGAGTTGACACAGAAACTCACCGAAAAAATCAAGAAGGCGTCTGCTGAGAAAAAGGCCGCGACCAACAAGGAGTGGTAAGTTAGCCGGTAATCAGCAATGAATTGGTTTCAATTGCCACTGGGAGCATAGTAATGGGTTTTTTTGGTAAGAAGTCCGAGGGCGGCGTGCTGGATGTCATTCGGTGCGATGAAGAGCAGTACCTGATCTGGAAATGGCGTCCGAGCGGTGATGCCATGACCACAAGGAAGGAGAACGCCATACGCTGGGGTAGCAGTCTTCGCGTCAAGGATGGCGAGGTAGCCGTCTTTGTATACAAGCAGGAGAGCGGTCCCAGCCAGGACTTTATTGAGGGCCCGTTTGACAGCACCATCAAAACGGTAAATTTCCCGGTCATATCAAACATCATCGGTCTTGCATTTGCTGGCAACTCACCATTCCAGGCTGAGGTCTATTTCATAAACCTAGAGGGGAACATAAAGCTCCCCTTTAGGGTGCCGTACTTTGATGTTGCCGACCCCCGGTTTGCTGATTTTCCTGTCAGGGTGGCTGCAGCAGGTTCGTTCATGTTCAACATCACGGACTACAAGGCATTCATCAAACTGCACCGACTTATCAATTTTGATATGCAGCGATTTGCCGAGGGTGTGCGAGATGCAGTCTTCAAGTATGTCAAAGGCACCATTGTCAATGTTCCGATTGACAACGCGATACCAGTGCTGCAGTTGGAAAGAAAGTTGCTGGAAGTCAATGACTTGATTGCACCCAGAATCAAGATGGCCTTCGAAGAGGATTTTGGTGTCAACCTCAAGCGTTTTGATCTCTCCACCATCGAAATCGATAAAGAAACCGATGAGTATCGTGAACTCCGGGCAGTAACGGCAGACCTTGAGACGGCAATGCGAACATCGCAGAATGAGATCAACATCAAGAACTTGGTGGACACGCAAGCCATCAATGCCACAAACATGGAGCAGACCCTTGCAATTCAGCGTGAGCAGGCCCAGCGCTTTGCGAAACTACAGACGGAATCGCAGTTCTTGGCAGCGCATCAGGTTGATAAGCAGGCAGATGTCTTGATGACCGCGGCGGATAGTCTGGGCGCTATGGGC
>CAIQVX010000320.1 GCA_903875275.1 uncultured beta proteobacterium | reverse complement strand
CTGGTCTCGCTCAGGTTTATCCAGAACAGCGATGTCGAGCCCAGTCTCGTTGGCATCGATCCAGTAGGCATGAGTTCGGACTGGGAAACAACCCGACGAATCGTTCGCGATTATTCACCTACCGTGGATCGCTACTTGCAGGACACTTATAGCGCCAAATTACTGGGAGTATGGACCTTCGGACCACAGTACTTCTATTGCAACAAGCCCATTCGAGGCGTGGCGGACCTTCACGGCCTGAAGGTGCGAGTGGGTAGCGAATTCATGGGCAAGTTGATCAAGTCCCTCGGAGCAACGCCAATCATGGTTTCATTTGACGATACAAAGAGTGCGTTGGCGATTGGCATGTTGGATTGCGCGATTACTAGCGGCGCATCTGGCAATCACGCCGGTTGGCCAGAACATACCAAGTTCTATTTTCCGCTGGCGGTTCAATTCGGGTTGAACGGATACGCCATCTCGCTCAAAAAATGGAATAAGTTCTCGAAACAGGAGCAACAGACCCTAAAGGCGGCCGTCGACCATTACGTTGCCGATCTGTGGAGATTCTCTCAAGAGCTTGATCGTGAAGTGACCGATTGCAATATTGGCCGTCCTTGCCGCAACGGCACTTCTTACCAAATGGTTCTAGTCGAACCTTCTACGCAGGATGTGCTGGCATTGAAGGAGGCAGCAAAATCCAAGTTCCTCACTGACTGGTTTGAAAGATGCGAACACGTTCACCCAGGGTGCCGGAGAGAATGGTCTGAAAAGGTCATGCCGCTTGTTTATTGATGTCAATGCGATAGACACATAGATCGTACGCTCAGCAACATGGCAATGGAAAGATGATCGGTTTCAATTCATTCAAACCGGGGAGTCCACCCGGATCAGGAATCTCCACGCCACTTGAAGTGGTGTGGTTCTTATCGGTGCTGGTCTTCCTGATCAATTACACATTTGAGTTCTTAGCCTTCAATCATCTCTATGAGGCCCAGTTATTTCTGCTGCCTCTATTGCAGTCCACACTAATACTCTGGGCAATCGTAGAAGTGCTCATCGGTAGACGGATGCAAACCTCAGTTCCGCTCGGGCGTCTAACAATTGCACTTTTGACGCAATTCGTGATCGGGGCCACGCGATACCCGATCGGTCAATTCGTTAATTTGCATGGACCCCTTCTCGACGCGATTGAAAGGTACTCTGAATTCGGACTTGCGACAATCTATGTTCCCGTGCACTTGGGCCTCTTTCTTACCATCAGCAAAATTGTCATCGACAATTTTGCTTACCTTGATCGACAACGGGCTGAATTGCTTGAATCAGAAATAGTAGATCGTGTTCACGCTGAGGAGGCTGCCAACCGGGCACTGGCGCGTGCGCAAAATGAAGTCGAGCAACGCAAGAAGACTGAAATCGAACTGCGCAAGCTCACCCGTGCGGTCGAGCAAAGTCCAGCTTCCATCGTCATCGCAGACCTGGACGGAAAGATCGAATACGTCAACCCACGTTTTAGCAGCGTCACCGGATACTCATTCGATGAAGCCATCGGACAGAATCCCCGCATCCTCAGAACCGACGAAACGCCACCCGGCACGCATCGACATATGTGGGATACGGTCACCGCCGGCCATGAGTGGCGCGGTGAATTTGTGAACCGTAAAAAGGATGGTTCTCAATATTCTGAGTTGTCCATCATTTCACCCATCACAGACCCAAATGGTGTTGTAACTCACTATCTGGCCGTGAACGAAGACATCACAGAGCGCAAGAAGTCAGAAGACGTCATCCGTTTGGCTGCCAAGGTCTTCAAGCATGCTCTGGAAGGCATTGCGATCACTGGGCTGGACGGCAGTATTGTTGATGTCAATGACGCTTTCACCGCGATTACCGGCTACAGCCGCGACGACGTACTGGGCCGAGATCTGCGACTGCTCAATTCCGGACGCCAGAGCCAGGAGTATTACGACCAGATGTGGCGTGACATGGCAAAGCACGGCATCTGGGTCGGTGAAAACTGGAACCGGCGCAAAAACGGGGAGATTTATGCCCAGATGCAAAAGGTCAGCTCGGTACACGATGAGCAGGGCAACGCACAGTACTACATCTCATTGTTCGCCGACATTACAGAGGCCAAGAATCACGAACAGGAACTCGAACGCCTCGCACGCTTCGACAGCCTGACCAAGCTGCCCAACCGCACCTTGTTGGGTGAGCGCCTGGAGCAGGCCCTGAGCCAGACCCGCCGGCGCAGCCAGCACTTGGCCGTGGTCTTTATCGATCTCGACGGTTTCAAGGCGGTCAATGACAACCACGGCCATGACGCGGGAGACCATCTGCTGGTCACGCTGGCCGAGCGCATGACAGAGGCGCTGCGCGATGGTGACATCCTGGCGCGCCTGGGTGGCGACGAATTTGTTGCCGTGTTGCTCGACCTCTCCGATGTGGACGCCAGTGCGCCCGTTCTCAACCGCTTGCTGGCAGCCGTCGCCCAGCCGGTCCCGTTTGCTCAGGCGCAGTTGCAGGTCTCAGCCAGTCTGGGCGTCACCTTCTACCCGCAGGTGCAGGACCCGGCACAAGAGCTGGAACCCGATCAACTACTACGCCAGGCTGATCAGGCCATGTACGAGGCCAAGCAAGCTGGCAAGAACCGATTCTGCGTTTTTGATCCAGAACAGGACCTCAGTGTTCGCTCCCACCATGAAAACATGGAGAGCATCCGGCGTGCCCTGGCCGGTCAGGAACTGGTGCTGGAATACCAACCCAAAGTGAATCTGCGCACAGGGGCTGTGATCGGTGTCGAAGCTCTGATCCGTTGGGTACATCCACAAAAAGGACTACTGCCACCAGCAGACTTTCTGCCGATGATCGAGGACCATCCGCTTGCCATCGAGCTGGGCCAATGGGTGATAGAAAACGCTTTGCTGCAAATCGAACGCTGGCAGCAAGACGGACTGAATATGGCGGTCAGCGTCAATATCGGCAGGCGTCATCTGAGGCAGGCCAACTTTGTGCAAACCTTGCGCGATGCACTGGCCGCACATCCCGGAGTCAAGCCAGGCTGCCTGGAAATCGAACTGCTCGAAGCCAGCACGACAGACGATCTGGCTAACGTAGCGCAAGTCATCCGAGAGTGCCGCAGAATCGGCGTTGAAAGCACCCTCGACGACTTCGGCAGCGGCCACTCATCGCTGACCTGCCTGAAAAAACTGCCGGTCAAGTATCTCAAGATCGACCAGAACTTTGTCCGTGACATGCTCGACAGCAGTGACAACTTGTTGATTCTGATCGGTGTCCTCAGCCTCGACAGCGCGTTCCAGTTTGAAGTGATTGCAGAAGGGGTGGAGACCGCCCAGCATGGCTTCATGCTGCTGCAACTCGGCTGCGAGTTGGCACAGGGCTACGGCATCGCGCGCCCGATGGCAGGAGCGGAGTTGCCTGACTGGGTCAGGAACTGGAAGCCTGATCCGACGTGGAGCGATGTACAGCGGGTGCGCCACTGAGGCGTCAATGACTGCTCTGGAGCGGCTAGATCGAAAAGTTGACCGTCAGCAAGGTATCTGCCTCTCGATTTGAAAGTTGGTGCTGCGATCGACGCCGATACGCTGAGCGCCCCGCCAGTCTTATCTTGCGCACGGGGTTATCGTTGCGAGACTGACCCGCCCACACTGTGACGCCAACGGCTTGGCTGCTCAGGTGATCAGCCCTGTGGTCTTGTCGAACTCAATGGCCTGGTCCAGCGTTTCCAGCAGCGCTGCCCTGACCTTGAGCTTGGTGTTGGCATGGGCCTTCAGATTGATCTTCTTCAACTGGTGCGCCATGGTCCGCGCTGCGCTCATCAGTTCGTCGGGTGCCACCACCTGGTCCAGGAAACCCACCTCCCGGGCTGCTTGCGGGCTGAACATTTCGGCATTGATTACCGAGCGCTGAAACGCCGCCCGATCAAGACGGTCACGCGCCAGCGCAATACCGACCCGGTGCATGGTCAGCCCAATCTTGACCTCATTGAGTCCGATCGTGAAATGACCGTCCACGCCAATACGGTAGTCGCTTGAGAGCAGGATGAAGGCACCCTTGGCCACCGCGTGCCCGGAGCAGGCCACGATGACAGGATAGGGATGCGCCAGCATGCGCCGGGCCAGCGTGCTGCCCTGGGTTACCAGGGCGATCGCATTTTCGGGTGAGGATGTCATCACCTTGAGGTCGTAGCCGCCCGAAAGAATGCCGGGCTGCCCGGTGATGATGACAATGGCCTTGTCCTGCACGGCGCGGTCCAGCGCCTGGTTGAAACCGGTGATGACATCGGGCGAGATGGCGTTGACCTTGCCGTTGCTGAGAGTCAGCGTAGCAATCCCGTCATCAAGCTGGTAGGAAACAAGTTCAGACACGATCTATTCCTTCAAAAATGAAAATCCGGCATGCAGTCAAAATGGCAAGTATGGCATGGCCGGCAAGGCCTCAAAAACTGAAGCTGTCGCCGTAGACGGTGATCCTGATCGGGCCGTCGAGCTTGAAGTTCCCGGTGTCGTAGAGGCTCTGGACTGCGTCGGCACGGCTCACCGACGCGGCCCAGCCCGCCGCTGTGGCCTTGTCCGCCGGATTGAGCAAATCCTTGCGCCTCTCGCTCAGGAAGGCCTGCAGCCATTTCTTCTCGTCCACGCCTTTGGCCGGTGTGCCTGCAACGGCTGCACTGGCGCGCTCGGTGATCTTGTTGACCGAATCGAAATCGTCGCCGAGACCGTGCTGTATGCCCGCCTCGTACAAGGCCAGCCTCGATAGCGGCAATTTCACGCCCAGCGCTGCAGCCAGCTTGCGCGCCGGTTGCCGGTACAGCCTGTCATTGACCCGGTCCTGGGCCGCGACAAACCGGGGGTCGGCCGCGGCCAGCACCCAATCCTGCGGCAAGCCTTCGAGGCCGGCCACAGAATCGCTGCCATTGACCCGTCGCAGCGCAGGCAGGTACCTGGCAAGCACATTGCCAGGCACCACTGCGCTGTAGTCCCTGACCAGTTCCAGCATATCGCCCGTGCCTGAAGTGAAGCCGGCACGACCTGCGGTGTAGCCGCGACCGTCTTTGAGATTGCCGATGAAAGCGTACTGAACCACCGGCGTCGAATTCTCGAAGACACTGACGATCTTGTCCTCGATCTCGATCTGCCGCGCCTCACCGGCACCAAAGCCGCCGGCACAGCCCGACAGCACGGCCGCAAGCAGCCATGCCAGTAGCGCAGCGGGATGCAGCAAGCCCATCACCCGAACCGACTCAAACCGGTTCGCGGTACTGATCTTCCAGCAACTTGGCTTGCGCCGCCGCAAGCCGTGCGATGGGCACACGCGGTCCGGAACAGGACACGTAGTTGAGTTTGATGTAGTGGCAGAAATGGATGGAGCCCGGATGACCGCCGTGCTCGCCGCAAATGCCGATCTTCAGGTCCGGATTGGTCTCGCGTCCCTGCTTCACGGCCATCTTCATCAACTGCCCCACGCCCTTGATGTCGAGCACCTCAAACGGGTTGTCCTCCAGAATGCCGCTCTCGTTGTAGAAAGGCAGGAACTTGTTCTCGGCGTCCTCGCGGCTGAACGAGAACGTGGCCTGACTCAGGTCGTTGGTGCCAAACGAGAAGAATTCGGCAATCTCGGCCATGCGCCCGGAGCGCACACAGGCGCGCACCACCTCCAGCATGGAGCCAAATTTGTACTGCACGTCAATACCGTGCGTGGCCTTCACTTCCTTGTGGATGCGCAGCACGTAACTGTGGATGCGCTTGAGCTCTTCCACCGTGGCAACCTGCGGCACCATGATCTCGGGGTAGATCTCGATACCCTGATTGGCGCACAGTGCAGCGGCCTCCATGATGGCGCGGATCTGCATCGAGTAGATCTCGGGGTAGGTGATACCCAGGCGCACACCGCGATGACCCAGCATGGGATTGACCTCGGCCAGCGCACGCACCTTCTTCAGGACTTTCTCCTTGCGGCCAATCACGTCCTCTTCCAGATGCGAATCCTTGAAGGTATCGAGGCCACGCATCAGCTTGTTCAGACCGTCGGCGTATTGCTGGTACAGCTTGGGGCTGAGCAGCTTGAGCGTGTCGGGCATGTCCTCCAGGCCCTTGATGGTGTCGCGCAACTGGTGCAGATGCGCAATTTCCAGTTCCAGCTGCGCCGCCGTCGGCAGGAATTCATGCATGGGTGGATCGAGCAGCCGCACCGTCACCGGCAGACCCTTCATGGCCTTGAACATGCCCTTGAAATCCGTGCGCTGAATCGGCAGCAGGCGCTCCAGCGCTGATCGACGTTCTTCCGGCGTCTCGGCCAGAATCATCTCCTGCACGATGGGCAGGCGGTCGGTGCGGTTGAACATGCGCTCGGTGCGGCACAGCCCGATGCCCATGGCGCCGAAGTCGCGCGCACGCTGGGCGTCTTCCGGCGTATCCGCATTGGCCATGACCTTGAGCTTGGCAACCTCATCGGCCCAGGACAGCAGCAGGTCCATCTCTGTGGATATTTCGGCCTCCACCGTGGGCACGTGACCTGCGTAAACATGGCCGGTGCTGCCGTCGATGGTGATCACGTCTCCTTCCTGCAGGGTGGTCTCGCCAATCTGGGCACAGCGCAACTGGTCATTGATGACGATCTGCTCGCAACCCGACACGCAGGGCTTGCCCATGCCGCGCGCCACCACTGCCGCGTGCGAGGTCTTGCCGCCCCGGCTCGTCAGAATGCCCTGCGCCTGGAAGAAGCCGTGAATGTCTTCGGGTTTGGTCTCCTCACGCACCAGAATGATCTTCTCGCCGGCGCGACCACGCAATTCGGCGCTGTCGGCGTCGAACACAATCTTGCCGGAGGCGGCGCCGGGCGAAGCGGACAGCCCCTGCGCCAGCGACTTGCCGTGGAAGTTGGGGGCCAGTTGCGGCACCAGCAGTTGCTCCAGCACCGCCGGTTCGACGCGCAGCAGGGCGCGATCCTTGGAGATCAGTCCTTCATGGAACATCTCGACCGAGGTCCGCACCATGGCACGCGCGTTCATCTTGCCGTTGCGCGTCTGCAGGCAGTACAGAATGCCCTTCTCGATCGTGAACTCGAAGTCCTGCACCTCGTGGTAGTGCGACTCGAGCCGGTTGTGCAACATCGTCAACTGCCGGTAGATCTCGGGCATCTCCTGTTCCATCTCGGCAATGGCCTTGGGCGTGCGAATGCCGGCCACCACGTCCTCGCCCTGGGCGTTGACCAGGTACTCGCCATAAATCACGTTCTCGCCCGTGCCCGGGTTGCGCGTGAAGCCCACGCCGGTGCCCGAGTCGTTGCCCATGTTGCCAAACACCATGGTGCAGATATTGACGGCGGTTCCGTTGGCCTGGTCCTTGGTGATCCGGAACTGCTTGCGGTAGTCCACTGCGCGCTTGCCCATCCAGGAGCGGAACACCGCGCCCACCGATATTTCAAGCTGTTCGAACGGGTCCTGCGGAAACGGCTTGCCGGTGTGGTCCTGGACGATCGCCAGAAATTCGCCGGCAAGTTCCTGCAGGTTCTCGGCGCTCAGATCGACGTCCTGGTGTGCGCTGTACTTGCGCTTGATGGCCGCCATGCGCTCATCAAAATGCTCGTCGCCGATATTGAGCGCAATCTTGCCAAACAACTGGATGAAGCGGCGATAGGCATCGTAGGCAAAGCGCTGGTTGCCGGTCTGCGCAATCAGGCCTTTGAGTGACACCTCGTTCAGTCCGAGGTTGAGAATGGTGTCCATCATGCCGGGCATCGACATCGCCGAGCCAGAACGTACCGAAATCAGGAGCGGTTTCTTGCCATCGCCAAAGCCCTTGCCGGTCTTCTTTTCAAGCGCCGTCATGTAGCTGCGAATCTCGTCCATCAGGCCTGCCGGCAACTGGTTTTTCTCCAGATATGCGTTGCAGGCGTCGGTTGTGATGGTAAAGCCAGGCGGCACATTCAGGCCAATCTGTGTCATTTCACACAGATTGGCGCCCTTGCCACCGAGCAGCAGCCTGTTCTTCCCGTCTCCCTCTTCGAAGGAGTAAACGTACCTGTTACTTTTCGCCATGATGCTTCCCTTTCAAAAATGAATTATCCCTGTCCCGCCAGCAGGCCGGTCGCAACCGTCGGATAGCGCAGGCGCAGCCGCAATTCGCGCTTCAGGCGCGCGTTGTCCATGCGCCGTGACTCGCTCATGAAACTCAGCAAGAGCAGCGGCAACTGCGCAGTGGCCACATCGCGCGGCAAACGCGCAGGGCGGGGCAGACCGTACAGGTCCGCCGCCAGGTCGTAGTAATCGCCCATCTTCAGGCGGCTGTCGTCGTTCACGTTGTAAAGGCGCTGCGCGCGGCCGCGCCACAGGGCGGCGATGCAGGCGCGCGCCAGGTCATCGGCCTGAATGTGGTTGGTGTAGACGTCGTCGCTGGCGCGCAGCACCGGCATGCCCTTGTGCAGGCGTGCGCGCGGTGTGCCATCGGGCCGGTCGGTCGCGTAGATGCCGGGAATACGCAGAATGCTGGTGCGTACCGGCGCGGCGCGGCCAAAGAAGCGGACCGTGTCTTCGGCGCTGATCCGCCTTTTGGCACGGGGTGTGTCGGCAGCCGGGGCACGGGTTTCACGGACCAGTTCTCCCTGGCAATCGCCATAGACGCCGCTGGTGGAGCCGTACACCAGAACCTCGGGTGCGCTGCGCAGGCGCAGGGCCCGCACCAGCGCCTGCGTGCGTGGGTCATGCCAGCCTTCGGAAGGCGGCGGCGCTAGGTGAACCACACGCTGCGCCAGACCAGCGAGCCGGCGCAGTGAGGCCGCATCGTCCAGATTGCCGCGCAAGGGTGTGATACCGGCCGCACGCAGCATGGGCAGGCGCGATTCGCTTGAGCTCAGTGCCAGCAGCCGCACGCCAGCGGGCAGTTCTCGCGCCACCCGCAGGCCGATATCGCCGCAGCCGACAATCAGGACACGCATCCGCCGAAACCGCGCCGGCAAGGCGCCCGAGCGGCTGGCGTACAGGATCGGGTGGGTGCTCTGGTTTGAAGGCAAAATCGGTCCAATTTCAGAATTCACACATTGACAGACGGTACAAGGCCCAAGGATACAGAAAAGATGAGCACCAGCAACAGCCTAACAACCGAATTCTTGATCAGTATCGAACCCAGTGCACGCAGTTTCACCGCCAGCGGGGCCGAAACCCTGCTCGCGGCAGCCATTCGGCAGGGCGTGGGTTTGCCGTATGGTTGCAAGGACGGCGCCTGCGGATCCTGCAAGTGCCGAAAAATCAGCGGCGTGGTGCAGCACGGGGCGCACCAGAGCAAGGCCCTGAGCGAGGAGGAAGAGGCCGCCGGCATGGTGCTGACCTGCTGCGCCGTGGCGCAAAGCGATGTGGTTCTGGAGTCACGCCAGGTGACGCAGACCGGCTCCTTTCCGGTGAAAAAAATGCCAGTGCGTCTGAGCCTGCTCGAGCGCAAGTCCGAGGATGTGATGCGCTTGCAGTTGCAATTGCCTGCCAACGAGCGCCTGGACTACCACGCCGGACAGTACCTCGACTTCATCCTGCCCGGCGCCGTGCGGCGCAGCTATTCCATGGCCAATGCCGCCAGTGCAGCGGGTCAGCCCGGCGTTCTGGAACTGCATGTCCGGCACCTGCCGGGCGGCCAGTTCACCGACCACGTGTTCGGCGCCATGAAGGAAAAGGAAATTCTGCGCATCGAAGCACCGTTTGGCAGCTTCTATCTGCGTGAAAACAGCAGCAAGCCCATCGTGCTGCTGGCCTCGGGCACTGGATTTGCCCCGATCAAGGCCGTCATCGAGCACATGCAACAGAAAAACATCACACGCCCTGCCACCCTGTACTGGGGTGGCCGACGGCCGCAGGACCTGTACCTGGACGACTGGGTGCGCTCCCGACTCGCCGAAATGCCGCAGCTGCACTACGTTCCGGTGATCTCGGACGCCTTGCCCGAGGACGGCTGGCGCGGACGCACCGGGTTTGTTCACCGCGCCGTGCTGCAGGATCTGCCGGACCTGGGCGGCCATCAGGTGTACGCCTGTGGCCTGCCGGTCATGGTCGAGTCGGCGCAATGCGATTTCGCGCTGGCCGGACTGCCGGCGGACGAGTTTTACGCCGACTCCTTCACCAGCGAAGCTGACAAACTGACGAAAGCACCCGAATGAACTGCAAAAAACTGCTCCTGACCACCCTGACCCTGGCGGCTTGCCTGAGTGCGCCGCTGGTGCACGCCCAGGCCAAACCCATCCGCCTGATCGTTCCCTACGCTGCCGGCGGACCACTCGATGTCACAGCGCGGGCCCTGGCGGCAGCGGTGAAGGACAGCCTGGGCACGGTCATTGTCGAGAACCGCCCCGGCGCTGGCGGCAACATTGGTGCCGACGCAGTGGCCAAGGCCGCACCCGACGGGCTGACCATAGGTATCGCGGCCACCGCCACGCATGCCGTCAATCCCTGGCTCTACAGCAAGATGCCCTATAACGCCACCACCGACTTTGCCCCGATCACGCAGATGGTGCGCGTGCCCAATGTGCTGGTGATGAACGCAGAAACCGCGCAGCGCCTGAAAATCAGCAGCGTGCCCGAACTCATTGCCTACGCCAAGGTCAACCCGGCCAAACTCAATTACGCCAGCGGTGGCAACGGCAGCGCCGGCCATCTGGCGGGCGAGATGTTCAAGCGCGACGCCGGCATCTTTGCCGTGCACATTCCGTACAACGGCGGCGCGCCGGCGCAACTGGCACTGCTCAGCGGCCAGGTCGATTTCAACTTCGACAACCTCGCCACGGCCGCGCCCAACATCCGTTCCGGCAAACTCAAGGCGCTGGCTGTCACGACCCTGGCGCATTCCAGCGCCCTGCCCGGCGTCCCGCCGGTGGCCGACACGCTCAAAGGCTTCGCCATCGACACCTGGTGGGGTCTGGTAGCCCCGGCTGCCACGCCCAAAGACGTGCTCGTGCGCCTGAACCAGGCCTTTGTTGCGGCTCTGAATGCGCCCGAAACCAAAACCCGTTTTGCCACGCTGCTGGCCGAGCCCGTGCCCAGCACGCCTGAAGAATTTGGCACGCTGATGAAAAACGAGCGTGCCAAGTACGAGGCTCTGGTCAAGGCCTCTGGCGCGCGCGTGGATTGAATCAGTCGGTCCTGGCGCCAGACTCAAACCACTGCTTGATGAGCAGTCGCTCGGCGTCGGTGATGCCGGTGGCGTTGTTCATCGGCATCAGTTTCAGCACCACAGCCTGCTGGTACATGTACTGCGCATAGGCTTTCACGTAGGGCGCTGAGTCCAGGCGGACATTCTTCATCTGTACCGTCTCACCGTGACAGAGGTAGCAGCGCCGTGCCAGCACCGGTTGCAGGTCGGCGTAGCGCAAGGTGCGCGCGGTGGCGTTGCCGCCCGCAGAGACAGGCGCCGGGTCAGGGCGCAGCCAGACGATCAAGGCGACGATGACCACCACGCCAGCCAGCGCGTAAGCCAGTGGATTGCCATTGCGCCCGAGCTTGTAGCCGTGGCGCATCACAAAGAACTGGCGAATGGCGGCACCGGCAAACATCATCAGAACCAGCACCAGCCAGTTTTGCGGGTGACTGTAGGTGAAGCTGTAGTGACCGCTGAGCATGGCAAACAGCACCGGCAGCGTGAAATAGGTGTTGTGCACGCTGCGCTGCTTGCCACGCTTACCGTGAATCGCATCCACCGGCGCACCGGCCTTGATCTGTGCCACCACCTTCTTCTGCCCAGGGATGATCCAAAACAGCACGTTGGCGCTCATGCTGGTGGCCAGCATCGCCCCCACCAGCAGAAAGGCCGCACGTCCGGCGAACCAGTGGCAGGCCGCCCAAGCCGCCACGCACACCAGCGCAAACACCAGCGCCCCGACGATGGGCTCGCCGTGCTTGCGCTGACCGAACACCCGGCAGATCAGGTCGTACAGCAGCCAGAACAGCACAAGGAAGGACAGCGCCACCGCAATCGCCGTGGCAGGAGCCCAGTCCATCAGTGACTTGTCGATCAGGTAGGTGCTGGCACTCCAGAGGTAGCTCACCGTGAACAGCGAAAAGCCGCTGAGCCAGGTGCTGTAGCCCTCCCAGTAAAACCAGTGCAGTTGGTTGGGCAGT
>CAIQVX010000319.1 GCA_903875275.1 uncultured beta proteobacterium | reverse complement strand
GGTCTTGGTCATGAGTTTTCTCTAAAAAGAGGGTTTGTCGGGCTCTTTTCCACGGTCGGCGTTCCTCTGATGGGAATCTCTTAGGTGGGGAATAAACTTCGCCGCGGAGCCACAAAAGCGCTGCGAAGCCGGGCATTATAATGGATTTGGCAGGCATCGTCGATGCTTGCTGCCTGCTACCGCCGCTTGCCAAGCGCAAGGCATCCACACCGCATTCACCCTGAGGCGATGGTGGGCGCGCCAGCCAAGGCGGTTACCATGGTGCCATGTTCAGCTATCGCCACGCCTTTCATGCCGGCAATCATGCCGACGTGCTCAAACACATGGTGTTGATCGCGATCATGCGGCATCTGACGCAAAAGGACACTGCCCTGACTGTCTTTGACACCCATGCCGGGGCGGGCTTGTACCGGCTTGACGGTGACTACGCCGAGACCAGTGGCGAGGCGGCGGAGGGATTCTTGCGACTGGTCGCGGCAAAGCCTCTACCGGACGGTCTGGCACCCGTGATTCAGGATTACCTGAATCTGGTCGCCGGCTTTAATGGCAAAGGCAGCCATAGAATTTACCCCGGTTCACCCTTCATCACCCAGGCACTGCTGCGTGAGCGTGACAGGCTCAAACTTTTTGAGCTGCATCCGACCGACGCCAAGACGCTGTCCGCCAACATCGCGCAACTCGGTGCGGGGCGCCAGGTGGCGGTGCTGAGGGAAGACGGCTTCGAGGGATTGAAGAAGTTCCTGCCTCCTCCGGCGCGGCGTGCGCTCGTGCTGAGCGACCCCAGCTACGAAATGAAAACCGATTACATCCGTGTCGTCACCATGGTGGCCGATTCATTGACACGATTTGCCACCGGCACCTATGCCGTCTGGTATCCCATCATTCCGCGCCCCGAAGCGCACGACGTTCCGCGCAAACTCAAGACGCTGGCCACCAAGCTTGGCAGACGTTGGCTCAATGCCAGTTTGACGGTCAAATCCAGCAAACTGACGGCCGATGAGGCGGGCGAGGTGATCCGTCCAGGATTGCCGGCCAGTGGCATGTTTGTGATCAATCCACCCCATACGCTCAAGGCCGCGCTCGAAGTTGCCTTGCCGCAGCTGGCCAGGATCCTTGGTCAGGATCGAAACGCCACCTCCACACTGGAGTCCGCAGCCTGATCAACCCGACATCATTGAGTCGTCCACCTGCCGGCGACCGGGGCTAAACTCGGTGCTACTTCAGAAGCACATAACATTTCCATGATTCTTGTCACCGGTGGCGCAGGCTACATTGGCTCCCATACTTGCGTTGAGTTGCTCAATGCGGGCCACGATGTGACGGTGTTGGACAATTTCTGCAACAGCCAGGCCGAAGCACTGTCGAGGGTGCAGCGCATCACCGGCAAGAGGCCAACTCTGGTCGAAGGGGACATTCGGGATTCAGCAACCCTGACGAGAGCGTTGCGCAGCAGCGGCGCGACAGCGGTCATTCATTTCGCCGGTCTCAAGGCCGTCGGCGAGTCTGTGCAGAATCCGCTGGCCTATTACGACAACAACGTGGTCGGTTCGGTTCGCCTGCTGCAGGCCATGACCGAATGCGGCGTCAAGACGCTGGTGTTCAGTTCTTCAGCCACTGTCTACGGTGATCCGCAGCAACTACCGCTGACTGAGCAGCATCCCCTGTCGGCGACAAACCCCTACGGGCGAACCAAACTGATGATCGAGGACATACTGCGGGATATGTACCGCAGTGATCCGACCTGGCGCCTGAGCATTCTGCGTTACTTCAACCCTGTGGGCGCCCACCTCAGCGGCTTGATCGGTGAAGATCCGCGCGGTACGCCCAACAACCTGATGCCCTTTGTGGCACAGGTCGCAGTCGGCCGGCGTGAATTCCTCAATGTGTGGGGCAACGACTATGCCACCCCGGACGGGACCGGAGTAAGGGATTACATCCATGTGGTTGACCTGGCACTGGGGCACCTGAAGGCGCTGGAGCGATTGCAGCAACACACCGAGTGTCTCTCTATCAACCTGGGAACCGGGGTCGGCTACAGCGTGCTTGACATGGTGCAGGCGTTCGAAGCGGCCAGCAGTCGGCCTGTGCCCTACCGGATCGGCCCACGCCGTGCTGGTGATATTGCCTCGTGCTACGCCGATCCATCCCAGGCGCTAGCCCTGCTGGGATGGCGTGCCCAGCGCGGACTCCAGACCATGTGCGAAGACACCTGGCACTGGCAGAGCAGCAATCCGAACGGCTATGCGATGATTTGAACTGCAATAAATCAAGGAACTGGCAATATGAGTATCAAAGGTGGATTGAACCATGGCTAAAGGAATGATTCTGGCCGCTGGTCAGGGCACGCGGGTGCGCCCCCTGACGCGAGACCTGCCCAAACCAATGGTGCCGATTCTGGGCAAGCCGGTGATGGAGTACCTGATCGAGCATCTGGCTCGCCACGGCATCATCGAGATCATGGTCAACGTGGCTTGGCATCACCAGAAAATTGAGGAGTATTTTGGCGATGGCCACCGCTGGGGCGTGCAAATTGGTTATTCCTACGAGGGCGTGCGCGACCACGGTGACATCCTGCCGCGCCCCATGGGCTCTGCGGGCGGCATGCGGCGGATTCAGGATTTCAGCGGGTTTTTTGACGAGCCCACCCTGGTGCTGTGCGGTGACGCACTGATCGATCTCGACATCACTGCCGCACTGGCCGAGCACAAGGCGAAGAACGCCATCGCCAGCGTTGTCGCGCTGGACGTACCGCTGGCCGATGTGCAAAGCTACGGCATCGTCGTGGCAGCGCCCGATGGACACATACAGTCATTTCAGGAAAAACCCCGGCCAGAGGATGCGAAGTCGACCCTGGCCAGCACCGGCATCTACATCTTTGAGCCTGCGGTGCTGGGACTGGTCCCGTCGGGAACGGTTTATGACATTGGATCGCAATTGTTTCCCGATCTGGTGGAGCACGGCTTGCCGTTCTTCGCACAGAACCGTCCCTTTAACTGGATCGACATCGGTCGGGTCAGTGACTATTGGTCGGTCCTGCAGCGCGTGTTGCGGGGCGAAGTGGCAGAAATGTCCATGCCCGGGCGCCAGGTCAAGCCCGGCATCTGGGTTGGACTCAACACCTCGATCCCGTGGGACAAAGTGAACATTGAGGGCCCTGTCTACATCGGTTCGAGTGTGCGCATCGAGCCCGGAGCCACCATCATCGGTCCCGCCTGGATTGGGCACGGAAGCCACATCCGCACCGGCGCCAAGGTGGTACGCAGCGTCCTTTTTGAATACACCCGCATCGCCGCCGACATGCGGTTTTTCGAGATGATCGTCTCCCCCGACTACTGCGTCGACCGCTACGGCGAAACGCTGTACCGCGGTGACGACACATCCCAATTGCGTTGGGGCGACGCCAGAGCCTGATCAGGGAAAGCACAGTATGTTGATCCAACCCGTTGTCCTGTCCGGTGGTTCAGGCACCCGCCTGTGGCCTCTGTCCCGTGAGAAATACCCGAAGCAGTTATTGCCTCTGGTCGGATCTGACTCACTGCTGCAGGCCACGGTGCGGCGGGTCGATGGCGTCCAGGGCGCCGATGTGGCTGCACCCATGGTGGTGTGCAATGAGGAATATCGCTTTGTCATCGCCGAGCAACTCCGACTGATGGGCAAGCCGGGCAGCATTGTGCTGGAGCCGACCGGAAGAAATACCGCACCCGCCCTTACGCTGGCAGCCCTCGCCGCCCGCCGGAACCAGCTCGACCCGGTTTTGCTGGTCATGCCTTCAGACCATGTCATTACCGACGTCGACGCATTTCAGACCGCCGTCAGCCAGGGAGCAGAACTTGCCGACGCCGGCGCTGTCGTCACATTTGGCATCACGGCGGACTCTCCCGAGACCGGCTACGGGTACATCCAGTCGGGCACCACTTACGGCACGGCCTCTGGCACCCAGGCAGCCGTCCGGCGGATCGCCAGATTTGTCGAAAAACCGGATCTGGCTACAGCACGGGAATACCTTGCGGCCGGCACCTATCTCTGGAACAGTGGCTTGTTCATGATGCGCGCTTCGGTCTGGCTGGACGCCATGCAGGTCTGCCGCCCCGATATTCTGCTGGCATGCCAAAGTGCATGGGAGCACGGCGCCACCGATGGCGAGTTCATTCGGGTCGAAAAAGAGGCGTTTGCCAGGTGTCCCAGTGACTCCATCGATTACGCGGTCATGGAGCGTATTGCAGCAGGCACCAGCAGCGCTGGGGCTGCTCCGGGTTCGTTACCGCCGGGTGTGGTGCTTCCCCTGAGCGCCGGCTGGTCGGATGTGGGAGCGTGGGATGCCTTGTGGCAGGTTCTGCCCAAGGACCAGGCGGGCAATGTCACCCAGGGCGATGTGATGCTGCAAGACTGCCGTGACACACTGGCCTTCTCGGAAGGCCGGCTGATCGCCTGCGTGGGTGTCAGCGAATTGGTGGTGGTGGAAACCGCCGATGCCATTCTGGTGGCGCACAAGGACAGAACCCAGGACGTCAAGAAGATTGTTGACAGCCTGAAGAAACAGGGACGCGCCGAGGGATCGATCCATCGCAAGGTTTTTCGCCCCTGGGGTTGGTACGACAGCATCGACGCCGGGGAGCGCTTTCAGGTCAAGCGCATTGTGGTGAAACCGGGTGGCACGCTGTCGCTGCAAATGCACCACCATCGCGCCGAGCACTGGATAGTGGTGCGCGGCACGGCAAAAGTGACACGCGGCGATGAAACCCTGCTGCTCTCGGAAAACCAGTCCACCTTCATCCCTCTGGGGACGACGCACAGGCTTGAGAACCCGGGGCGCGTGCCGCTGGAGATGATTGAGGTGCAG
>CAIQVX010000318.1 GCA_903875275.1 uncultured beta proteobacterium | reverse complement strand
GTCTGCTGGTGGTGGGCGCGATGGCGATGCTGATGTATGAGCTGTTCGCCAGGATCGAGAAGCACACCACGGGCTGGGCGCACCGCGGTTCGCAGAACAGGTAAGGAACATTGCGAGTAGTGGCTTCATAGTTTCAACTCGAGCCGCAGGCCCAGCTTGACATAGGAGTTCTTCATCACTACTCGGGTTACGGTCTCATTGGTTGTGCTGAGCTCTTCCACGCTCAAAGGTCTGGCAGACATCAGGCCATCAACGGAAAACCGCAAGCGCATGTCCGGGCTGACAACCCAAGCCGCTTGCATGTCCAAATCGAAGCGTCGGTCGTTGTATAGGCGGCGTTCTATGCTGGAACGAATCCAGCCGGCTGGTGCCCAGTTGGTATCTGCACTGAACTCGATAGGCAAGCCGTTCATTTTGTACTTCACGCCCAGCTTGGCACTCCAGGGTCTTTGGTCTGCCATCTGGTTGTCTGGTGCTGGTAGTGCCGAAATCCAGGATCTCGCCAAGCTGATGCCACTGCGGAAGGCCAGTCTGGGCGCGTCTTTCCAGAACTCCCGTAGATTCAAGTGTGTTTCCAATGTCAAACCGCGAATCCAGGCTGCACCGAGGTTGGCAGGGCGCGCAACATAGCGGGGTACTTGTGCCCACGGTACGCTTTGCAGTTGAAGGTCAGTCCCAATCACGTCATCCAGAGTTCGAGAGTAGATGTCCACGCTGATCAGACTTTCCTCCCCGAAGTGCTGTTCATAAGTGACATTGACCCCTGAGGCACTTTCTGGCCTGAGACCAGGGTTACCCGCAATGTCCGCGTATTCAATCTTGTTAGTACCACACAGTCCATTGATTGGGCACGACGCCAATGGGTTAATCGTTGGTCGAATTCTCAGTTGATCAACGAATGGTGCGTTGAATGTTCTTGCCAAACTGATGCGGACATGTCGCTTGCTATCGCCCTCCAGTTTCCAGTCAAAATGCGCCGATGGTGCCAACAGCGTATAGCGCGATGTCGAGTCATAGGAACCTTCGTGGATATCGACTTGGTTTTGTTCCCCTGACATACCCACATTGAAGGCGAACTGCTTGTTAAAACTCCATTCGTCTTGAACAAAAAATGAAGATTTCCGACTCAACTCTTCTCGATTTGAGCCAAGGTCATGCAAGCTGAGGTCTGGCAAATCATTAACCCAACTGGAGAGATCGACCCGGCCGTGATTGCGTCCGAAACTTGCACCGGCTTTGAACTCGTGGTCTTCACCGATATCACGTGAGTAGTCCGCCTTGAGAAAGTCCACGCTATGGGTAGCGCGCTGCGTCGACAGCCACTGCAGGTTGGGCTGTGCGAAGATCAGGTCTTCACGTTGTATCTGATCGGTCAACCAATACCGCGTGGGTGAATAGCGGAGCGTGAGCTTGTGGCTCCCGTCAGGCTTGAGCGTCCATTTCAGGGGCAAGGAGACGCTCAAAAGAGTCCTGTCAGTTTTAGCTTCGTATTGAACGAGACTCCCGGTCGGCACCGCCCCAAGGTAATGTTCCGCACTGAGGGAGTCAATTTTGCTTGCCACGAGCGAGGGGGCTAGATCGAATTGGTTGTGTGCTCCCATCTGCCAAGCGAGACTGCCATTGATCGAGATCATTGGGCTGTTGCTTTGCACATTCGCGTCGCTACGTGTTGTGTCATGAGGCGACATGCTGGACAACTGCGTTGAAAGCACCGTCTCACCCCGTTCCATTTTTTTTGTTTGACCAGCAGAAAGCTGAGCGTTCCAACGCAGTGGCGAGCCTGCCTCCGCCTGATTGACGGACCCCCCCAGATTTGCACTTTGTATGGCTGCGCCACCGGAGGTAGTCAACCGCAGTTGGGAACTCGTCTTGCTGCTGGGTTTGCGTGTCAGGATGTTAATGGTGCCAGCGGTGCCATACGGACCAAATTCAGCCAACGAGGACTTGACGATTTCTATGCGCTCGACGTGTATTACGTCCAGCTCCATCGGACTTTTGCCCGAGGTTGGAGGTGCACCGTCGACAAGTATCTGGGTGTACCCAGGTAGTCCGATCAAACCAAGACGTCCATCTGCAGCCACCGTGATTGACGGTTGCTGTTTGAGCAAATCGTAAACACTTTGCACTCCACTATCGTCAATGGCTTTTCGCCCAATGATGAGCTTGCCGGCGACAAAATCCCGGCGAAGTTCATTGTCAGTCGCGGCTGATACATCGACTTTCGGTAGCTGATTGCTGGATGACGGAGCAGGTTGTGCCATCACTGCCCCTGTCGCCGTCTCAGCGGTGCCGCCCACTTTGGGAAATGTCAAAAATACCAAACACGCTCCGGCAGAAACGACGATGCGAATACTTGGGCTCACATGCGCTCTTGGGAAGCTGCAGACTTGGGAGAAGATGCGGCATTGTCACGAGACCGCGTGGAGCTATCCTTTTTTCCATAACAGATGTGATCGCACAATTGTTTATCGTCCCTAATTTCCATGCATCGTCTATGGCATGCCTTTGGATCAAAGGGCTCGGCAAGAATGAATGAAACTGAGGCGACAAGAGCCAAAAAAGTCGCTATTTGTTTCATGCTCGGCATCCTATCGAAAATGCTTTTGAATGATTCATGAAGAGTACCCAAATACGATTGGCGTAACGACCTTACCGGCTCAAGGCCGGGAACAGCTTGACCAAGCCGTCGGACATCACTTCCACGGCCAGCGCGGCCAGAATCAACCCCATCAGGCGGGTCATGACATTGATGCCGGTTTTACCGAGAAAGCGCGCGATCGGTTGTGCCAGCGCGAAGCACAGGGCAGTGGCCAGGGCGATGACCACGCCGTAAGCGACCAGCGTACTCAGCTGCCAGAAAGTTTTGGCCTTGTCGGCATAAATCACCACGGTGGACATGGTGGCCGGACCGGTCAGCAGCGGAATGGTAAGCGGCACCACGGCGATGCTGGCGCGCGCTGCAGCATCGTGCATTTCTTCTTCGTTCGATTTGGCTTCGGCCGGTTGCGCGTTGAGCATGGCCAGTGCCGAGGTCAGCAGCAGCATGCCGCCACCGACCTGAAAACTTGCCAGCGAAATGCCAAAGAAGCTCAGGATGTGCAGGCCCATGAGTGCGCTGACGGCGATCACGACAAAGCAGCTGAAGGACGAGATCCAGATCGTGCGGCGCCGCTGTTCGCGCGAGAAGTCCTGCGTGTAATGAATGAAGAAGGGCACGATGGCCAGCGGGTTGACGATGGCCAGCAGCGTGACGAGG
>CAIQVX010000317.1 GCA_903875275.1 uncultured beta proteobacterium | reverse complement strand
CGCCCCGGCGATATGTTCCTGCGCCGCTCCGACGGTCAGCTTGAATTTGCCGGGCGCATGGACGACATGCTCAAAATAAGTGGGCGCTGGGTCAGCACACTGTGGGTCGAGCAGGCACTCAGCAGCGCCGCCGCTGAAAGTGTGGTGCAACTGGCCTGCGTTGGCGTGCTGACGCCAGAGGGGCTGACGGCGCTGTCTCTGCTGCTTGTTGCTGCGCCGCAGCAGCAGACTGTGGCCCAGCAGCGCATCCAGACCGCCATCGAGGCGTTGCCGGGCTATCGTCGTCCGCGTTGGCTGCACTGGGTCAGCGCGCTCCCGCTAACGGCTACAGGCAAACTTCAGCGCGCCCGCCTGGCTGCGATGCATCAGACGGCTCTGACTGCTTTAGGATGAGGCTCTTGCCAGATCTTGTCGATGATGGAATCGTCGATGTGGACCAAGTACAGCCGTGCTTCAAACCAGAAAGCAACACTGGTGGTGGAACATGGTCGCCTAATCGGCGCTCTTGAGGCTAGCGATCGCGGCCTTTGCGTTTCCGAGATGGTGCGCCACCGCTACAGCACTGAATCCGGGTTGCCGCCTGAAAGGCCTGGCCCCGGCAGCGTCAACCTCGGGCCAGATAACTGCCGGATTTAGGGTTATTCGAGCTTCGACATACGCCACAAAACTTTCAGCTCAAACAGAAATAAAACATGTCCGTATCGAACAAAACCGTCTTGGTAGGCGTGGCGGCAGCGGCTTTTCTGGGGCCCTTCTCGCAAACCGTATACGCGCCCAGCCTACCTGAGCTGGGCACGTTTTTTCAGGTGAACACCGTCATGGTCAACCTGACGATTTCATTGTTTACTGCCATTCTGGCGTTAAGCAATTTTGTCGTCGGGCCGATGGCGGACCGCTGGGGTCGGCGTGCAATCCTGCTGCCTGGGCTAATCGTCTTTTCGCTCGGTTCATTGCTTTGCCTGTTTGCCGCGTCGTACTGGGTCTTCCTGGGCGGGCGCGTGGTGCAGGCGATCGGGATCAGTACCGCGCTGCTGGTTGCGCCGGCCGTGGTCGGCGACATCTATCCGCCGCAGGAGCGCCTCGCGGCGATGGGTGTGTTTCAGACTGTGACCTTCCTGGGCCCGGTATTCGGGCCGGTGGTAGGCGGCCTGATCGCCGCCTATCTGCATTGGCAATGGGCGTTTGCGTTGCTCGCCGCGGCCGGAATCGCCGTCTGGCTCTACAACCGCAGCCGACTGGCCGAAACGTTGCCGCAAGGCGTAGTACCAGTGCGGATCACGCTGCAGACCTTTCGGCGGATACTGGCCAACCGCGCAGCCTTCTCGCTCATCGTGCTCGGCTTCGGCCAGTTTCTCGGCTATTACGTTTTCCTGGTATTCCTGCCGACGCTGCTGACTGCCTTGTTTTCGCAATCCGCACCATCCGAAGGCTTCTTCTTCTTGCCACTGACGGCCGGCATCCTAGCAGGCATTAGCCTCGGCGGTCGCTGGCAAAAACACTGGGGAAGGGCCAGGATAGTTGGCGCCAGCTCGTTCGGGATTGGACTGAATGTGCTACTGTTCTGGCTGGCGCTGTCGGCCAACCTGATGGCTATTCCATTGCTGCTGGCGTTCCTGCTGGTGTACGGCCTGCTGCTTGGTTGCAGCCTGCCAGTGCAATCGACCATCCTGGTCAACCTGTTCCAGCACGAGAAGGCGACAGCGGTCGGCACCTACAATTTTTTCCGCTTTACCGGCGCCGCAATCGGGCCGATCGCCGGTGGCATCATCAGCCTGGCGTACGGGATCAATGCGGTCTTTCTGACGCTGGGAATCCTGTTGCTGGTTGCCGCCTGGGTCGTGCGGCAGAATCTGTCGGACCCGTTTGACGCCTGACCTGATTCGTTACAACTTCAGTGGCGGCAATTTCAGTTCAGTCGCCCGCAGCGCCACCTTGGCAAGAAAAGGCTGCAATTTGCGCACCGTTGGATCGAGCCGGAGGACGGAGAAATCGGCGGTGGCGCAGATCGTGCCAGTTTCGGTGTTGAATAGTACGTGAATTCGACCGCCCGGGGTGTCCATCTGCCAGAAATGTAGCAGTAGAAGAGAACAGAACTGCCAATGAGAAAACTTTGCAAGTGAGCTTCATTTGGTCCTCATCGGAAAGCAAGCTAAAATTACGGCGCCCCAGAAGTGGGGATCGGTTGTTTTTCGTAAAGCAATCGAACAAGGGCAAAACCGGTGCAAGCCGGCGACGCAAAGCTTCCGGGCTACGACTTTTTTTCAAGAAAGCCATGCCAGCGGGGTTGCCGAGAAGTAGTCTGAAACGGACGTACTTCATGCTGGCGTTGCCTCCAACTGATCGGTCTCGACAAAGGTCTTGAGATGGGGCGCGATACAGTCAAACTTTATCGAAGCAGGTATGTGCCAGACGCTTGTGCGCTGGGCGGCGCCAATACTTCAACTCTGGCGCCAGTCGGTGCTATGAGCCCGTCTGATACGTCCCCCACCCTTCCTGCGCTGCTTTTTGGCGAGAGCGATGCTGCAAGGCAGACAGATTACAAGGTTTTTGGAGATCGCATGAACCAGGTCGCACCTGGGGTCAATGCATACGATCCGATTGGCAGTCCAAGCGCCTTCAGCAGCAAGCTCAGCACCTTGAAGTTGCCATTGATGCAGCTGACAACGCTAGTCATGTCTCCGACCTATATCGACCGATCCAGGGTTCAAAGCGCAACGCTGATGTTTCCCCTTGCCGGTGATTTCAACTGCTTGGTGGAAGGCCGACCCCATCTTTGTGGCCCCGGTCTGGGCAGCATGTATTTTCCGCAGAATAGTGGCCAGTTCAAGGGCGGCGGGGGCACGCGTAATCATGTCTCGCTTCAGTTTGAGCCCCTGCTGCTGGAACAAACGGCACGCGCCATGCTCGGCCTGCCTGGCAACGCCGTGCTTGACCTGCAACTCGATAATCCGCGCGTCGCCCCGTTGGCAGTGGCTGGCCAGCCTTTTAGCGCCGTCTTGCAGCACGTGGGCACGCTCATCGACCTGCATCAGCGCGATGCCAGGGTGCTGACCCAGTTAGGCGTGCAAGACATGCTCTACCGCCACATCGCCATGTTGTTGCGCCCCGATGCCTTTTTGCCCCAAGCTGATCTGCCTTGCACCACTGCCACTGCAGCGCTCGTCGCGCGGCTGTGCGACTACATGCACGCAAATCTGGACGCCAGCCTGACGCTAACTGATCTCGAGGTGTTCAGCGGCCTGTCTGCACGCAGCCTGCAACTGGCATTCAAAAAACAACTGGTCTGCACCCCCATGCAGTGGCTGATCGAGCAAAAGCTGCACGTCGTTCGCGCCAAGCTCATTAAGGCCGATCCTTTTGAATCGGTCACGTCGCTGGCGGGGGCCTATTTCCCGAATCAGGGCGACTTTGCGCGCTACTACCGACGCCAATTTGGCGAACTGCCCTCGCAAACCCGCGACCGCCAACACCACTGAGCTTTAGGTAACTTGCCTGTGGCTCAGGTGGCGCCCATCCTGGCAACTTGTTTCAGGATGCGTTCTTTATTTTCAGTTTCTGCGCAATTCCGATACGCGTCTTCGTGATGTCGATAGACCCATCACCAGGAGGGTTTGACAATTTGGTACCCCAAAACTTTACCGAAGGAATGCGCAATGAACCACGTCTATCGACTCGTCTGGAACCCGACGCTGCAAGCACTGGTCGCGGTCTGCGAGAGTGCGCGCGGACGCGGCAAATCAGGTGGTAAAGCCGCCAGGACGCAAGCGCTTCTTGCTTCTGTCTTGCTAGCTGCCAGCGCGATGCCAGCGCTCGCGGTTGACATGAATGTCTTGCCAAGCGGCGGGCAGGTCAGCGCCGGCGCAGCCAGCATCAGCAGCACCGCCAACACACTGACCGTGCAGCAGTCGACGCAAAAGGCCGCCATCAACTGGCAAAGCTTCTCGGTCGGCGGCAACGCCACGGTCAACTTCCAGCAGCCCAATGCCTCGTCGGTGATCCTTAACCGCGTGGTCGGCACTGAACAATCGGTGATTGCCGGTGCCATGAACGCCAATGGCCAGGTGTTTCTGCTCAACTCCAACGGCGTGCTGTTCACCGGCACTTCCAGCGTCAACGTCGGCGGTCTGGTGGCCTCTACCCTGAACGTCAGCGATGCCGACTTCATGGCGGGGCGCAACACCTTCACTGCTAACGGCAGCAAGGCCAGCGTCATCAACCTGGGCACCATCAACGCCGCAGACGGCGGCTACGTGGCGCTGCTGGGCAATCAGGTGAAGAACGAAGGCGTCATTAGCGCCCGCTTGGGCACCGCCATCCTGGCGGCAGGCGACCAGGTCAGCCTGAACTTCAATGGCGACTCGTTGCTGGGCGTCACCATCGACCAGGGCACATTGAATGCACTGGTGGAGAACAAACAGGCCATCTACGCCGATGGCGGTTTGGTGGTGCTGACCGCCAAGGGGCTGGATGCGGTGATGGCGACGGTGGTGAACAACACCGGAGAGGTGCGCGCCCAAACCATTGCCGACAAAGAGGGCAAGATTTACCTGCTGGGTGGCATGGACAACAACCGCACTGAAGTGGGTGGCACGCTGGATGCGTCGGCACCTAATGGCGGTAATGGCGGGTTTGTGGAGACCAGTGCGGCATCCGTATCCGTTGCCAATGGCACTCGGGTCACGACCAATGCCCCCAGCGGCCGCTCCGGGAAGTGGCTGATTGACCCAACTGACTTCGCCATTGACGCGGGAACCGGCGTGCAAACAGGCTCCGGCATGGGGGTGGAGACGCTGCGCAACAACCTTGGCAGCTCCGACATCGATATTTACGTCGGCTCATTTGGAAATTTTTCCGGGGCACCCGATCAAATTAGCTTCAATTCAAGCCTGATTACCAACGCAGACCTGGGCTCCGACCGCACTTTGACACTTAGAGTGAATGGCAAAATTACTTTTGGCAACGGGGTAGGCATTGATGCAACGCAAGGCGGCAATACCAAGAAACTGAACTTGGTGTTGTGGACCGATCAGGGCACCAACAGCTTTGGAGACGCCAGTGTGACGCTGTCTGACACAACGGTCATCAAGACAAACAACGGCCACTTGTGGATTGGCGGCTCGCCCATGAGCGGCATGGCTACCGACACATGGAATAACTTAACCGTAGGTTCGGGATGGGCTTCCCGAAGTGAAAATTCCGGCCCTGCAGCGGGCATTGTTTTGGGTTCTGCGAACATTGATACTGGCAGTGGCGATATCAAACTGCGTGGGCAGTCCCAGGCTTGGACGAGCGCTAGCAGCTGTCAGACCGACTGCGAAGCCATCACCTCCACCGTCGGGGGCGTCTTGCGAACCACAGGGTCATTGGTTATTGACGCTGCATTTGCAGGCGGTGGGCGTGTGTTGAACATGGGTGGAGAAATTCTGGTGGGTGGTGGCACAACACTTAATTTCGTGAACAACACCGAGGGCGGGTACTGGCCCTATCGCATTCAGCTTGACAACCCCGCCAACACATTGGTGAATCCTGCCACCGTCAACGATGGACTTGATCCGGCTGGTTTCATTTACACCGTTGGACCGCTTCCCGTTGACTCCAGCCCCATCTACCTGCGCCTCACCGGCGGTGGCAGCAGCGTCTACGGCAGCACCCCCAGCTTTGGTTACGCCTTTTATGACGCAGCCAGTGCCGGCACTGCGGTCACCAATGCCTCCCCCACCGGCACCGTAACCTGGAGCGGCGCCCCCACGTCAAGCGACAGCGCAGGCATCTACAGCCTGACCTACAGCAGCGGCATCACGCTGGGCAACAGCGCGTTCACCTTGTCACCGGGCAGTGCTGTGAGCTGGACCGTCAGCCCCGCACCCTTGACCGTGACCGCGCGCAACGTCAGCAAGGTCTACGGGCAGACGCCGACACTGACGGCGTACAGCGTCAGTGGCCTGCAAAACAGTGAAACCATTGGCAGTGCCAGCTTGAGCAGCAGCGGCACAGTGGCCACTGCCGGTGTCACGGGCAGCCCGTACAGAATTATTGCCAGTGCCGCCACTGGCGGCACCTTCGATGCGAGAAACTACAGCATCACGTATGTGAACGGCAACCTCACCGTTAGTGCCGCACCTTTGACCATAACGGCCAGCAACGCCAGCAAGGTTTATGGCCAGACACCCACCTTAAGCAGTTTCACCAGCAGTGCCCTGCAAAACAGTGAAACCATAGGCAGCGTCACCGAAACCAGCACCGGCTCGGCCGTCACAGCAGGCGTAGCGGGTAGCCCGTACAGCATTGTTGCCAGTGCCGCCACTGGCGGCACCTTCGCTCCTGGCAACTACAGCATCAGCTATGTCAATGGCGACCTCGCCGTCACGCCGCTCGCCATCGCGGTTGCGACCAACACTGGAGCCACCCGTGTGTATGACGGCACGACAAACGCAGCCTCAAGCCTGCTCAACGTCACCAATGCCATCAATGGCGACACTGTCAGTTTGGGCGGATCGACCACGCTGGTGGGCGCTAATGCAGGCACTGAAACCGTCAGCGGCATGGGTGGCCTCACGACAAGCAACCCCAACTACACGGTGGTCGGTGGCACAGCCAGTGGTAGTGTGGCCGTCAGCCCAGCCGCCTTGACCGTAACGGCCAGCAACGCCAGCAAGGTCTACGGCCAAGCACCCACACTCACAGGCTTTACCGCCAGTGGTCTGGTGGCTGGCCAAACCATAGGCAGCGTCACCGAAACCAGCACCGGCGCAGCAGCCAGTGCCGGTGTCACGGGCAGCCCGTATGGCATTGTTGCCAGTACCGCCACTGGCGGCACCTTCGCTCCTGGCAACTACAGCATCAGCTATGTCAATGGCAACCTCACGGTCACACCACTGCCTGTGGCGATTGCCACGGTCGCAGGTGCCACCCGGGAATACGATGGCACCGCCAACGCAACGGTCGACCTGCTCACGGTGACCAACGCCGTCAATGGGGACACCGTCACCTTGGTTGGAAACGCCACTCTTGCTGCAAGCACCGTAGGCAGCGAGGCATTGGCAAGCATTGCAGGAATCAGCCTCAATAACCCCAACTACACGGTGGCGGGAGGTGCAGTCAACGGCAGCGTGATGCTGAGCTTGCCGCAGGCGGCTATTGCCAACACAGCCACGCAAGTGCCGGCCAACAGGAGTGCAACAAACTACCCAAGCCTGACACTGCCGGCACAAGTCAGCACGTCAACCGCAGCTGGGGACAGGCCCGCAGACAGCATCGTCAACGTGGTCAACCCCTTGCCGCAAATCACTGCAGCCTTTGGGCCCAATACCACCCTGACGGTGATTTCTTCGCCCAACGCCAGCGAACCTAGCCAGGTGGTCAGTCTTTCACAAGTGCGCAACATGCTGCAGTCCTCCTCCCAAGGGGGGGGAACACCTGCCCAAGCGGGGATTCCCCAGGATGTGCGCGTCCCCGTGAGCCGCAATTCATTAGCAGACATCGTCAACGGCGGCGTTCGGCTTCCTGATGGCGTCGAGCAAGAACTGTTCGTCGTCCAAGCCAACTAATAGCAGTCACTCCATCATGCACACCACACACATCAAACTATCCCGCCTTTCGCTTTGCTTGTCCTTGGCATTTGCCGCAAGTTTTGTAAACGCCCAAACACTGCCTAACAGCGGAGACGCCCTGCGCCAGGCGCAACCCCCGGTTGTGCCGTCGAAACCTGCACCCACATTGCCCCAGATTGGCTCCGTGCAAAAGATCGAAGCCCCCATGACCGCCTTGCCATCCGGCCCCACAGTCTTGGTCAAGCAAATCGAAGTCATCGGCAACCGGGTGGTTGACACGGCCACCCTGGCTGCTTTAGTGGCGGATGGGGCAGGCAAGACCTTGTCATTGGCTGAACTAGAAGCACTGGCCCAGCGCATTACCAAACACTACCGCGCAAACGGCTACTTTGTGGCACGGGCGTATATCCCCGCACAAGAAGTATTGAGTGGCAACATCAAGATGCGGGTGGTTGAAGGTAACTACGGCGAGTTCCATCTGAAGAACCAATCGCTGGTGCGTGACGACATCGTGCAGGGCATGTTGGACGACGTGAGGAGCGCCGACATCGTGTCCCTTGATACGCTGGAGCGTGCCATGCTCATCATCAACGACACCCCAGGCGTGCAGGTCACCCGGGCCGATGTGATGCCAGGCAGCAAAGTGGGCACGTCCGACTTTGCGGTGGACACACAAGCAACAGCGGCCTACAGCGGCTATGTCATGCTGGACAACTTTGGCTCGGTCTACACCGGCAAGAACCGCGTGAGTTTCAACGCCGATGCCAACTCCGTTACCGGTCGGGGTGACCGCTTATCCCTGAGTGGCATGGCCACCGAGTCGGGTGGGCTGCTCAATGGCCGTCTGAGTTACGGCAAACCACTCGCCCCGAACGGCTTGCGCGGCGAGATTGCACTGGGCTCAACCCAGTACGCGTTGGGAGACACCTACAGGAACCTCGATGCCAAGGGCACCGCGCAGTCGTTTGATGCCACCGTGACTTACCCGGTGCGCCGCATCCGGGCCCAGACCATGGAAGTCAGTGTGAACGTGGCCTACAAGGACTTGCTGGACAAGGTGGATTCCACCAGTACCCGCACGCCCAAGACCTCCAGCGCCATCACGGCGTGCTGGCTGCTGCGCGATGAGTCCCCCTTGTTGGGTTTTGATGGCCTCACGCGGGTGAGTGCGAACCTGACACTTGGCGAACTCAAGATCAACGACGCAGCTGCTTTGGCATTGGATGCGGCTGGCGCCAACACACAGGGCAGCTTTAGCAAAGCCAGCCTGAGCCTGAGTCGGGTCAGTCTGTTGCCCAATGCGTTTAGCCTGACCGCTTCGCTCAACACCCAGCAGTCACTCAGCGGCAAGAATCTCGATAGCAGCGAGCGCATGGCGGTGTCGGGTTCATCAGCGGTTATGGCGTACCCCTCGGGTGAGTTGATCGGCACCAATGCGACCTTGGTGCACCTGGAACTTGCCCGCGCTTTGCCGACTTGGGGTAAGTTGCAAAGCAGCTGGACGCTGTTTGCGAATTGGGGTCAGGCCAAGGCGGCCCAGCCTTTGGCAACAGACAGCACCCGCAGCATCAGTGATGTGGGCGTGGGTTGGTCGGCCAATTACGGCAAGGCCATCATCCGGGCGAATCTGGCGCATCGGTTGGAGACAACGCCTGCTGCCAGTGAACCCACGTCTCAGGACAACTTCTTGCTGCAACTGGGTTGGGTGTTTTAAACGAGGAAGAATGTTTTGAAAACCTGCTGTGAACACCACAATCTTCGAGCCGGATGCAATCAAGGGCGAAACTGTCCATGTGCCTGCGACCACACGCAAGGCAAAGCACTTGACGATGTAATCACATTTCGGGAAAGAGCCGGATCTTTCAGATCTGTATTGGCTTTGAGAACTTGGTTCGGGGCAGTCTTCGCCAGGATCGCCTACAAAAATGGCAAAGATCAGGGCGATGAGGCGCCCGTCATGTGCGACTCTCATGTATCTTGAATGACCTGCCCACCAAATTTCACCCGCGACTGGCCACTTGCCGCAGCAAGGTTGAGATTGTCTCGGGCGGTACTCAGACCGCAGCCAGCGCCTGCGTCAGATCAGCCAGCAGATCGTCAATATGTTCAATGCCGACCGACAGGCGCACCGCGTCTTCGGATACGCCGGCCTTGACCAGTTCTTCAGGCGAAAGCTGGCGATGCGTGGTGGAGGCCGGATGCGTGGCCAGCGACTTGGCGTCGCCGATGTTCACCAGTCGCGTGAAGAGCTTGAGCGCGTCCAGAAACGCAGCCCCGGCCACGCGGCCCTGACCCGGTGCCGACTTCACACCAAAAGTCAGCAGTCCGGAGCCCTTGCCACCCAGATATTTTTGCGCCAGTGCGTGATCAGGGTGGTCGGCCAGGCCGACATAGTTGACCCAGGCGACCTTGGGCTGCTTCTGCAGGAACTGCGCAACTTTCAGCGTGTTGTCGTTGATGCGTTCCATGCGCAGTGACAGGGTCTCAATGCCTTGCAGAATCAGAAAGGCATTGAACGGTGAAATGGCTGCGCCCAGGTTGCGCAGCGGTACCACGCGGGCACGACCGATGTAGGCGGCGGGGCCCAGCGCTTCGGTATAGATCACGCCGTGGTAGCTCTGGTCGGGTTCGTTCAGGCGTTTGAACTTGGCCTTGTGCTCGGCCCACGGGAACTTGCCGGAGTCCACAATGGCACCGCCCAGTGAAGTGCCGTGGCCGCCCAGGTATTTGGTGAGCGAGTGCACCACAATGTCGGCACCATGCTCGAAGGGGCGCAGCAGGTAGGGCGTGGCCACGGTGTTGTCCACAATCAGCGGCACGCCGTGGCGATGCGCGATTTCGGCGATGCGCGCAATATCGACCACGGTGCCCTGCGGGTTGCTCAGCGACTCGACATAAATTGCCTTGGTCTTCTCGTCGATCAAGGGCTCGAAGCTGGAAGGGTTGCGCGCATCGGCGAAGCGCGTTGTGATGCCTGACAGGGGCAGTGTGTGGGCGAACAGGTTGTAGGTGCCGCCATAGAGAGCGGTGGAAGACACGATGTTGTCGCCTGCTTCCGCAATCGTCTGAATGGCGTAGGTCACCGCCGCCTGGCCGGAGGCCACAGCCAGCGCCGCAATGCCGCCTTCGAGCGCCGCGACGCGTTTTTCCAGCACGTCCTGCGTAGGATTCATGATGCGGGTGTAGATGTTGCCCGGCACTTTCAGGTCGAACAGATCGGCGCCGTGCTGCGCGTTGTCGAAGGCATAGGCGACGGTCTGGTAGATCGGCACCGCCACCGCCTTGGTGGTGGGGTCGGGCGAGTAGCCGGCGTGGACGGAGAGGGTTTCAAATTTCCAGGATGCGGACATGGGAGACTTTCGTTTTAGTGAATGATATTGTTGAAGCTTAATCAAAACT
>CAIQVX010000316.1 GCA_903875275.1 uncultured beta proteobacterium | reverse complement strand
TGACCGTGGCCACAGACTCACCCCAACGCGCTTACCGGGCTCCCTGCCCGGGTTGCGGCGCGCCGGTAGAGTTTCGGAGCGCGCAATCCACCCATGCCGTCTGCGGCTATTGCCAAAGCACCGTCGCACGTTCGGGCGAGACGCTGTCACGTCTGGGCAAGATGGCAGAGCTTTTTGACGACCACAGCCCACTGCAACTGCAGACCTCCGGCATCTGGAAAGGCAAGGCGTTCACGCTGGTGGGCCGTCTGCAGTACAAATACGGTGAAGGCAGCTGGACCGAGTGGCATGCGGTGCTGGAGGACGGCTCCAGCGCGTTCCTGAGCGAAGACAACGGTGCCTACGTCTTTGCCACGGCGCTCGAGAACCAGCGAGAGCTGCCGGGTGCGGATCGCTTCCGGGTCGGAGCTACCACGGCCATCGGGGGCAAGCCCTTCAGCGTGGCCTCCAACAACCAGGTGGCCTTGATGTCAGCGCAGGGCGAACTGCCCCGGCTGCCGCAGCTGGGCCAGTGGTTCGCCATGGTCGAGTTGCGCAGCCAGGGCGGCGGGGCCATCGGGCTAGCCCCGGGCGAAGTGCTCAGCATTGACTACAGCAGCCAACCACCCGCGGTGTCCATCGGTCAATCAGTTCTGCTCGACGAACTCAAGCTCAGCGGTCTGCGCGATCAGTCCGTCAAGGACGAGGCCGGCCGCCAGTTCTTTTGTCCAAACTGCGGTGCCCAACTGACAGTGCAGCTGGCCAGCAGCCAGAGCATGAGCTGCGGCGCCTGCCACAGCATCATCGATTTGTCGCAGGGCATTGGAGCTGAACTCAAACACGCCATTCAGGACGAGCCTGTCACGCCCCTGATTCCGCTGGGAAGCCAGGGTCCACTGCAAGGAGCGCTGTGGCAGGTGGTCGGTTTTCAACATCGCATGGGCACCGAGCCCAGTGACCCGGACGAGCATTTCGGCTGGGAAGAATACCTGCTCTACAACGCCAAGCGCGGCTTCACATTTCTGGTGGATTCCACTGAGGGCTGGAGCCTGGTGCAACCCTGCACCGGTGCACCGGAAATGAGCGAAGGCCAGCAAAGCGCGGTGTACCGGGGCAGCCGTTACCAGCTCAAGGAGAGCTACAACGCTGAAACCAGCTACGTGGCCGGAGAGTTCTACTGGCAGGTCAGCCGCGGACAGAAAACCTGGAACCGCGATTTTGTCAGTGGCAAGAACCTGCTGTCGATGGAACAGAGCCCGACCGAGGTGACCTGGTCCGCTGGCAGCCAGATCGACAGCGAACTGGTTGCAAAAGCCTTCAAGCTCGATGACAAGAAGGACCTGCTCAAGCGCAGTGACGTCGGCCCCTTCAGCGCTGCCAAAAGCCTCAGTGTGGGCGCGGTGATTGTGCTGGTTCTGGTGCTGCTGCTGTTCCTGCTCGTGCTCAGTCGATGTTCCAGTTGCGACCCGACAACCCAGAACTGCAATTCCAGCAGCAGTTCACGCAGTTCCGGTGGCGCGTTTGGCGGCTATTCGAGTGGCGGTGGACACAAATGAAACACTTTAGTTGAAGGAGATCGGTATGGAATGGATCAAACCGGGGGTCCTTTTGGGCTCTCTCGTCTTTGCCCTCATGGGCGTGCTGATTTTCGGGCTCTGCTTCGTCATCATCGACAAGCTGACACCCTACAACCTGTGGGAAGAAATTGTCGAGAAGCAGAACCGGGCGCTGGCACTGGTGGTGGCCGCCATGTCACTGGGCATCTGCATCATCGTGGCCGCCGCCATTCATTGATGACTGAGCCGGCATCGGGCCCACGCCCGGTTGAAGTCGCCCTGCTGGCGTCGGTTTTCATCGTCTCGGCCTGCGGCCTGGTCTACGAGCTCGCAGCCGGCGCCCTGGCCTCCTACCTGCTGGGCGACTCGGTGCTGCAGTTTTCCACCGTCATCGGCAGTTATCTGTTTGCCATGGGCGTTGGCTCCTACCTGTCGCGCCATTTCGAACGCCAGCTGCCAGCGCATTTCCTGCGCATCGAGCTGATGGTGGCGCTGGTCGGGGGTCTGCTACCAGCCCTGCTGTTTGTCGCGCATTCCTGGTTGCCTGGCTCTTTTCGTTTTGTCCTTTATGCGCTGGTGCTGGCGGTCGGGACGCTGGTGGGTCTGGAGATTCCGCTGGTCATGCGCATCCTCAAGCGCAATGTGGCCCTGAAAGACCTGGTGTCCCAGGTCCTGACCTTTGATTACCTCGGCGCGCTGGCGGTGTCCCTGGCTTTTCCACTGCTGCTGGTACCGCAACTCGGCCTGATCCGCACGGGCTTGCTGTTTGGCCTGATGAATGCAGCCGTCGCGCTGTGGGCACTCTGGCTGTTCCGCAACGAACTGCGCCGCCTGCGTGCCCACGCGCTGGCCTGCGGATTGACACTGGCCGCCCTCGGCGGCGCCATGGCCAGCGCCGACCACATCACCAGCTGGGCCGAAGACCGGATGTACCAGGACGCGGTTGTGTTCGCCAGTTCGTCGGCCTACCAGCGCATTGTGGTGACGCACAGCGCCGGCGAAAGCCATGCCGGTTACCGCCTTTTTCTGAACGGCAATCTGCAGTTTGCCCAGCGCGATGAATACCGTTACCACGAAGCACTGGTGCACCCGGCCATGGCAGCGCAGGGCGCGCCGAAAAAAGTGGCCGTGCTCGGTGGCGGCGATGGCATGGCCGTGCGTGAGATCCTCAAATACCCAGGCGTGCAAAGCGTCACCCTGGTGGAGCTGGACCCGGCAATGACGGCACTGTTCTCACGCCAGCCGATGCTGGTGCAGCTCAACGCAGGTGCCCTGCAGTCGCCCAAAGTCAGAATCGTCAACGCCGACGCCTTCAGCTGGCTCGAAACCAGTGACGACACCTTTGACGTGATCGTTGTCGATTTCCCCGACCCCACCAATTTTTCCATTGGCAAGCTCTACACGAACTCCTTCTACGCATTGCTCGACAAGCACCTCTCCGCCAGCGGCTACGCCGTGATTCAGACGACCTCGCCCCTGGTGGCGCGCCAGAGCTTCTGGACCGTGGTCAGCAGCATCGAATCGGTCGGGCTCAGCGCCACGCCCTACCACGCACACGTCCCGAGTTTTGGTGAGTGGGGCTACGTGCTGGCGAGCCGGCGTCCCTATCGATTGCCGACCCAGCTGCCAGCGGGCCTGCGCTTCCTGAGTCTGCAGAGTCTGCCGGCACTGTTTGATTTTCCACTCGACATGGCACGTCTGCCGACTGAAGTGAATCGCCTGTCAAACCAGGTGCTGGTCACAACTTATGAAATGGAGTGGGGCCGGGTGGCCAAGTAACGCTCGATCATGGCCCGGCGAGGCCAAAATCCTCATCGAGCGACACCGCTGGGTAATGAAAGCGCACCGGACCATCCGGGCGTTCATTCACATACTGGAATACCAGCGGATCTTCGCTTTCGTGCACCTCCGGCACCGTTCCCTGGAAAGCCACCTTGCCGTTGTCGAGAATGATCACATGATCTGCAATCGCCAGGGTCTGCCTGAGTTCATGCGAGACAAAGATACTGGTCAGCCCCATGGAGTCGTTCAGTTGCCGGATCAGGCGCGCGACCACCAGAAGCGAAATGGGATCAAGACCCGAAAAAGGCTCGTCGTACATCAGCAGTTCAGGGTCCAGTGCGATGGCGCGCGCAATTCCTATGCGTTTGGCCATGCCGCCTGAGACCTCACTGGGCATGAGATCGCGCGCGTTTCGCAAGCCCACGGCGTTGAGTTTCATCAGGACGATGTCACGGATGATGGGCTCTGGCAAATCGGTATGCTCACGCAGCGCAAAGGCCACGTTTTCAAACACATTCATGTCCGCAAACAGGGCGCCGAACTGAAACAGCATGCCCATGCGCCGCCGCACAGCATAGAGTTGCCCCTGATCCATGGGGCTTATGTCTTCCCCGTCAAACAGCATTTGTCCTGACCATGCGCGGAGTTGACCGCCCATCAAACGCAGCGTTGTGGTCTTTCCGCCACCCATCGGTCCGATCAGCGCAGTGACCTTGCCCCTGGGTATGTGCAGGCACACGTCGTCAAGAACCGCGCTCTCTCCATAACCGAAGCTGAGCTTGCGCAATTCAACAAGTGAGGGGTTCGCGGTATTTGGCATGGACAGTCAGCCGGGACAGGCCGGTTCCCCGGATGATAGGGGATTGCGCAAGCCACCTCACCTGGACCCCTGTCTAGGACGGAAAGTGGCAGAGCGTCATGAACTCCTTGTCGACAACTTCAGGTGGAGACGCCGTCAGACACAGATTCTCCCGTTTCGGACACCTGCTGTAGAAGCGGCACTGGTTCGGGGCCGGGTCTATCGGACTCATGGGCTCGCCCGAGAGTCGCAGCGGCGTTGGCAAACCGCGGTTCCTGATGCTCGGAATGGCATTGATCAGAGCCGCAGTGTAGGGATGCCGGGGATGACGAAATACATCCACGGTCCGACCACTCTCCACCACCTTGCCCATGTACATCACCAGCACCCGCTCGCACAGCATGCGGACGACGTTGAGATCGTGCGAAACGAAAATGTAGGACAGATTCAGCCGCTGGCGCAGGTCCTCCAGCAGTTTCAGAATCACAGCCTGGATGGAGACATCGAGTGCCGAAGTTGGTTCATCCAGAACGATGAGCCTGGGCTCAATGCCTACCGCCCTGGCGATGCCGACCCGGGTCTTCTGCCCGCCCGAGAGCTGATGAGGAAAGCGGCTCAACAGTTCGTCCGGCAGGTTGACCAGTTCGGCTGCCTTCAGCACACGGTCCCGCAGTTCCCTTCCTCGCAACTTTTTTAAATGGCGCAGGGGGTCTGCAATGGCATCAAACGCTGTATGTCGAGGATTCAGACTGTCAGTGGCGTCCTGAAAAACCATCTGGATCTGTGTGCGGTCCGGAACCGCATAGAAGTCGTTTGAAGGGATGGCACTGATTTCCCGTCCGTTGAAAACAATCCGTCCCGAGCTGGGATCGAGCAGGCGTACCAGCAACTGCGCCAAGGTTGACTTTCCGCAGCCGGTCTCGCCCACCAGACCCAGCGCTTCGCCTTGTGCCAGTGAGAAACTGACACCATCCACTGCGTGCAACAGGCCCGCCGGCTGCAGACCATGTTTCTGAATCGGAAATAGCTTTCTCAGATCCGACACGTCGAGCAAGGGGATCATTTCACTCTCCAACACAAGACGCTGTGCCCCGCACCGACAGATCGCAAGGGCAAGGGCGCACGGTCGCAAGCGGCTTCGTGCATGTCACAGCGCGCGCTGTAGCGGCAGGCCGGCAAGTCGGTTCGACTCAGGTCTGGCAGTCCACCCGGAACCGTGGCGATGGTCCGGATCTCGGAATCGGACTGGGGCGTTGCTGCAATCAGTTTGCAGGTGTAGGGGTGACGCGGCCCGGAGAACAGGGTCTCTGTGGGCGCACATTCGACAATCTGGCCCGCGTGCATCACCACAATCCGGTCACAGTACTCGGCGGCCAGAGACAGATCATGCGTGATGAAAATGGTGGCCATGCCGCGCTCGCGCGCCAGGTTCTTCAGCAGATCCATGATGACGGCCTGGGTTGTCACATCCAGGCCGGTCGTCGGCTCATCGGCAATCAGCAACTGCGGCTCGCAGGCCAGCGCCAGGGCAATCATGACACGCTGACACATACCGCCAGACAGTTCAAAGGGATAGGCGCGGGCGCGCCGCGCGGGGTCTGGAATTTTCACCGTCGCCAGAATGCGCACCGCCTCTTCCTGTGCCGCCTTCGCAGTGATGCTTCTGTGCGCCCTGAGAACGTCGGCAATCTGTTTGCCAACCTGCCGGATCGGATTGAGCGCCGCCCGTGGGTTCTGGAAGATCATGGAAATGGCTTTGCCGCGCAGACTTGGTTTGCCGGCTTGGGCGTCTGCGAGCAGATCCGCGCCACGGTACAGGATCCGTCCCTGGGTGATGGTGGCCGAGCTTTCCAGCAGATTCAGCACGGCGTAGGCCGTTACCGATTTGCCGGAGCCGCTTTCGCCCACCAGGCCCAGCATCTCGCCGTCGTTGAGCGTAAAGGCAACCCGATCAAGCGTATGAACGGGGCCGCTTCGCGTCCTGAAGACCAGGCTCAATTCGTCAACATTCAGCAGGCTTGGCGTGTTCATGTGCGCCTCCGGGGGTCCACAATATCGCGCAGCCCATCACCAAGGAGGTTGAAGCAGAACACGGTAGTAACCAGGGCCATGCCGGGAAACAGCGCCGGCCACCAGCGCCCGCCCGTGATATACGTCGCACCCTCGGCCACCATGATGCCCCATTCGGCGGTCGGGGGCCGCACGCCCAGACCGATAAACGACAGTCCGGCGGCGTTCAGGATCGCCCACCCCATGTTGAGGGACATCTGCACAATCAGTGTCGGCAGGATGTTGGGAAGCAGAACGGCCAGCACGATATAGAAGTGACTGTTGCCGCAGAGTCGGGCCGCCTGCACATAGCCGCTCTTGCGCCGCAGATTCACCTCGGCGCGCGCGATGCGGATGTAGAACGGAAGGTTGATGAAAGCCGTGGCATAAATGATGTTGGTGACCGAGTTGCCGAACGCAGCGACCAGCGCCATCGCCATGACAAAAAGTGGAAACGCCATAAGCATGTCGACGATCCGGCTGATGATCTGGTCTGTCGTTCCGCCGACGTAGCCGACGGCTGCGCCGATGGCGCTTCCGATCACAAAGGAGATGGACACCGCCGTCACTGCGATCGTCATGTCCATGCGGGTGGCGACGATCACCCGTGAGAAGATGTCCCGCCCGAGCTGGTCGGTGCCGAACCAATGCTGCATGGAAGGCGACTTCAGGGAGTTTGCGACATCGCTTGCCAGCGGATCGTAGGGCGCGAGCATGGGGCCGAACAGCGCCAGTATCAGCAAGCCGACAAACAGCAGGAAGGCGACCAGCGTGATCGGGTTTTCAGAGACGATGCGATAGCTGGAGCGGGCAAAGTTGCGCATCATTCGTATCCGATCCGTGGGTCAATCAATCCATACACCAGATCAACCGTCAGGTTCAACAGGACAAACAGCACGGCAACCGTAAAGATGAAACCCTGAACCGGGGCGTAGTCGTTGGTCACCACCGCGTCCAGCGCGTAGGAGCCAATGCCGGGCCAGGAGAAGACCTTCTCGACCAGCACATTGGCCCCCAGCATGAACGACAGAACCATGCCCAGGGTCGTGACAATCGGGATCAGCGCGTTGCCAAAGGCGTAGCCAAAGAGAATCTGCGTTCTGGGCAGACCGAGGGCTTTGGCGGTCTTGATGAAATCACCTGACAGAATGCCCAGCATGGTGGCGCGGGTCATGCGCGCGATGGGAGCTATGGCAAAAAGCGCCATCGTGGTCGCCGGCAGGATCAGTTGCTTCAGAGCGGCCAGGAATCGCTCCATGTCCAGCTGCAATGCACTGTCAATCAGGTGGAATCCGGTCACCCGCGCCGGGGCGCCTATGAAAACATCGATTCTGCCGGTGGGATCCGGGGCCCATCCAAGTTTGTAGTAGAAGAGATAGATCAGCAGGATGCCGGTGACAAAGGTCGGCATGGAGACGCCAGCGGTTGAAAGCACCCGGGTGATGTGATCAAGAATGGAGTTAGGCTTGGTCGCGGCAGCCACACCAAGCGGAATCGCAACAAGAATGGCCAGTAGAAAGGCCACAGCAGTCAGTTCGGTCGAGGCGGGCAGGCGCGCCAGAATGTCTTTGGAAACCGGCTGACCGGTGGTCAGGGAATAGCCCAAATTTCCCTGAAACAGATCGCCGATGTAGATCACCAATTGCTCGAGCAGGCTTCTGTCCAGGCCAAGGCGTTCCCGAAGCGCCTGAATTTCCGCCGGTCCTGCGTTCGGACTGGAGATGAAATAGCTGGCCGGGTCCCCGGGCAGCAAGCGCATCAGGACAAAAGTGAATACCACAACGCTGGCCAGGATCGGCAACGTCGCTGCAAGTCGCTGCATCCCGTACCTTAGCCAACGTCGATTGAGCATGGTCCTACCCCTGGTCGGATTCGATGATAAAAAGAAAAAACTGCTGCATCGGTCAATTCACCTGAGTGGTCAAGAAGATGGTGGCGTTGGTAGCGACTCTATAAGCGCTTGAGCGAAACTCAAAGGACTGATAGTCCGTTTTTTATATCAAAAACGTCTAAGGTCGCAAATCGTCCTCTCGGGAGCGTGCCATCTTTCTTCTGCACGAGGACCTCATCGGTACGCACTCGGACCATCGCCTTCCTTGACAAAAATCGGGCTCTATTGATAGAATTCAAAACGCTGTTTCTCATTTTGAAACACGGAGCGTATCATATACCAGGCTCCTGCGAACCACGAAAGGTGAACCATGGATTTCCGTATAGGCGACGAGCAGAGGATGCTCGCCGATTCTGTGAAGGCGTTTGTGGCAGGAGAAATTCTGCCGCATGAAGAGCTTGTCGAACGCCAAGGCTTCGTGCCTGAGGACCTGTTTCAACAGGTCAAGCGCAAATCCATCGAAGCTGGGTTTTACGCCCTCAATATGCCAGAGGAACATGGCGGTGGCGGACTCGGATCGCTCGAGCGGGCTACCGTCGAGGTCGAATTCGGCCGCGCCACGCGGGCTTTGCAAATGATCTGCAATCGCCCAGCCCCCATCCTCAAAGCCTGTCGCGGCGACCAGATTGAGACCTACCTGAAGCCCACCATCCGGGGTGAGCGCATGGACTGCTTCGCCTTGACCGAGCCGGGGGCAGGCTCCGACGCGCGCGCCATCACCACCCGGGCCGTGAAGGACGGCGACGACTGGATCATCACTGGCAGCAAGCAGTTCATCACCCAAGCGATGCGCGCAGACTACATGATTGTTTTCGCCGTCTCGGGTGTTGACGAAACACCGCGCGGCCCGCGCAAGCGCATGACCGCATTCCTGGTTGACAAGGACTCTCCTGGCGTCAGCGTCGCGCCCTTGAAATGTGTTTCCAACCGCGGTTTGGTCTCAACCACCATTGGACTGGAATCGGTGCGGGTGCCTTCGCGCAACATTCTGGGTGAGGAAGGCCTTGGTTTCAAGATGGCCAAGGCCTGGATATTCTCAGGTCGGGTC
>CAIQVX010000315.1 GCA_903875275.1 uncultured beta proteobacterium | reverse complement strand
CGTGCGCCAGTTGAATGCCGGGGTTAGAGATCAGTCCACCCCAGTTGCCTGAGTGATGCGCGCTTTGACGCGCCTGGATGCTCAGATCGAAGTTGAGACAACCACGCGAGCCCAGGAACACGGTGGGGCGCTCGGCACGCAGCCGCGGGCCATCGGAGGCGATCATGACATCGGCCCGAAACAGATCCTTGTGCTCTTCACACAAGCCGCGCAAGCCGGGGGATCCAACCTCCTCGCCCATTTCAATCAGCATCTTTGCGTTAAATCCCAGCTTACCGCGCGTCTGCAGCACATTGGCCAGCGCTTGCAGATTGACCGAGTGCTGGCCTTTGTTGTCGGCCATACCGCGACCATACCAGCGCTTGTCCCGCTCGCTCAGGTGCCAAGGGGACAGACCCTCTGTCCACTGCGCCTCCTGACCTCGAATCACATCGCCATGACCATAGCCAAAGACGGTGGGCAATTTGGCATCTTCGATCCGCTGCGCAAAAAGAAAAGGGGCCCCGGCCTGCGCCTGCATCAAAGTCTGGCAAGCAAAACCCATCGTCTCCAGCGCTGGGCGCAATTCGGTGTCGAGATAGGCGCTCAGTTCAGAAGCGCGCTGCGGATTCTGGCTCTCGGTCGCCATCGCGATGCGTCGCGCCAGAGTTTGGCGGAACTCGCCGGAGTCGAACTGCACTTGTGCCAGCTCCATGGCTTGTGCGCGTGTCATGATGAGCCCTTCATGTGGTGAATCCACGCAATATACCGTGCGGTTCGACTTCGCGGCAGGTGCACCGATAGAATCACTTTCGTCCCAAACCGGTGCCCCAACATGAACCCAACCTTGCCCGATCCTGAAACACTCCACGCCACCGCGTTGATCGACAGTGATCACCCGGCGGTTCAGGCCTTCGCTCTGGGGCATGCTCAGGGCAACACGGAGCGGGAACGTGCCGTGGCCCTGTACTATGCTGTGCGCGATGGATTTCGTTACGACCCTTATCGTCTGGATCTTTCTCCTTTGGGCATGACGGCCAGCACCGTTCTGGCGACCGGTTATGGCTGGTGTGTCAACAAGGCCTCATTACTGGTGGCGTGCTGCCGCGCTATCGGAATCCCTGCTCGCCTGGGGTTTGCCGACGTTCGCAACCATCTGGCCACGCAGCGCCTGCGCCAAGCCATGAAAACCGATGTTTTCGCCTGGCATGGGTATGCCGATCTGTGGCTGGACAGTGCTTGGCGCAAGGCTACGCCGGCATTCAATATTGAGTTGTGCGACAAGTTCGGCTTGCTGCCGCTTGAGTTTGACGGCGTCCACGATTCGATCTACCACCCGTTCGACCGCGCTGGCAACCAGCATATGGAGTACGTGCGTCAGCGTGGAACCTTCAACGACTTGCCACTGGCCGAAATGGTTGCGACATTTCGCGAAATCTACGCGAGTCCCACGCCTGGTGGCAACCTGGCCAGCGAATTGCAGTCAGCGGACTTCCTGGCCGATGTCGACGCGGAAACCAGGACGACCTAGCGCGACAGGGTGTAGACCGAGGTGCCAGCGCGAAAGTTGGGTGCAAAGCGGATGGTCTGGCCATTTTCGATGCCGAAACTGTCAAGCACGCGCAAATTGCTTCGCTGTGCCAGCAGGGCCAGATCGGCGTGCGTGCCGACACGGATATTGGGTGTGTCATACCACTGGTAGGGCAAGCGCCTTGTTACCGGCATGCGCCCGCGCAACACGCTCAGCCGGTTCGGCCAGTGTGCGAAATTGGGAAAAGCAACAACACCGATGCGTCCCACACGCACGGTTTCACGCAACATGACCTGGGCATTGCGCAGATGCTGCAAGGTGTCAATCTGCAACACCACGTCAAAGCTTGCATCATCAAACAGGGACAAGCCCTCGTCCAGGTTGAGCTGAATCACGTTGACTCCGCGTTTCACACAGGCCTGCACATTGGCGTCGTCGATTTCGATGCCATAGCCCGTGCATCCGCGCACTTCCTGCAGGTAAGCCAGCATAGCTCCGTCACCGCAACCAAGGTCCAGCACCCGTGAGCCCGCTGGTACCACGCGCGCGATGGTTTCCATGGTCGCGATGTCGCTCATGCGGTGATCTCTTTCAGGATGCCGTCAAAGTACGAACGCACAAGACCCAGATAACGCGCATCATCGAGCAGGAAAGCATCATGGCCGTGGGGTGCGTCAATTTCGGCGTAGCTGACGTCACGTCGGTTGTCCAGCAAGGCCTTGACGATCTCCCGGCTGCGTTTGGGCGCAAAGCGCCAGTCAGTGGTGAAACTCACCAAAAGAAATTTGCTGGTGGCCCGGGCCAGGGCCAGGCTTAGGTCACCGCCGTGGTCGCGAGCGGGATCGAAGTAGTCGAGCGCGCGCGTAATCAGCAGATAGGTGTTGGCGTCGAAGTACTCGGCGAACTTGTCCCCCTGATGACGCAGGTAGCTTTCGATCTGAAATTCAACTTCCTGCGTGCTGTAAAGATAATTCGCCCCTTCGCCAAGCTGCAATGCATCCCGCAACTGCCGACCGAATTTTTCATTCATCACATCGTCACTGAGGTATGTGATGTGACCGATCATCCGGGCAATGCGCAAGCCACGCTTGGGGATTACGCCACGGTCATAGAAGTGACCCCCATGAAAGTCGGGGTCGGTCACGATGGCGCGACGCGCAACCTCATTGAAAGCGATGTTTTCAGCCGTCAGATTCGGAGCGCTAGCCACCACAACGGCGTGGCGCACGCGCTGCGGGTACTGCAGAGTCCAACTCAGCGCCTGCATGCCACCCAATGAGCCTCCCATGACGGCGGCCAGGGTCGCGATTCCCAGGGCGTCGAGCAACAAAGCCTGCGCGTTAACCCAGTCTTCCACCGTAACCACCGGAAAGTCGGCACCGTAGGGGCGGCCCGTGTCGGGACTGGTGTGCATCGGCCCCGTGGAGCCAAAGCAGGAGCCCAGATTGTTCACGCCGATGACGAAGAATTTTTCAGTATCGAGTGACTTGCCTGGACCGATCATGTTGTCCCACCAACCCTCGGACCGGTGCTGCCCTGCGTAAACACCTGCCACATGGTGCGAGGCATTGAGCGCATGACAGATCAACACCGCATTCGACTTGTTGGCGTTGAGCACACCGTAGGTCTCAAAACTCAATGCGTAGTCGCGAATCTGCGCACCGCTTTGCAAAGACAAGGCGGCGGAAAAGTGCATCGACTGTGGCGTGGCATCCATCAAACAAAAACCCGGCGACGCTAAAGGCGGGGCCGGGCTGGCTGGCGTCTTTAGCTGAACTTGTTAAGCGCCCGCAAGCTGTGGCAAATCGGCGCATCGGGAGTATATCAACCCGCTCCATGCCGGGCAAACTTCTTGATCGGCGCCTGAAGCACCCGCGATTCCTGCCATAACCGGTCAATTCAACTTCGCTCCGCACAGCAATGATCTACCCGACTATTTTGGCGCGTTTGTTGCTTTAGTTTGGTGCGTAGCCACTTTTCCCGGTATTTACGCACCAATACAACCCATTTCACCCGCAGAGGTTTTCATGGAAGCACTAAAACAGGGCGCAGATACCCTGTTCATACTTTTGGGCGCAGTCATGGTGCTGGCCATGCACGCGGGCTTTGCGTTTCTGGAACTCGGTACCGTCAGACGCAAGAACCAGGTCAACGCCTTGGTCAAGATTCTGGTCGACTTCTCAGTCTCGACGGTTGCGTATTTCCTGCTTGGCTACGGTGTGGCATATGGCACCAGCTTTTTTGTTGGCGCGGAGCAATTGGCCGTCAGGAATGGCTATGAGTTGGTCAGATTCTTCTTCTTGTTGACCTTCGCCGCGGCGATCCCAGCCATCATCTCGGGTGGCATTGCAGAACGCGCCAAGTTCTGGCCGCAACTGATTGCCACTGCGGTGATTGTGGGTTTGATCTACCCCTTATTCGAAGGTGTCGCATGGAACCAGCACCTGGGAGTGCAGTCCTGGATCAAACACATGACTGGCGAGGAGTTTCATGATTTTGCGGGCAGCGTCGTTGTTCATGCGCTGGGTGGCTGGATCGCCCTGCCTGCGGTCATATTGCTCGGCGCCCGCAGCAACCGTTATCGCAAGGATGGCGCGATTTCGGCACATCCACCCTCCAGCATCCCGTTTCTGGCGTTGGGCGCCTGGGTATTGACGGTGGGCTGGTTTGGCTTCAACGTGATGAGCGCACAAACGCTGGACAAGATCTCCGGCCTGGTGGCGGTCAACTCACTGATGGCGATGGTCGGCGGCACACTGGCGGCGTTGATCGTGGGCAGGAACGATCCCGGCTTTGTCCACAATGGACCTTTGGCTGGCCTGGTGGCGGTTTGTGCGGGATCTGATCTGATGCACCCCCTGGGGGCCCTGGTCGTCGGAGCCGTGGCTGGCAGCATTTTTGTTTACATGTTCACACTGACACAAAACAAATGGAAGATTGATGACGTGCTCGGGGTCTGGCCCCTGCATGGACTGTGCGGAACCTGGGGGGGTCTCGCGGCCGGAATTTTTGGCAGCAAAGCGCTGGGGGGGCTGGGTGGCATCTCGCCAAGCGCACAAATCATTGGCACGGTTTTGGGCGTCGCCTGGGCGCTGTTCGGGGGCTTTCTGATTTATGGTCTGCTCAAAGCCACCATGGGTCTGCGGCTGAGTCAGGAGGAAGAATATGACGGCGCTGATTTGTCCGTTCACAAAATCAGCGCCTCGCCAGAGCGGGAAGCCAATTGGTAGCAATGACTAACACCAAATTTGATCCATGACAGAAAAATTTGTGAAAATATAAAACTTGACGCATAATGCCCTTGCACTGCCAGAAATAGGCTGTGCAAGTTTGCGGTGTTTAGTCAGTTTCGCGT
>CAIQVX010000314.1 GCA_903875275.1 uncultured beta proteobacterium | reverse complement strand
GTGATCGATGTGGCCCCGGTTCAGATCAAGAACCTGCACGACAAGTTGCAGGGGCGACGTCAGTGGTCCGTGCTGCGGCAGGACTCGACCAACATGCAGTTTGATGACGCCAGTCGCGATGCGGTGGTGGTCTTCTTCCTGTTGCATGAACAGCCGCTGGAAGTGCGACGCAAAACCGTCGCCGAGGCGCTGCGCATCACGCGGCCCGGTGGCAAACTGGTTTTTGTTGACTACCACCGCCCCAAGGCATGGAGCCCGTTTCGCTACCTGATGGTGCCGATTCTGCGAACACTGGAGCCGTTTGCCATGGACCTGTGGCGCAATGACATAAGCACCTGGCTACCGGCCGACTGCCAGATAGCCAAGGTCGAGAAGCAGACCTACTTCGGCGGCCTCTACCAGAAAGTCGTGATTACCCGCTGAGAGCAGTCATGGTTGTCATTGCTCCCTCGCTGTCATTGCGGACCTGATCCGCAATCCAGTGAATGCGCAGCACTGGATCCCGGGTCGAGCCCGGGATGACAGCCCGTTCAGGCGACGCGCTCCAAGACGAGCACACCAAAGAAGCCAAGGCCGGCGAAGATCACCCATTTCAGAATCAGCAGGCCCCAGCGTTTGTAGCGGGCCTGTCCGGTGGTCGTGTAAAAAAGAAAAGAGACACCAGAACCCAGCAGCAGCAGGAGAATGAGCCATCGAAAAAGCAGCATGTGCAGTCCCTCTTCTGTTACCAGCCCCTGGCCAGCCGTGAAAAGCCGTCCGGAGCGAGCCTTTCATTTTCGAAGCTCACCACTTCCCAGGCGTCCGTGCGTGACAAGAGTTCGCGCAGCAGCTGATTGTTCAAGGCATGGCCGGAGCGAAATGCGCTGTAACTGGCCAGCAGTGGCTTGCCAACCAGATACAGGTCGCCCATGGCATCAAGTATCTTGTGTTTGACGAATTCATCGTCATAGCGTAGGCCATCGGTGTTGAGCACCTTGTAATCGTCCATCACGATCGCGTTGTCCAAGCCGCCGCCCAGCGCCAGCCCGTTGGCGCGCATCATTTCCACATCCTTGGTGAACCCAAAGGTGCGTGCCCGGGCGATGTCCTTCGAGTAGGAACCGGTGCTCATGTCAAACACCACGCGCTGCCCGGTGGCATCCACAGCCGGGTGGTCAAAGTCGATTTCGAAGCTGAGCTTGTAGCCATGGTAGGGCTCAAGCTTGGCCCATTTCTGCGCCGCACCCTCACCTTCGCGCACGACCACGGTCTTGAGCAACCTGATGAAACGCCTTGGCACATTTTGCAGTTCGATGCCCGCGCTTTGCAGCAAGAAAACAAAAGATGCCGCCGAGCCATCGAGGATGGGCATTTCCTCTGCGTTAATGTCAACGTACATATTGTCCACGCCCAGCCCGGCACAGGCCGACATCAGGTGCTCAACCGTATGCACCTTGGCATTGCCATTGGCCAGTGTCGATGCCAGCCGGGTGTCCGACACCGCAGTGGCAGATGCCACGATATCGACCGGCACCGGCAGGTCCACACGACGGAACACGATACCGGCGTCGGGCTGCGCCGGGCGCAGCGTGAGTTCCACACGCTGCCCGCTGTGCAGCCCGACGCCGACGGCGCGGGTCAGGGACTTGAGAGTACGTTGCTTTAACACAGGCAGATTTTACTAATCCGCCTGCTTGCGCAAGAACGCCGGGATATCAAAGTCATCCATGCCACCGGTGGTCAACGCGTCTACTTTGGCGGCTGCTTGAGTCCGGTCCCGCGTGCGCCAAACACTTGGGGTCGTTAAATTGCTGTAGTCCATCCGATTCGAGCCATTGGCTGTTGTCGTAACTGGCGGCGTACTATTGATGTTCGGGTTGGCCGGGGTTTCCTGGACAGGCACATCGTATGTCCCAGTTCGACGTCCAATCTGCCTTTCATTCTGCACCACATGTATCGGCGCCGAGCGCTTCACGCCCTGGCGAGACAGACCGGTCGCGACCACGGTGACGCGGATCTGCTCACCAAGTGCATCGTCGTACGCAGTGCCATAAATTACGTGCGCGTCCGGTGATGCATAGGCGCGGATGGTGTTCATCGCGAGCCGGGATTCGCTGAGCTTGAGAGAGCCCTTGGCGGCCGTGATCAGAACCAGCACGCCTTTGGCGCCAGAAAGGTCGATGCCTTCAAGCAGTGGGCAGGCAACAGCCTGTTCTGCCGCGATGCGGGCCCGGTCCGGTCCGGCCGCGATGGCCGTGCCCATCATGGCCTTGCCCGGCTCTCCCATGACCGTGCGCACGTCCTCAAAGTCGACGTTGACGTGGCCTGGAACATTGATGATTTCAGCAATGCCACCGACGGCGTTTTTCAGAACGTCATTGGCGTGTGCAAAGGCCTCGTCCTGGGTGATGTCCTCACCCAGCACCTCCATCAACTTTTCGTTCAGCACCACAATCAGCGAATCCACATTGGCTTCAAGTTCGGCCAGGCCGCTGTCGGCATTGGCCATGCGACGCCCACCTTCAAAGTCGAAGGGTTTTGTCACCACGCCCACAGTCAGAATGCCCATTTCGCGCGCCATGCGGGCTATCACAGGTGCGGCGCCGGTGCCGGTGCCCCCACCCATGCCAGCCGTGATGAACAGCATGTGTGCCCCTTCAATCGCGGCACGGATATCGTCCATAGCAAACTCTGCTGCAGCGCGTCCCTTGTCTGGAATGCTGCCCGCACCCAGTCCGGTACTACCGAGCTGGATGCTCCTGTGTGCCGCGCTGTGCACCAGAGCCTGGGCATCGGTGTTAGCGCAGATAAATTCCACTCCCTGCACAGCGCACCCGATCATGTGAGCAACGGCATTGCCTCCGCCGCCACCGACACCGATCACCTTGATCTGCGTGCCTGGGTTGAACGCTACTTCTTCGATCATTTCGATGGGCATTTGTTTCTCCTGATGTTTCAAATTGTTGACAGTTGCCGAATTGGGTTCATATTTGTTGTTGAGTTTCATGAAGGTGGTTCCGTCCCTCGCCATCGCCAGTGAGGACTAAGTAAAGCCCCCACGCTTGCCACTGCGCGTGCTGCGCCGCCCCCCGAGGGTGCCGTGCCTCGCCTGGGGCGGCCCGGCGCTGCGGCGGTATTTGGTGTTGACTGTTTCATGATCATGATCAGAAGTTCCCCACAAACCAGTCTTTGATCTGGCCAAAAGCGGTTTTCATGGACCCGTTTTTCTGTGCCACCTTGAGGCCGCGCAGGCGCGCCAGCCGGGCCTCTTCCAGCAGTCCCATCACCGTGGCGGCGCGCGCCTGCGCCACCATGTCGGACAGCGCACCTGAGTACTTGGGAATTCCGCGCCGCACCGGTTTCAGAAAGATGTCCTCACCCAGTTCCACCATGCCTGGCATGACGCAACTGCCCCCGGTGAGCACAATGCCGCTGGAGAGCATCTCCTCAAAACCCGAGTCCCGCATCACCTGATGCACGAGCGAGAAAATCTCCTCGACCCGGGGCTCGATCACACCGGCCAGCGCCTGCCGGCTGAGCATGCGCGGACCGCGGTCCCCCAGGCCCGGCACTTCGACCTGGGAGTCCGGATCGGCCAGCAGTTGCTTGGCGTAGCCGCTTTCGACCTTGATGTCTTCCGCGTCCTTGGTCGGTGTGCGCAGCGCCATAGCGATGTCGCTGGTGATGAGGTCACCAGCGATCGGTATCACCGAGGTATGGCGAATGGCCCCATTGGTGAAAATTGCCAAGTCGGTGGTGCCCGCGCCAATGTCGACAAGCGCTACCCCGAGTTCGCGCTCGTCTTGCGTCAGCACAGACAGGCTGGAAGCCAGCGGGTTCAGCGTGAGTTGCTCCACCTCCAATCCACAACGGCGTACACACTTGATGATGTTCTCGGCCGCACTCTGGGCCCCAGTCACGATGTGCACCTTGGCTTCGAGCCGGATGCCACTCATGCCCACCGGCTCTCTCACATCCTGATTGTCAATCACAAACTCCTGCGGCTCGACCAGCAGCAGGCGCTGGTCGGTGGAGATATTGATTGCGCGCGCCGTCTCCAGCACCCGTGCCACATCGGCAGCACTCACCTCACGGTCCTTGATGGCAACCATTCCGCTGGAGTTCATGCCCCGGATGTGCGCGCCAGTAATACCGGTGTAGACGCGGGTGATCTTGCAGTCCGCCATCAACTCCGCCTCTTTCAGCGCCTGCTGGATGCTCCGCACGGTAGCATCGATGTTCACCACGACGCCGCGCTTGAGTCCATTGCTCGGCGCCAGGCCCAGGCCGGCGAGCTTGAGCTCACCGCCGGGCAGCACCTCGGCCACCACCACCATCACCTTGGCGGTTCCTATGTCCAGCCCTACCACCAGGTCTTTGTATTCTTTCGCCATGTGTTCACCTGTTGCTTGTGTTGCTGTTATTTTGTCTGGGCGCTTGCGACGGTGGTGCTGACGCCGCGCAGGCGCAGTGCATAACCGCCTTCGTGTCGCAGATCTGCTGTCTCCAGCGCGTCGCTGCTTCTTCCATAACGCGAGGTCACCTGCGTCAGTGTCTTGAGGAACTGTTGTGTGCGCGCCAGCACCTCGGCCGCTGCGCCGCTGCCGAGTTCCAGCGTCGCACCCTCTTCGAGCCGACCACGCCAGCCACCGTGGCCGGTCAGCTCGAGCTGTTCCAGTGTCATGTCCATCTCTTCAAACAGGGGGCGCAGACTCTGGTACATCAGCAGCACCTGCGCGGACTGGCCGTCCGGCCCGAGCAGCCGCGGCATCGCGTCCTGTTCCACCTCACCCACGTTGGCCTCAAACACTTCGCCAAAACTGTTGACCAGTCTGGGTTCGCCTTCCCCTCCCCAGTAAGCCAGCGCCTTGTGCTCCTGCAACACGACCCGAAGCCGATCAGGAAACTCACGTCGCACCAGAGCTTTGCGTACCCAGGGCAACGCCTCAAACGCCAGTCTTGCCCGATCCAGGTCGATGGTGAAGAAGGTGCCGCTCAGGCGCGGCGTCACATTGGCCCGCATGGTGACCACGTTGTTGTGCGTCAGTTCGCCTGTCACACTGATGGCGTGCAGCGCAAAGGTTGCCTGCGTGGCAGCCCAGCCCGCCATGGAGTTCAGGAGCAGCGCGGCGAACACCGCCAACATGACCCAGGCCATCAAGTTCATCAGCCTGATATCGGCGGGCAATGTCAGCTCGGTGCTCACTTCGCCTCCCCGACCGGCGCCACCGCATAGTCCAGTGCAGCGTGCTGCAGCACCTCCAGACACAGGTCGGCATAGCTGATGCCGGCGGCCTTTGCCGCCATCGGCACCAGAGAATGCCCTGTCATGCCCGGTGAGGTATTGATCTCCAGCAAATAGGGTTGCCGGGTCGCACCATCAATCATGACGTCGGCGCGCGCCCAGCCGCGACAACTCAGGCTGCGGTAGGCCTTGAGCACCAACTGCTGGATCTGCTCTTCCTCGCCGGCGGGCAGAAGGGCTGGAACCAGATACTGCGTGGTGTCGGTGAAGTACTTGTTCTGGTAATCGTAGTTGCCGTCGGCCGCGATGATCCGTATCAGCGGCAGGGCTTTCGCTGCGGCACCGGTCCCCAACACCGCAATCGTGACCTCGTCGCCGCTGATGAACTGCTCGCACAGCACTTCCGGGTCGTGCTGAGCTGCCAGGGCATAGGCGGCCTGGCACTGCGCCAGCGTGGACACCTTGGTCAGGCCAATGGTGGAGCCTTCACGGGCCGGCTTCACGATCATCGGTGCACCGAGTTCAGCGAAGGCCCGCTGGGCAGCGGCGGCGCTGTCCACCTGGAACCAGGCTGGCGTCGAGAGGCCTTCTGCGCGCCAGAGCCGTTTCGTCATCACTTTGTCAATCGCCATGCTGGAGGCCATGACACCGGAGCCGGTGTAGGCTATCCCCAGCAGTTCGAGTGCCCCCTGCACCGTTCCGTCTTCGCCAAAACGGCCATGCAAGGTGATGAAGCAGCGCGCAAAGCCGTCACGCCTGAGTTCCCAGAGATCGCGTTCGGCTGGATCGAAGGCATGCGCATCGACCCCTTGTGAGCGCAGCGCCTGCAACACGCCCTGACCTGACATCAGGGAAATTTCGCGCTCGGCCGAGGCACCCCCCATGAGCACGGCAACTTTCCCCAGACTTGCGTTAAGAGGGTTCATACCAGTCTTTTCTCCTGCACCAAATGCGCCGAACCCGTTTGCAGCGCGAGCACCCTGGCCGGCACAGCACCGATGGAGCCGGCCCCCATGCACAGCACCACATCCCTGTCGCGGGCCATGTCCACGATGGCTTGTGGCATGACGGCGATGTCATCGACAAAGCGGACGTCGACCTGTCCTGCCAGACGCATGGCGCGCTCCAGACTGCGACCATCGGCACCCGCAATGACTGCCTCACCGGCGCCGTAAACGTCGCCCAGCAGCACCGCATCGGCCTGTGCCAACACTTTGACGAAATCTTCGAAACAGTCACGGGTTCGGGTGTAGCGGTGGGGCTGAAACGCAAGCAGCAGGCGACGACCTGCAAAAGCCCCGCGTGCCGCCGCCAACGTTGCCGCCATCTCGGCCGGGTGATGGCCATAGTCATCGACCAGCGTGAAGCTGCCGCCGTCACGCGCTGGTATCTCGCCATAGCGCTGGAAGCGTCGTCCCACCCCCTTGAACTCGGCCAGCGCACGCAGAACCGCCTCATCGGCCAGCCCCAGTTCCTGTGCGACGGCGATGGCCGCCAGCGCGTTGAGCACGTTGTGCCGCCCGGCCAGGTTCAGCACCACCGGCAGATCTGTCAGCGCCGCCGGGCCGCGCCGGCGGACAGTGAAATGCATCTGACCTTCCACCGCACGCACATCCACCGCCCGTATTTGTGCTGCTGCATTGAATCCATAGCCCGTCACCCTGCAGCTCACCTGCGGCAGGATTTCGCAGACAGCGGGATCATCGGTGCACAGGATCGCATTGCCGTAAAACGGCAGGCGGTGCAGAAAGTCCAGAAAGGCCTGCTTCAGACGGCCAAAGTCATGGCCGTAAGTCTCCATGTGGTCGGCGTCGATGTTGGTCACGACCGCCAGCACCGGCAGCAGATTGAGGAACGAGGCGTCGGACTCATCCGCCTCAACCACAATGTAGTCGCCCTGGCCCAGACGCGCATTGGCACCGGCGCTGTTGAGGCGACCCCCGATCACAAAGGTCGGGTCGAGCCCGGCCTCGGCCAGCACGCTGGCAAGCAGGCTGGTGGTGGTGGTCTTGCCGTGGGTACCCGCTACCGCAATACCCTGTTTGAGCCGCATCAGTTCGGCCAGCATCAGCGAGCGGGACACCACGGCAATGCCGCGCTCGCGCGCGCTCCTGACCTCAACATTGTCCGCAGCGACCGCACTGGAGATCACGACCACATCCGGGCCGTCGACATGGCTGGCAGCGTGCCCGACATGGGTTTGAATCCCCAGATCTGACAGGCGCCGCAGTGTCGCGCTGTCACTCTGATCCGAGCCGCTCACCTGGTAGCCCAGATTCAACAGGATCTCGGCAATGCCCGACATGCCGACACCGCCGATGCCGACAAAGTGAATGCGACGCACGGCGTGCTTCATGCGGTCAACTCCTCGCAGGCGCTGGCGATCTGCTCGCTGGCATCCGTCTTTTCCAGTCCTCTGGCCGCCCTGGCGCACGCGAGCAGTGCAGCTCGATCTGTTTGCTGCAACAGTTCGGCCAGACGCTGCGGGCTCATCTGTGCCTGAGGCAAGAGCCAGCCAGCGCCCTGGTCCGCCAGAAAGCGCGCATTGCGGGTTTGGTGGTCGTCGACCGCAAAGGGGAATGGCACCAGCAGGGCTGCCGCACCTACGGCTGCAATCTCGGTCACCGTGCTGGCACCGGCGCGGCACAGCACCAGATCGGCTTCGGCAAAGGCCAGCGCCGTGTCATCAATGAAGGGTGTCAGTTGCGCCTGCACACCGGCCTTGGCGTAATTGGCGCGCAAATCATCGATCTGAGTCGCTCCACTCTGATGCAGGACCAGTGGTCGCTCCGACGCCGGGATCAGCGCCAGCGCCTGCGGCACAATTTCATTGAGGGCGCGCGCGCCCAGACTGCCACCGAGCACCAGCAGGCGAAGAGGCCCCGTGCGACCAGCAAAGCGCTCGGCTGGTTGCGGCACACCAATGAAAGCGGTGCGCAGCGGATTGCCAACCCAGCGTCCCTGCGCCAGCACATCAGGAAACGCGGTGAAGACCCGACGCGCGACTTTGGCCAGCAGTTTGTTGGCCATGCCCGCCACGGAATTCTGCTCATGCAGGACCAGCGGGCGGCCCAGCAGAACGCTCATCACGCCCGCCGGAAAGCTGATGTAGCCCCCCAGACCCAGCACGACGTCAGGCCGGACCCGGCGCAGCACCGCCATGCTTTGCCAGCACGCCCGAAGCAGATGCCAGGGCAGGGTCAGCAGCGTGCGCAGACCCTTGCCACGCACACCGGCAAAATCGACCGCCTCAAAAGCGAAACCCTGCGGCGGCACCAGCCGACTCTCCATGCTCGGTTTCGTGGCGCTGCCGGTGCCACCCAGCCAGTGCACGCGCCAGCCCCGCTCACGCAAGACCTGCGCCACCGCCAGCCCGGGAAAGATATGCCCGCCCGTTCCTCCCGCCATGATGAGTGCCACTCGGGTGTTCACACCTGGCCCCCCCGCATCATCAGCCGGTTTTCGAAGTCGATGCGCAGCACGACCGCGATGGCCACCAGATTGACCAGAATGGCCGAGCCGCCATAGCTCATCAGCGGCAGCGTCAGCCCTTTGGTCGGCAAGGCCCCCAGATTCACCCCCATGTTGATGAAGGCCTGAAAGCCCATCCAGATGCCCACACCCTGCGCCACCAGGCCGGCAAAAACCCGGTCCAGTGCAACCGCCTGACGCCCGATGTGCATCATGCGCCGGGTCAGCCACAGAAACAGGCCAATCACGCACACCACACCGACCAGGCCGAACTCTTCGCCAATGACGGCCAGCAGAAAATCGGTATGCGCTTCGGGCAACCAGTGCAGCTTTTCAACGCTGCCGCCCAGGCCAACTCCAAAGATCTCGCCGCGCCCGATGGCGATCAGGGAATGGGTCAACTGGTACCCCTTGGCCAAAGCGTTCTTCTCGCTCCAGGGATCAAGGTAGGCAAAAATGCGCTCGCGCCGCCATTCGCTCATGGCGATCATCAAACCAAATGCGACCAGCAACACGGCAGCGATAAGAAAGAACATGCGGGCATTGACGCCGCCCAGAAACAGGATGCCCATGGCAATCACTGCGATCACCATGAAGGCGCCCATGTCCGGCTCGGCCAGCAGCAGCATGCCCACCACCGCCACCGCTGCACCCATGGGTGCTACCGCGCGAAAGAAGTGTTCCTTTACATCCATCTTGCGCACCATGTAGTCGGCGGCGTACAACAGCACCGCGAACTTGGCCAGTTCCGAGGGCTGAAAGCCAACCGGTCCGAGCGAGATCCAGCGCCGCGCACCGTACACGACCTTGCCGACGTAGGGCACCAGAACCGCAATCAGGAGTACCAGCGACAGGATGAAGAGCCAGGGCGCCGCCTTCTCCCACTGGGTTACCGGAACCTGGAACGCCAGCACGGCGGCAACCATTGCCATCGCCAGCCACAGCAAATGGCGCGTCAGAAAGTAGGTATGGGTGTACTTGGCAAAGCGCGGGTTCTCTGGCATCGCAATCGAGGCCGAGTAAACCATCACCAGACCCCAGATCAGCAGCACCAGCGTCACCCACATCAGGGGCTGGTCCAGGCTCACCACGCGCGTTGGTGCGACGCTGCTGTCCAGGCGCGCGCTCACAGGGCCCCCTCCAGCGAGGTGCCGGCAGCGTCGGCGATTTCCGTGACGGCAACCACGAAGGCGCGGGCGCGATGGCCGTAGTTGTCAAACATGTCGAGACTGGAACAGGCCGGTGACAACAGCACCGCATCTCCCGAGTGCGCCAGCGCTGTGGCCTCTGACACCGCCCGCGCCATCGTGTCGGCATGCACCAGCGTCACGCCGGTGGGCTCCAGCACCTCCCGAATCTGCGCTGCCGCGCGCCCGATCAGGACAACGGCGCGCGCATAGCGCAAGACCGGCTGGGCCAGCGGAGAAAAGTCCTGCCCCTTGCCCTCGCCTCCCAGAATGAGCACCAGGCGCCGCTCCAGCCCCAGTCCGGTCAGGGCAGCCACCGTGGCACCGACGTTGGTGCCTTTGCTGTCGTCAAAATATTCAACTTCATTGACGATGGCCACAGAGGCCAGTCGATGCGGCTCACCCCGGTACTCACGCAGTCCGAACAACATCGGACCAAGTGCACAACCTGCCGCCTGGCTGAGTGCCAGTGCCGCCAGTGCGTTGACCGCGTTGTGCCGTCCCCGGATACGCAGCGCGTCGGCGGGCATCAGGCGCTGGATATGGAGCTCTTCCTCGCTGTCCTTGCGCTTCCTGAGGGTCTCGTCGGCTTCCAGGGCACGGACCAGCCAGAGCATGCCATTGACCTCCTCCAGACCAAAGTCACCTGGACGCGTGGGTCGGTCGGCACCAAAGGTAAGGAGTGCGCGGTGCAGGGGCTTTTGCAGCTTGACACGGATGGGCTCCGGCACCATGTTCATCACGACCAGATCGTCGCGGTTGAGCACCAGCAGCGCCTGCTGACCCATGATGTGGCTCTTGGCGCGGCTGTAGGCCTGCATTGACCCATGCCAGTCAAGGTGATCCTGCGTCAGGTTCAGCACGGCAGCGGCGCTGGGCTCAAAGCCGGATGCCCCGTCATCGAGCTGGAAACTCGACAGTTCCAGTACCCAGACCTCGGGCAGGGCGTCGGCGTTGAGTTGTGCCGTCAGCGTATCAAGCAGTGTCGGTCCGACATTGCCGGCCATGACAACCGTTTTGCCGGCGCGCGCGACCAGTTGCGTGGTCAGTGAAGTCACCGTTGTCTTGCCGTTGGTTCCGGTGACAGCCAGCACCTTGGGGCAGTAGCTGCGCTGTGCACGCAAGTCTGCCAGCGCCTTTGAAAACAGGCGCAATTCACCCGCCACAGGCAGTCCGATGGCACGTGCTGCATCCGACACCGGTGCGCATTCGAGTGGGCTCAAGCCCGGACTGGCATAGACCGCCTTGACATCGCTGCCTTCGATCAGTGCCGCACTAAAGGATCCATGAACAAAGCTCGCAGCCGGCAACTCCTGCTGCAATGCCGCGAGTTGCGGCGGTTCGGCGCGCGTGTCCGCCACCGTGACGCGCGCACCGGAACGAACACACCAACGCGCCATCGCCAGGCCGGACGTACCCAGGCCCAGGATCAGAACGTGTTGTTGGTTCATCGAATCCACGATTTACCTTAGCTTCAGGGTTGACAGACCAACCAGGCACAGCAGCATGGTGATGATCCAGAAGCGCACGACCACCTGTGTCTCCTGCCAGCCACTCTTCTCGAAGTGGTGATGCAGCGGCGCCATCTTCAGGATGCGCCGGCCCTCGCCATATTTCTTCTTCGTGTACTTGAACCAGCTGACCTGCAGCATGACCGACAGCGCCTCTGCCACAAAGATGCCGCCCATGATCGCAAGCACGATCTCCTGGCGCACGATAACGGCAATGGTGCCCAAGGCCGCACCCAGGGCCAGGGCGCCAACATCACCCATGAAGACCTGCGCCGGGTGCGTGTTGAACCACAGAAAGGCCAGCCCGGCGCCTGCCATCGCCGAGGTGAAGATCAGCAGTTCGCCGGAGCCCGGGATGTAGGGGAAGAACAGGTATTTGGAATAGACCGAGCTGCCCGTGACGTAAGCAAAGATGCCCAGGCAGGCGCCAACCATCACCACCGGCATGATGGCCAGGCCATCCAGCCCATCAGTCAGGTTCACTGCATTGCTGGACCCCACAATCACC
>CAIQVX010000313.1 GCA_903875275.1 uncultured beta proteobacterium | reverse complement strand
TGATGCCGGTGGCGCGCGTGAACTCCTTGGCCGCCAGTTCACACCAGGGCTGATCGGTGCTGCAGATGGCGTTGACTGTTCCCGGACTGGAGCTCTGGGCAAACACCATGCTGGCGCTGGTCAGCAGGAGGAAGGTGGCTAGTTGTTTCAATGCAAACATCATGATCTCCAAAGTGAACTTCCAACATCCCGTTTCGTGTTGGGGACAGAGCTTGCTCGCTTCGCGTAGCTGCGGTCTGTCCCACAAGATTTAGAGTTTAGAACTTTTCATGTGGCGCAAGATAGCGCCACTGCCCCAGCGGTAAATTACCCAGCATCACATTGCCAATGCGCACGCGCTTGAGGCCTACCACTTTAAGCCCGACCAGTTCGCACATGCGCCGGATCTGGCGCTTCTTCCCTTCGGTCAGCACAACACGCAGTTGCTCCGGGTTCTGCCACGCTATTTTGGCCGGCTTCAAGGCCTGGCCATCCAGGCTCAAGCCGTGGCGCAGTCGGGCCAGCCCTTCTACCGGAAAGATGGCCTGAACATTGGTCGTTACCGGATCACCCTCGTTGATCTGCAGCAAACGGTCCGGCTCGCCATCAGGCTCGTTGAAGCCGGTGTAGCTGACACGCACCAGGTATTCTTTTTCCATCTCGGAGTCTTCACCGATCAGTTGGCGCGCCACACGCCCGTCCTGTGTCAGAACCAAGAGGCCAATCGAATCAATGTCAAGCCGCCCGGCCGGCACCAGGCTCTGCAACTGCCGTGGGTGAAAAAAGAAGCGCGCATTGTCTTCAGCCCAGCGGTTTTGCGGTTGAACCAGCGTGATCGCCGGTTGATGGCCATCCTCGGCCTGACCGCTGACAATGCCCATCGGTTTGTTGAGCAGAATGGTCACCTGATTGGCCTGCTCGCCCTGGGCCTGTTTGGCTATTTCGATGCGCACATCCGGGCGCACCTGCATGCCCATCTCGGCCACCTTGCCATCCACCTTGACCCAGCCCTTGCCAATCCACACATCGGCCTCGCGCCTGGAGGCCAGGCCGAGTTCGGCCATGCGCTTGTTCAGGCGCAACGTACCGCCCTCGCCATACGCCGCTGTGTTGCTCTGCCCGGCGGGAACCGCCGCGCGAGGCGGCGGCGCGGCGGCACGACGAAAGGTACCGGGTTTGCTGGAATCTGTCATGGCGTGTCCCGCAGTTGGTCAAGCAGCGCCAGAATCGGCAGCAGCACGCTGGCACCAAGCTTGCGCGAGCGCTCGCCACTCCAGCCAGTCAGCACATCGGGCAGATCGGCGTTGTCCTTGAACGGCATTTCGATGGTGAAGGCCAGGCAGTCAAAATTCTGTCCAACCCAGTTGGTGGCGAGCGTCATATTGCCCTGCCCCGGTTGCATCTTTGCATAGCCCTGCGTCGTCTGAAAATCCGGGCAGGTCTGGAGCCAGGCATTCTTGAAACTTGCCTCCAGCGCCGCCATGCGCGGCGAGTAGCCAGGCCGGCCTTCGGTGCCGACGCAGAAGTTGTAGGGCAGTCCCTCGTCCCCATGGGCGTCCAGGTTCAGATCGACGCCAAGTTCCATCATCTTCTGGCGCACCCAGAAGACTTCGGGCGACTTCTCGATGCTGGGCGCCTGCCATTCGCGGTTCAGATTGGCACCGGCGGCGTTGGTGCGCAGATTACCGCGCACGGCGCCGTCGGGGTTCATATTGGGCACCACGTGGAAAACACAGCGGGACAAAAGCACACGCGCCACCGGATCGTCACCATCGAGCAGGCGCTCCAGAAAGCCTTCGACAAACCATTCGGCCATCGACTCGCCCGGGTGCTGGCGCGCGATCAGCCAGATTTTCTTCTTCTGCGCAGCCGCAGTGGCACTGGTTTCATCGGTGATACGCAGCAGCGTCATGTCGCGCCCGTCCAGCGTCTGCCCGAGATGGTGCACCTGCACAAGTTCGGAAGCTGACGCGGAGCCGATCAGGTCCAGATGGCGCTCGTTTGAGTAGGGTTCGAAGTAGGCGAAATAGACACTGTTGGTCGCTGGCGTGATGTCAGCTTCCATCACCTTGCCGTCAAAGCGCGTGGCAATGCGAAACCAGTGGATCCGGTCATAACTCGCCACCACGCGGTAGCCGTCCCAACCCTTTGGGTAGGCGCTGACGCCAGCGTTGAGAAACTTCAGCGTGACCGCCAGCCCGGCCGCACCCTGAAGGCAGAAGTGAAACCACTGCGCAAACTCGCTGGCGTTGTCGCGCCGGATGTTGAGCTGGATGTCAGCGGGGTCCGTCAGACTCAGCACCTCGATGGCGCCGGAATCAAAAGCGGTTGAAATGTGGAGTGGGGTCATGTGCAATGCCTATCGGCAGGCGGCGTTCGTCACCAACTGCAGACAGGCATTGTAGAAGCCACCTGGTCGCAATTGCGAGGAGCGCAGCAACGCGGCAATCCCATCAGCACCACTTCCAAATGGGGATCGGTGTGACTAGCACCAAGGGAATGCGTCAGCTAAAGACGCCGCCGTACTTCTTGCGCAGATCACCCTTTTGCACCTTGCCGGTGCCGCCAACCGGCAGCGCGTCCAGAAAGACGACGTCGTCAGGCACCC
>CAIQVX010000312.1 GCA_903875275.1 uncultured beta proteobacterium | reverse complement strand
TGGTCGTGATCGATCCGAAGCGTCGCGGTGCTGCCAAGGTGGTGCGTCCGCAGGTCAAACTGATCGATGCCACCGGCAACGAAGTGAAGATCCCGGGCACCGACCACTCGGTGACGATTGGCTTCCCGATCGGCGCCCTGGTTCAGGTGCGTGACGGTCAGGACGTGGGCCCTGGCGAAGTGCTGGCCCGCATCCCGATCGAAGGCCAGAAGACACGCGACATCACCGGCGGTCTGCCGCGCGTTGCCGAACTGTTCGAGGCACGTTCACCCAAGGACAAGGGCGTGCTGGCTGAGATGACCGGTACCGTGTCCTTCGGCAAGGAGACCAAGGGCAAGATTCGCCTGCAGATCACCGACCCGGATGGTGCTGTGTGGGAAGAACTGGTGCCCAAGGAAAAGAGCATCATCGTGCACGAAGGCCAGGTTGTGAACAAGGGCGAAAGCGGGGTTGACGGACCGGCCGATCCGCAGGATATCTTGCGTTTGCTGGGCTCCGAGGAACTGGCGCGTTACATCGTTGACGAGGTGCAGGACGTGTACCGCCTGCAGGGCGTGAAGATCAACGACAAGCACATCGAGGTGATTGTTCGCCAGATGCTGCGCCGTGTCGTGGTCGAGAACGCGGGCGATTCCAGTTACATCAATGGCGAGCAGGTCGAGCGTTCCGAGATGCTCAACACCAACGATGCCCTGCGTGCCGAAGGCAAGGTGCCAGCCACTTTCACCAACCTGTTGCTGGGCATTACCAAGGCCTCCCTGTCGACCGACAGTTTCATCAGCGCGGCGTCGTTCCAGGAAACTACCCGTGTTCTGACCGAAGCTGCCATCATGGGCAAGCGCGACGAACTGCGTGGACTGAAGGAAAACGTCATTGTGGGCCGACTGATTCCTGCCGGAACGGGTCTGGCGTATCACGAAGCGCGAAAGGTCCGGGAGAACATGGACGATGTCGAGCGCCGTGCGATTGCCGACGCCGAGGCGGCCGAATTGGCCGGCGTGGCTGAGGCGGCACAGGCCGACGAGGGTGCAGTGTCCGAGTAGGTACTGGACCCGCTGCGACCAGGACGCCTCAAGCCGGTGCATCCGCGCTTGAGGCGTTTTTCGTTCAAAGCGGGTCGTCAAGTCACTCTGATTCCTGATCGATGACCATGAACTCTACCGTGCTCATGTGGCTCGGCCTTGCCGTGTTGCTGTTCTGGGCCGTTGGGGCCTACAACCGTCTGGTGCGGCTGCGTTCGCAGGGGATCGCCGCCTTCGGCGTGCTCGAAGGCCTGCTGAGTCAGTTTGTTCCGCTGGCGTGCAGTGAGTTTGCCGAATCAGGCGGGCTCGATGCCGCCGCCGACCAGTTCCGGGTGGCGCTGAAGATGTGCCATGCGCAGCCGCTCAATGGGTCCAGGACCAACGCACTGACCATGGCCTACGAAACCATGTGTCTTGGCTGGCAGCGCCAGCGACAGGTGCAAGCCGATCCGCCAGTGGCTGACGCACCACCGCTGCGCTGGGAGCAACTGGTAGTTCAAGCCGAAATGGCGCGCGCCGATTTCAACAAGGCAGTTGCCAGGTACAACGCCGCCATTGCCCAGTTTCCAGCGGCATTGCTGGCGCGGGTCTTTGGTTTCAGGCCGGCGCAACCGTTGTAGCATCGGCAATGACCGAAAAAGCGCATCGGGTCCCTTTGTGGCAGCAATTGCAGGCCGTGGCATCGGCCCTGCTGGCGGTGCGCTCCGGCGTGTCTGGAACGGCGGCGCTCGGCGCCGTCAGTTCCGAATTGCGCCCGGGTGTCCAGGCCTTGCTGTACCACGTCTTGCGTTCTTTGGGGCGGGCGCAGGCCCTGAGGCAGGCGCTGGTCAAACGCCCGCCACCTCCGCTGGCGGATGCCTTGTTGTGCACGGCGCTGGCCTTGACCTGGCGTGAGCAGGACGCACCCTACGATGTCTTCACACTGGTCAATCAGACGGTTGAGGCTGGCAAGAAGAACCCGGCAACCCGTGCCCAGGCCGGCTTTGTCAACGCCTGCCTGCGCCGCTTCCTGCGTGAACGCGAAGCGCTGGTTGCAGCCACTGACGATGACCCGGTAGCGCACTGGAATCATCCTGCCTGGTGGATCAGGCGACTCCAAAAGGAGTGGCCGCAGCACTGGCAGTCGATCCTGCTGACCAGCAACCGCCAGGCGCCCATGACTTTGCGCGTCAATGCCCGCCGGTCGTCCGTGGAAGACTACCTGCAGATTCTGAGGAATGCGGACCTGAACGCGGCTGCCGCAGGTCGCTGCGGCGTGACGCTGGCGCACGCCAGGCCGGTCCGGGAAATTCCCGGTTTTGAGCAGGGCGTGGTGTCGGTCCAGGATGGAGCGGCGCAACTGGCGGCGCCGCTGCTGCTTGACGGGTTGCGCGCAGCCGTACCGTTTCGGATTCTGGACGCCTGCGCAGCGCCAGGTGGCAAGACGGCACACCTGCTGGAAATCGCAGACTGCCAGGTGACCGCGCTGGACGTCGATCCGGCACGTTGCACCCGAATTCACGAAACACTGGGGCGTCTGGGTCTGCAGGCCAACGTCCTGACTGGCGATGCGGCCAACCCACCGGCGTGGTGGGACGGCCAGCTGTTTGACGCCATCCTGCTTGATGCGCCCTGCTCGGCGTCCGGCATTGTCCGGCGCCATCCAGACGTGCGCTGGTTGCGCCGCGAGACCGACATTGCCCAGCTTGCCCTGATTCAGTCGAGGCTGATGAAGGCGGTGTGGCCCTTGCTAAAGCCCCAGGGACGACTGCTTTACTGCACCTGTTCTGTGTTTCGGGCGGAAGGCGAGGAGCAGATGCAAACGTTTCTTGCACACAACACCGAAGCCGTATTGCTGCCGTCGCCGGGCCATTTAATGCCGCTGGACCGGGCAAATGGCGAATCCGTCCCGGACAATCTGGCTGGTGACCATGATGGCTTCTATTACGCATTGCTGGAAAAGCGCGCGGCTTGACCTGCTCGGGCTGCTGGCTTGCGTCTTTCTGGCGTGCGGCTTCGTTGCGTCTGCACATGCGCAGGCGCCCGTCACCGAGATTTCCGCTTTTCGCCCTGAACGTGAGGGCGACGCACTGGTAGTGACCGCCAACGTCAAGTTTGAGCTGCCCGCCGCCGTGCAGGATGCCCTGTTCAAGGGCGTCCCCATGGTTTTTGTGGCCGAGGCCGATGTGTTCCGCGAACGCTGGTACTGGACCAACAAGCGCGTCATCCATGCCGAGCGTCACATGCGGTTGACCTACCACCCACTGACCCAGCGCTGGCGTCTGAACGTGGCTTCCGGACTCATCACGCAGGCCGGTCTTGCGGTGGCGCTGAACCAGACTTTTGATACCTTGCCGGATGCGCTGGCTGCACTGCAGCGCTTGTCGCGCTGGAAGATCGCGGAGCTCTCCGAGTTTGACCTTGAACAGCGGCATTTTGTCGAATTCCGCTTTCGACTGGACATGTCGCAATTGCCACGACCGTTTCAGATCGGTACCCTGGGACAGACTGACTGGAACATCTCTGCGTCGTCAAGCCAGGCGCTGACGCTGGACGGCAGCAAATGAGCGATGCCGGCACAGCGAGCCAGGCGCCAGGGCGTTTTTCGCTGAACAGCTCGCGCACCGTGCGCTGGACGGTTGGACTTGGACTGGCGGTCATGGTGGCGGTCGGGCTGGTCCTGCTGTTTCTGCTGACACAGGCCACCACCAACCGCGAGATGTACGAGCGCAATTACGCCCGGCTCTTTGTGCTCAATATGGTGGTGGCGGCAGCGCTGCTTGCGGTGATCGTCTGGATCGCCTTTCGGCTGATCACACGACTGCGGCAGGGCAAGTTTGGCAGCCGGCTGCTGGTCAAACTGGCTGCCATCTTTGCGTTGGCGGGCTTTGCCCCTGGGGTTCTGATTTATGTCGTCTCTTACCAGTTCGTGTCGCGCTCCATTGAAAGCTGGTTCGATGTCAAGGTTGAAGGCGCGCTGGAAGCCGGGCTCAATCTGGGGCGCGTCACGCTGGAGACCCTGTCGGCAGAACTGGTTGGCAAAGGCAGGGCGTCGGCGTCGCAGATTGCAGACCTGCCTGATGTCAGTGCCGTCCTGGCACTGGAGCGAGCCAGAGAGCAGTTAGGTGCGACGGATCTGACCCTGTGGAGTGCATCAGGCCAGCTGATCGCCGCCGCCGGCAATGTGCGTTATCAGCTCAATCCCGAACGACCCAGCCAGCAGCAATTTCGCAATGCGCGGACGCAGCGCTCGGTAACGTGGGTTGAAGGGCTGGACGATGCCGTTCCTGGCGTCAATGGCAATGCGCGCATCAAGGCACTGGTGCTGGTCTCCAGCAACAACCTGAGCTTGCTGGGGGAATCACGGTTCCTGATGCTGACGCAGTCGCTGCCGCCGACACTGGTGGTGAACGCGCTGGCCGTCACAGAGGCCAATCGAGAGTACCAGGAGCGTGCATTGGCGCGCCAGGGGCTGCGCCGTATGTACATCGGGACACTCACGCTGAGCCTGTTTCTGGCGGTTTTTGGCGCGGTACTGCTGGCGGTGCTGCTCGGCAATCAGATCGCGCGCCCCCTGTTGCTGCTGGCGGACGGTGTCAGGCAGGTGGCCGCGGGTGACCTGACCCCGAAGGCGTCCCTGCAGGGACGCGACGAGCTTGACGGCCTGACGCGTTCGTTTGCCGACATGACGCAGCAACTGGCAGAGGCCAGACAGGCGGTGCAGGTCAGCATGCAGGAAGTGACTGCGGCCCGTGCCAACCTGCAGACGATTCTGGACAATCTGACCGCCGGCGTGATCGTGCTGGACGCACAGGGCGTGATCCAGTCGTCCAACCCGGGCGCCCAGCGCATCCTGCGCGTGCCACTGACCGCCTTCGAGGGGCGTCGCCTGGTTGATATTGAAGGTCTGCAGAAATTTGGTGAGGACGTGCAGACCCAGTTTGACTCTTTCCTGGGCGTGCGCACCGAGCACGGCCTTGATCACTGGCAGCAGTCCTTTGAGCTCGGCAACACCAGCGCCCGCCTGGTGGGGCGCCAGGCCGACGACGCCCTGGTGCTTGTGGCGCGCGGTGCCGAGTTGCCCGGCTCCTCCCGCCTGCTGGTGTTTGATGACATTTCGGAGATTGTTTCAGCGCAACGTGTGCAGGCGTGGGGTGAGGTGGCCCGTCGTCTGGCGCACGAGATCAAGAACCCGCTAACCCCGATCCAGTTGTCGGCCGAGCGCATGCTGATGAAACTCTCGGGCAAGGTCGCCGCGTCGGAGCAGCTTCTGGTGGAAAAGTCGGTGAAGACCATTGTGGACCAGGTGGACGCCATGAAGCGCCTGGTCAACGAGTTCCGGGACTATGCGCGGCTGCCGGCAGCTGAACTGCGGCCGGTTGACCTGAATCTGCTGGTGTCGGAAGTGCTGCAACTTTATGCCAGCGAGAACTCGCAGGTGCCGGTGCGCATGGAGCTCGATCCCCGCTGCCAGCGCGTGATGGGTGACGCGCAGCAGTTGCGCCAGGTTCTGCACAATCTGCTTCAGAATGCCCAGGATGCCACCGAATCTGCCGGCAAGGCGGATGGCGACGGTGTGACCGTCAAGACCCAATGGCTGGAGACCAGCGGGCGGGTTCGCCTCAGTGTTCTGGACAGTGGCACCGGCTTTCCCGAGGGCATTCTGAAGCGGGCGTTTGAACCGTACGTAACAACAAAAGCCAAGGGTACGGGACTGGGGCTGGCGGTTGTGAAAAAGATTGCCGATGAGCACGGAACCCGCGTGGACATCGCCAATCGGATGCTGGGTGGCCAGGTGCTTGGCGCACAAGTGTCGTTATCATTCGGTACTGAAAACATCGTGCCGGCCTGAATCGGCGGCGCAGGTAGATCCAAGGAATACGCTTCATCATGGCAAACATACTGGTGGTTGACGACGAACTCGGCATCCGCGATCTGTTGTGGGAAATACTGAACGATGAGGGGCATAACGTCGACGTAGCCGAGAATGCCGCGCAGGCCCGCGCCGCGCGAGTGCGCGACCGGCCGGATCTGGTGCTGCTCGACATCTGGATGCCCGACACCGACGGTGTGACCCTGCTCAAGGAGTGGTCCGCAACAGGCCTGCTGACCATGCCCGTCATCATGATGAGCGGACACGCCACCATCGACACAGCGGTGGAGGCCACCCGGATTGGTGCCTTGGCCTTCCTGGAGAAACCCATTACGCTTCAGAAACTGCTGAAGGCGGTGGAGCAGGGGCTGGCACGCGGCGCCGCCCGCAAGCCGGTGGCGGCTCTTATGCCCCAGCCGTCCATGCAGGTCATTGACGTCTCACTGTCCGGACAGTCAGTGCTGGCTGCGCCCGAAGCCGGACCCTTGTCGCAGCAGAGTTTCATGCTTGACAAACCCCTGCGCGAGACGCGCGATGAGTTTGAGAAGGCCTATTTTGAGTACCACCTTGCCAAGGAAAATGGCTCCATGACCCGGGTCGCGGAAAAAACCGGTTTGGAGCGGACTCACCTCTACAGAAAGCTCAAGCAACTGGGTGTTGACCTGACCCGCGGCAAGCGCCACGGGGGCTGATCGCGGGCCTGCTGGAGCTTAAGATGCTGCTATACTCTGCCGCTCTGGCCCGGTAGCTCAGTCGGTAGAGCAGAGGACTGAAAATCCTTGTGTCGGTGGTTCGATTCCGCCCCAGGCCACCATCTTGAAACCCGCGTAAATATTAGGTTTGCGCGGGTTTTTCAATTTTCAAGTTTCAACTTTTTCTTGCGTCCGTGTGCAACAGTACTGCACACACCTGTGCATTCCTTCGCCCGTCATACGGGTGTGAAGCATGCCATTGCGGCTTAAAAAGCTGATCTGCGAACAGGTGCGGCGTTGAAGATAACCCGCTGGCCAAAAAAAAGCACCCCAGAGGGTGCTGCAGTCGGCCAATCGCCGGGGCTTAAGTTTCAAGCATAGGTTGCAAGGAGTGTTTGCCAGTCGGATAGGCCAACTCCGCATCCGCAATGAATTTGGGAATTGCGCCAAGGATTGCGGAGAGTAGGGGCGGCGGAATCCGTGTGGTTGCCAGCCGCGTGCCGACGTTGTCGCGCAAATTAGCCAGTGACGTGAACCGATAAGCCACCGTGGGCATGAAGTGCCCTACAAGTTTCACGTCAAAGAAAAGGGCGCAGGTAAGGTCTGCGTACAGGTACAGGCTATAAGTCCAGTCTCCAGTCGACACTAAATCCGTTAGGTGCAGCGTGTCTGCGAAATTGTGGACTATCGCCGAGCGAGGCAAGCCGTTGCCAAAATCTGCCCGGCTCGCGATGGAGCCCGTAGCAGTTTTGCCAACGGGGTCGCTCGGTGCACGCTCAACAATTGCTGCACCGATGCGTGCCACGACGCCGGTCACCAAGGCGTTGCCCATGAGACGAGCCCGAGCGATGTCGTTGACACCGTCGAGTCGGGTGAACCCTCTCGGAAAACCGTTTAGCGCCTCCAACTCTTCCGGCGTCAACCGGCGCAGGCGACCGTCAGCAGCTTGTACGACGTGTTTTGTGCGCGAAGCGGACGGGCCCCCTTCGCTTGTAATCACGGTGCGCGATGGCTTGTCCAGCGCGTCGGGAAATGCGATGGCCCCCTCGCTGAAAGCATAAGCAAAGCCGCTGGCGGCGACGCGGTCGATGGACTTGGCACCTTTGAGGTACTGCCACTTCGGCAGAGTTGCTTCATCGAGATAGAAGCTCTCTGGCACGTCGGTAGTGCACCCAATTACATCGCCCAGCGTCAGCGCCTGGGACTGTCCCACGAAGGCGCTGTAGTCTGCCAAGACAAGGGCCTTGATGGGTGCGGTCAGGACACGCCCCTCAATGCAGACGCCGGCGCTCGCGAACAGGGACTTGCCGCCAGAGGTAGGCCGATAGCTCTCTTGCGCCTCGTAGATGTCATGACCCAGCTCGAAGCTGGCCACGGTCCCGGTCATGTCGCCGGGGAATGCCTGGGCCAAGGGGTTCGCACTGGTCAGCAGCGTCAGGGGGTCAGAGGCCGCTGCCCGCAGGCGCTGATACTCGGGCGTGCTCCGGTGGACTGCGACTATAAAGGCCCGCTTGCGCCGCTGCGCATAGCCGTATTCCCCGGAATTCACGACTTTCCAGGACGCTGCATAGCCGAGGCTCTGCAGACTGGCCAAGATAGTAGCGAGGTCGCGGCCAGGACATGCCGACGGGCTGCTGATGAGCCGGTCGACGTTCTCCAGCATTACCTGCTGTATCGGATGACCTGCTTCAATGCGGATTTTGAGCAGGCGGTGGATGGACCACCAGAGGACGCCCTTCTTACCCTGCAAGCCCTGACTTTGCGACGCAGGTCGCGCGACAGAATAGTCCTGGCATGGAAACCCTCCGACCAACATCGTCGGTGCCAGGGCGTCGATGCGCGCCAGCTCGTCGGCATCGTCCAAAACTTCGGCCAGGTCGCGGTTGACTGGGGTCAGACCCCAGCGGGCCGCATATACGCGGGCAGCATGTTGCTTCTTGCTGCCTGGCTCCCATTGCGATGCCCAGACGACGTCGAAGGCACGAGGAAGCCCGAGGGCTTCGCGTTGAAGGTTGGCTTGCTCCAGGCCGTGATGAAAGCCGCCGACTCCTGCAAAAAGCTCGAGCACTTTATGCGGGGGTGCCAGGGTGGCAGGAAGGCGGGTGGAAGAAGTGCTGGTATCGGCACATTTAAAAACTGACATGGTTCGTCTCCGGGTTGGGCCCGGGGACGACGTCAGTGAGTGCTGCGCACCTGCGCTGCATAAGGTATCTCAGAGACGGCGCAAATAGCACCGGGCCGAGACGTAAAGCCAACTTGTTTAGCCTTCTTGAAAATTTTTCAAAATAATTTCGTAGATCGCAAAAAGTGCCGGAATGGCACCAAAAAGCGAATTCTTTGGCCCATCGCCAGGGCCGAAAAAGCTTTTTAAATGCTGGTGTCTATACGCTGCGTACGGTGGAGAGGGCTCAACACCACGCGCCCGTACATCGCGACAAGCGTGAGTCATGGTCGCAGCGCCGGGTGGTACAGCAAGAGGCGCGACGGGGACGGGTGCGAACCGCCTTTAAGTCATGCTGTGCAGTGTGGGGACGCACCCCACCACTGCGCCTGAAGCGACGGGCTGGCTCCAGCGTCCAATTTCAAGGCGAACCACGTTCCCCTGCAATATGCGCGGGTAGGGGGGTGTTTTGCCTTTCTCTCCGAACTCCACCAACGTCCAATTAGAAGTCCTTCACTTCGTAAGAGCTTCTTTAAAGAAAATGAACGAAGTGTGGGGATGAGCAAGACTGCGATACGGAGGGTGTACGCGGTCAACGTCGCTTATCAGGGCTCTTGCCGTAGTACTGCCCTCTGGACACAACCAATAAATGGGCGATAGACAGCCGATGTAGATGGATGGGCTTGGAGTATCCTGGTCCGGCAAGAAAAAAGGGTGGCCATCAAGCCACCCTGTTTCGCAATCATGGCGACCTACATGGCGGGCAGTATCACGTCAAACCATAGATTGCCGTCTACCCGCTCGCTGGGCACCAAGCTGCGGGAAATGGGGAGCAGGGATACATTTATCATTTGAAGCTGGCCTTCACTAATTGTCCGGTCTGCGTAGGCCTTCTGAAAGCTCGCCGCCATGTGTCGCAGCGCATCCATGTTCGTCGCCACTACCGTGACCTGACGAAGGGGATAGTCCGGGGTTATCAGCGTCATGTTGTCCTGGTCAAGATGCCGGGCACAGAATGAAACTGCCGAATTACGGGCCTTAATCGCTTTCCAGGAGTGCTCGCACTCCAGCCAAACTGCCTCACCTTCACCCAGCAGGATGCCGTCCGGCTGCTTGCCATCCAAGACCCTTACAGGGCCGCGGTCGGTAGAAATCTCGTGCTCGGTAATGACCTGCCAGCCGTTACGCAGGGCGTCAATCAAATACCAATTACTGCATGCGCGGTGTATGGGGTTGCCCAGAGTTAGTCCTTGCCCGCTGCACGCGTCCAGGCCTTCACGCTCGTTCAGGAAACGCGCCCCTTTGGCCGAAAGCAGGTAGGCATCGCCCCCCTGCGGAAGCGCCCGCTTGATGACCATGCCATCATCCTGCAAGGCTTTAAGTGTGCGTCGGGCCATAGGCCATCCCTGTGAGAAATCATCCCACACCAGACGGGCGACCATCCGACTCGTGAGCCAGCCAAAGCGATGCAAGTATCGACAGAGAGTAAGGCGGTTTCGCTCGCCGATGATGCGCTTATCCAGAGGCAGTGACTCGGCTTCGCAATCGGGAACTGGGGTTAGCGCAGCTTGCGCGAAAGGTGAAAGGTTGTCAGTGGACATTGGTGTCTCCATGTGTCGTGGGTAGAGCACACCCTTGTGCTCTTGCTTCGTATAGCTACGCAGTACGCGCGACACGAGCATGCAAGTGCACCTTTCGGTGCGGATCATGTTGAAGACCGCCTATCGCACCCTTTCCGCCTCTGGACGAGTCGCCGGTTGCTGTGTGCCTAGGGGCACACCACGGCTCAATACCGCGCCCCCCTTGGCATCTGCGACGCCGGGGCAAGGCAGAAAGCCGTTTACGGTGGCGGCACATGCCCCCACCTGCAACGCATAGCTGGACGCTATGGTCTGGCGACTCTTTCTGCCTTGCCCCGGCCCCTGGACCGGGGGCGGGACTTCGTCCCCAGGCAACGGCCAAAACGCCGCAAGGGCGTTGTAGGCCTACCCGTCCGCGCTGGGGCGCGGTCGCCGCTTGGAGCGCGGCTCGGGCCTGGCACCCCTGCGCGGCTTGTCGTCGGTTGGCCGACGAGCTGCGCCACGGACTGCGCCCTGGAACGGGCTGGTCCCGTCGTCATTCCGCGACGGCTCCCCAGCCTTCGGCTCAATGCAAAAGAGCCCGCGAAGCGGGCTCTTTGAATGCGATGCAGGGGTCACACCAGGCGGTCGGGACGAACCGCGCGGCGGGGCCGCAGCAGGATGACTCGGTTGCCCCTGGCATCAAGCTCGAATTCGTGCGGGTCAACGCGGCGACCCGCAGCGGCTTTCAGCTCTGCCTCGGTGTGTGCAAAGTTCGGCGCGTAGTCCTCCCAAATGTCCCAGTGGTGGTTCAATTGTTCCTGCAGCTCGGCGTCAATCGCAATTGCCGTGATGGATGTCTTCTGTGATGTCGCGAAAATCACGACGATAGCGCCAGCCACTTGTTGCTCAACAAAGCTCGGGGTAAGCGAATGGGCGAAAGCGGTGAAGGCGAAGCCTGAGCATTCCCACTTTATTACCGGGTCGCACTCGGTGAGGTCCAGACTGGTCCTGTTGTGAACTTCTGGAGTGATGTGAGCCAGGTCGAAAACGTCGCCTGAAAAATCATCAGGCAACCAAATTATGAACGCCGGGCAGCGGTGCAAACACTTCGGAATGAGTTTCTCGAAATGTTCGGCTCGTGTCAGCAATATCGTTGGCACCGATATTTTTTCAGCGGCAGATTTGGCGAGCGAGTCGTAGCCGGTATCGGCAGAGCGAAGGGCAAGGGTGCTGTCGCACAATGGCTTCTTCTTCAGTTCATCGACGGTTTGACGGATTGATGTGTTGGTCATGGGTATTCCCCCCTGTAGAGGGCGTATGCACCACAAGAGCGTGGCACTTACGGATAGGCAGGCGTTTTATACGTTTGCTGCTCCACACAAATCCAGACACTCCGGAAATCATGTTTTCGGATTGCAGATAACGCTATTTCAAAAAGTGGGTGTCACCTGACGGTTCCAACAGGCCGACATCAACGACTGGATTGCTGCGCAATCGACGCCGCCGTGCGCACCGCAGAGGCCTTGAATCCGATGACGAGGCGCCCAATCACAAGCGTCTATCGATTGCGCAGCAAATGGGCGAAATCAAGCAGCAATTGTTGATCCTTTTCACCGAGCTCTCGCATGATTGCCAGTAACTTTTGGGTCTGATCGTCAGGCAACTGGCTGGCTTGTGACAGCAGTTCACTCAGGCTCACGTGAAGCACTTCGGCAACCCGCCACAGCCGCCGTAGAGAAGGCAGCACGGTGCCGCGTTCGAAACGGGAAATTGTTTCGGCATCCACTTCAATCATGCCAGCAAGGTCGTTCTGGCTGAATGCCAGCG
>CAIQVX010000311.1 GCA_903875275.1 uncultured beta proteobacterium | reverse complement strand
GGTCTCGTAGTTCAGCAGGGAATCGATGGCCTTGCTGTGCGCCTTGGAGTCAAGCTCATTCATCTCCTTGCGGAACTTGGTGCGCCACTCTGTGACGGTCACCGTGAAGCTGATGTAGAACACCAGCGCAATGACGGTGATCCAGGCAAACCAGGCGTCGAACTTGACGGCGAGCAGGGTCAGCACCATGGCCACTTCGATCAGCGTGGGAAAAATGCTGTAGAGCGAATACGAGATCAACGACTTGACGGCTCGTGTGCCGCGCTCGATGTCGCGCGTCAGGCCGCCGGTCTGGCGCTCCAGATGGAAGCGCAGGCTTAAAGCGTGCAGATGGCGAAACACCTGCAAGGAGATGGTGCGTGAAGCACCCTCCGTGGCCTTGGCAAAGATCAGCTCGCGCAATTCTGCAAACAGTGTGGTCGAGAGTCGCAGCAGGCCGTAGCCAAACAGCAGGGCAAGCGGCACCACCAGCAGGGCACTGGCGCCGACGGCGCCCTTGGGGTTCATGACGTCCACAAGTTCCTTGAGCAACAGTGGCACCCCAACATTGGCCATCTTGGCCGCAATCATGAAGCTCAATGCCGCAGTCACCCGCCATTTGTACTGCCACAGGTAGGGAAACAGACGTTGGAGCGTGGCCCAGTCAGACCGCTCGGGAACGGCTGCGGCAGGTAGGCTGTGTTCGCCGGATCGGCGCATGGGGGACAATCTCTCTTACAAAATGTTGAGGACAGAGCTGGCTCGCTTCGCGTAGCTGCGGTCTGTCCCGCAAGGTACATATTAAGGGGATTGTCCGCCATGTCCGCAAACACCAGCCCTGCCGGCGTCAAGCTGCCTACCGATGAGGAACTGGTTCTCAAGGTCATTCCCATGCCTGCCGACTCCAACGCCAACGGCGATATCTTCGGCGGCTGGGTCATGGCGCAGGTCGATCTGGCCGGCTCGGTGATTCCGGCGCGCTACACGCGGGGGCGCATGGCAACGGTCGCGGTGAATGAATTCATCTTCAAGCAGCCGGTGCGGGTGGGCGACATCCTGACCTTCTTTTCCAAACTGGTGCGCATTGGCCGCACCTCGATCACGGTCAAGGTCGAGGTCTACGCCGAGCGCTTCTCTGCACAAGGGCAATACGTCAAGGTGACCGAAGCGTCGCTCACCTACGTTGCGATTGACGAGCAGGGCCGACCACGCCCCATCCCCGAGCAGGCACCGCGATAATCGGTCAGTGTCCAAGCGTTTCCCGCCTCTTCTACTACCCCTGATCCTGGTCACCCTGACCGGCCACATGGCCATGTCGGGCGGGCGGGTTTCAGGCTCTCTGTTTGCCTTGAGCACCGGATCGCCTGAACTGGTGGTGGGGCTGTTCATGGCCACGTTCTCCGTGCTGCCAACGCTGGCAGCCATGTCGATAGGCCGCTGGGTGGATCGCATCGGCGCCCTGCCCGTGATGCGCCTGGGCGTGCTGGCGGTGCTGATGGGCGCCATGTTGCCGGTGCTCTGGCTCAGCGTGCCCTCGCTCTTTGCCATGGCCATCCTGATCGGCTTTGGCTTCAACGCCATGTCGGTGGCCGGGCAGCACACTGTGGGCGCCATGGCGCAGGGTCAATCGGCCGAGCAACGGCTGCGCAACTTCGGCTGGTACGCCCTGGGGCACTCGGCATCAAGCGCGCTCGGCCCTTTCATCTCGGGCCTGCTGATCGACCATGCCGGGTTCCGGATGGCGTTTGCCAGCATGGCGGGATTCAGCTGCGTCGCCTGCTGGCTGGTTTTCAAGCGCCTGCAGAAACTGCCGGCCGCACCAAAGTCTGCAACAAGCGGCGATGCCGAGGTCAGAGCGCAGGCCTGGCACGACCTGCTGGCTGCGCCAGAATTGCGTCGCATCTACTACGTCAGCATGGCCCTGTCGTGCTGCTGGGACCTGTTCATCGTGATGCTGCCAGTGCTGGGCACACGGCTGGGCTTCTCAGCCTCCATCATAGGCACCGTGTTCTCGCTCTTTGCGCTGGGCACTTTTGTGAGCCGCGCCCTGATGCCCTGGCTCTCAAGCCGTTTTCGGGAATGGCAGATCATGCGCTCGGCACTGGTGGTCGTCGCCCTTGTCTATGTGGTGCTGCCCTGGGCCAGCGTGGCCATCGTTTTCATGCTGCTGGGGTTTATCTTTGGCAACGCCATCGGTCTGAGTCAACCCAATATGCTGTCGCTGCTGCACGCGGCGGCACCCAGCGGACGTGGCGGCGAAGCGCTGGGCTTGCGCTCGCTGATCGGCAACGCCTCCTCAGTCTGGGTGCCGATCGCCTTCGGCCTGGCGGTGGGGCCGCTCGGTGTGGCCCCGGTTCTCTGGGTTGCTGCCGGCCTGATCAGCAGTGCCCTGCCGGCAGCACACCGCGGTGTGCGGCATCATTTGCGCTGAGTCAGGTCCTTCAGGACTTGCGGCAATAGCACTCCGGCTGCACCGCGCAGCGACCAGGTGCAGTCGTCGTCCAGTGCCGTCGCTGTAGGGTTGACTTGCACCACCTTGGCGCCAGCCTGTTTCGCCAGAAAGGGAATGCGCGCTGCCGGCTGCACCAGTCCCGAAGTGCCAATGGCAAAGAGCAGGTCACAGGCTCTGGCAGCAGCAAAGGCCGCGGCAAGGACATCCTCTGGCAGGCTTTCGCCGAACCAGACGATGCCGGGGCGCACCCATCCGCCGCAGTGGGCACACAGCGGGGGACGCAGCCGGCGCCCGCCTTCGGGTTCGTTGGGCGGACCCGGCGGCAGGCTGTGCGTTCGTCCGCAATCAAAGCAGCGCGGGCTGTGCAGACTGCCGTGCAGATGCATTACTGCGGTGCTGCCCGCGCGCTCATGCAGATCGTCCACGTTTTGTGTCACCACGGTGAGCTCGGGTACCTGCCGTGCCAACTCGGCGATGGCGATGTGCGCCGGGTTTGGAAGCGATCGCAAGACCTGCATGCGCCGCCATTCGTACCAGCCCCACACCAGTTCCGGATCCCTCAGGAAGGCCTCGGGGGTGGCCAGGGCTTCGGCGTCAAAGCGACTCCACAAGCCGGTGAGCGCATCGCGAAAGGTCGGGATGCCGCTCTCGGCCGAAACGCCGGCGCCGGTGAAAACGACGACATGCCCGGCATCCTTCAAGGCGTCAAGCAACTGCACGGGAATGTTGTCGATGCCGCCAGAGCCTCCCGTAGCGCCCACGTCCTGATTTTCAATTGAACCGGATTTCTTCATGTTCCGCATCATGCCGCGTCTGCGCACAAAGCCAAGCCGGCGTGTCTCGCGACCGACACACGGTCGGTACAAACCCTGTCGGCTGCTGCGCGGATTACCGCTATAAACGCAGGGTCACATATGGGGAGACCGGGTGCAGCTTTTACAACTGGTGATCAGCGGAATCGCACAAGGGTGCATTTACGGACTGATTGCGCTGGGCTTTGTACTGATTTACAAGGCAACCGAGACCGTCAGTTTCGCCCAGGGCGAGCTGATGATGCTGGGCGCCTTTTGTGGCCTGGCGGCGATGACCATGCTCGGCTTCCCCTACTGGCTGTCGGTGCTGGCCACGATTGCCGGCATGGCCGCGTTCGGCGTGCTGATGGAACGCATCGTGATCCGCCCGATTCTGGGACAGCCTGCTTTTTCCATCGTCATGCTGACGATAGGCATTGGCTACGTCACACGCGGCCTGATCACCATGATTCCGACCATAGGCACCGAGACCCATGCCCTGCCGGTGCCTTACAAGGACCAGATCT
>CAIQVX010000310.1 GCA_903875275.1 uncultured beta proteobacterium | reverse complement strand
TGATTGCCAGGGAAGACGGCAAAGAGGTTTCCAGCCTGCTGCTGCGCGATGCCAGCATCAGCAAGCCCGGCCAATACGTGGTTGCGGCAAGCGACGGCAAGAGCAGTGCCACCGTGACCTGGACGGTTTACGCGACGCCAGCCAAGCGGGCCGCAAGGAACGTGATTCTGTTCGTTGGCGACGGATTTTCTATCGGCCACCGTACGGCGGCGCGCATTCTGTCCAGGAGCATCGAGGGCGGCAAGTACACGGGCAAGCTCGCGCTCGACGACATGCCTTACATGGCGCTGCTGTCCACCCAGGGCACAGACTCCATCATCACTGACTCGGCCAACGCGGCCCATGCCTATACCACCGGGCACAAGTCCTGTGTCAACGCGCTAGGCGTCTATTGCTCGCGTGCTGCCAATACACTGGATCATCCCAAAGTCGAAACCCTTACTTCATTGGCCAAGCGCCGTGGCATGGCGGTTGGCGCTGTCACCAACTCCGAAATCGAAGACGCAACCCCGGCGGCGATGGTCGCTCACACGCGCCGTCGCTCTGATTTCAACGACATCGTGAAGATGTTTTACGACAGCAAGATCGACGTCATCATGGGTGGCGGCTCGCCCAACTTTCTGCCCAAGTCAACACCGGGCTCCAAGCGCGGTGACGACATTGATTTCATTGACCGCTTCAAGCAGGCAGACTACAAACTGGCCATCACCAAATCAGAAATGCTGGCGGCCGCCGACGACGTCAAGACGACCAGGCTGCTCGGCCTTTACAACACGGGCAATGTGGATGGCGCGCTGGATCTGAAGTTTCTGAAGAAAGGCTCGGTTGCCAAATTTCCGGACCAACCCGACGTACCCGAAGAAATGGCTGCCGCCCTGAAAGTGCTGTCACGCAACAAGAATGGCTTCGTGTTGATGGTGGAGAGTGCTCGAATTGACAAGTACTCGCACTCGCTGGACCCAGAACGCGCCATTTACGACAGCATCATGCTCGACAGCGCAGTCAAACAGGCCAAGGAGTGGGCCAAGGCCAACGGCAACAACACGCTGATCTTGGTCACCGCCGACCACTCCCATGCGGTCAGCGTGGTGGGTACCGTCAATGACGATACGCCAGGCACCGACATGCGCAACAAGGTCGGTACCTATGCCGAAGCGGGCTTCCCGAACTATCCGGCGCCCGACGCAGAAGGCTATCCGAACAAGGTTGATGTGTCACGGCGTTTGCGCCTGACCTTTGGTTCCTATCCGGATCACTACGATACCTTCCGCCCCTTCATGGACGGTGAATTTGTGCCGACGATTCGCAGTGCTGACGGCGTCATGGTGGCAAACGAGAAGTACAAGAGTGTGCCCGGTGCGGTGTTGCGTGAAGGCAATCTGCCGAACAAGGGCGCACGTGGCTCCAACAGCGGCGTTCATTCGGGTGACGATGTGGTCTTGACAGCCTTCGGTCCGGGCGCAGAAAAAGTGCACGGACAGATGGAAAACACAGAGGTGTTCAGAGTTATGGCGGAGGCACTGGCCCTGGCACCGCAACAAGTCAGGGCAGCCAAAGCCGACAAGAAGCAGTAATGTCCTTGATCGGTCTTCAGTCCGGCGAATGTCTTCGCCGGACTTTTTTTATTTCTCCATTGCTGATCTGGGCGACTGCGGCCGCTGCTGCGGACAACATCAGTCTGGATGCGCTGCTGAGTTTTGACTCACTTTACAAATCGGTGGGTGTCCTGGGCACCCAGTATTCGGAGCGGGCCAAATTGCTCAAGGGCAAAGAGGTCCGCATGCGCGGCTACATGGCGCCACCGCTCAAACCCGAGAGCAAGTTCTTTGTGCTGACGCGTGAACCGGTCGCCGTCTGTCCGTTTTGTTCATCCGATGCACAGTGGCCTTCCGACATTGTTGTCATCTATCTGGGCTCGACGCTGGCGCCGATCAATTTTTCGCAGCGCATCGAGGTGGCCGGCAAACTCGAGATGGGCTCGTGGACCGATCCAGAGAGCGGGTTTGTCAGCCAGGTTCGCATCGTGAATGCGCAGGTGCACAGGCTGTGAGCGCCAAGGGCGAGTTGCGCCTGCACGAACTGCGTGTTCGGTTTGCTGGACAGGAGCATTTTCTGTTCACCGTTCCGTCGCTGGAAGTTGCAGCCGGCAGCAGTCTGGGTATCAGTGGCATTTCGGGCGCTGGCAAGACCACGCTGTTTCATTGCCTGGCTGGCATCGCCAAGCCCAACGCCGGCGCGATCTGCTGGGATGGCACAGATATCTGCGCCCTGCGGGACGACGCCCTGGGGCGCTGGCGTCATCAGAACCTGGGTCTGGTGTTTCAGGACTTCCATTTGATCGACGGCCTCTCGGCGTTCGACAACGTACTGCTGCCGGCCTTTTTCGATAGCTGGCGGCCGGCATTGTCGGTGCGCAAGCGCGCTTGCGAATTGCTGGATGCGGTGGGTGTTGCCACAGGTGAACGGCTGGCCGCCTTGCTGTCACGCGGCGAGCGTCAACGGGTCGCGCTGGCGCGCGCCTTGCTGCTGCAGCCAGGTATCGTGATGGCCGACGAACCCACTGCCAGTCTTGATCCTGAGCACAGACGCCAGATTGGCGATCTGTTGATCGAGTTGGTGCGGTCACAGGGCGCAACCCTGATCGTGATCTCTCACGAGCACGAGTTGCTGGCACGCCTGGACCGCCGCATGAGTCTGCGAGACGGGCAGCTGCAAATGGAGCCGGCTCAGACCTGATGCGCTGCTTCAATCCGTTTCCCGTGATTCGCGCTGACCTGCGACGTAACCAATTGCTGGCGTGGGTCACTGTGTTGTTGGTGGCGCTGTCGGTTGCCAGCGG
>CAIQVX010000309.1 GCA_903875275.1 uncultured beta proteobacterium | reverse complement strand
TACGACGAAGACGGCAAGGTGTATGTGGCGCGTGACGAAGCCGAAGCGCAGGTGCAGGCGCAGGGCAAGAAGCTCAGGCGCGACGAAGACGTGCTTGACACCTGGTACTCCTCGGCATTGGTGCCTTTTTCCACCATGGGTTGGCCTGAAAGAACACAGGACTTTGACCTCTACCTGCCCTCCAGCGTTCTGATCACCGGCTACGACATCATCTTTTTCTGGGTCGCGCGGATGATCATGATGACCACGCACTTCACCGGACAGGTGCCATTCCGGCATGTGTACATCCATGGTCTGGTACGCGACGCGCAAGGCCACAAGATGAGCAAGTCCGAGGGCAATGTGCTGGACCCGGTGGACCTGATCGATGGCATTGCGCTGCCCGAGTTGCTGGTGAAGCGCTCGGAAGGGCTGCGCAAGCCTGAGACCGCGCCGCAGGTTCGCAAGAACACCGAGAAAGAGTTCCCCACCGGCATTCCGGCCTTTGGTGCCGATGCCTTGCGCTTTACCTTTGCCTCGCTCGCGTCACTGGGACGCAGCATCAATTTCGACGCCAAGCGCTGCGAGGGTTATCGCAATTTCTGCAACAAGCTGTGGAACGCCAGCCGCTTTGTGCTGATGAACTGCGAAGGCCAGGACTGCGGACTGCGCGAACACACCAAGGAAGAATGTGCTGTGGGCGGCAGCGCTCATGGCTACCTGGAGTTCAGCGCGGCCGACCGCTGGATCACCTCGCTGCTGCAGCGCGCCGAGGCCGATGTGGCCACCGGCTTTGCCGAGTACCGTCTGGACAACGTGGCCAACGCCATTTATGACTTTGCCTGGAACGAGTTCTGTGACTGGTATCTGGAAATTGCCAAAGTCCAGTTGCAGCAGGGCAACGCCGCACAGCAGCGAGCCACGCGCCGCACCCTGATTCGCACGCTGGAGGTGCTGCTACGGCTGGCGCACCCTGTCATTCCCTTCGTCACCGAGGCACTGTGGCAGGTGGTTGCGCCTGTGGCTGACCGCGTCGCCGAGTCGGTTTCCATTGCCAACTACCCGGTAAGTCAGCCAGAGCGGATTGACGAGGCTGCAGTGGCCGATATCGGCAAGCTCAAGGCACTGGTCGATGCCTGCCGAAATCTGCGCGGTGAAATGAGTGTTTCGCCGGCAACCCGGCTACCGCTTTATGTGATTGCAACGCAAGCCTCCGAGGCCCTCTTTCTGCAGCAGTCAGCCCCCGTGCTGCAGGCGCTGGCCAAGCTCAGTGAAGTGCGCGTTTTCGACTCGGAATCGGCCTGGTCTGCTGCGGCGCAGGCGGCACCCGTGGCAGTGGTGGGTGAGGCGCGCATCTGTCTGCACATGGAGATTGACCTTGCCGCCGAAAAGGTCCGTCTGGGCAAGGAGGCCACCCGTCTGCAGGGTGAAATTGCCAAGGCGCAGGGCAAACTGGGCAATGAGGCTTTTGTTGCCAAAGCGCCGCCAGCGGTGATTGCTCAGGAACGCAAGCGTCTGGCCGACTTCGAGGCCACGCTGGCCAAGCTCAGCGAGCAGTTGACGCGACTGGGTTGAAGCAGTGGCCTAACGGCGGCGCATCACGTGGTAGAACTCCAGGCCAATGGTCTGCTGTTCCAGCAGTTCATTGCCGGTTTGCTTGGCAAAAGCCTGAAAATCCCGCACCGAACCGGGGTCCGTCGCCATCACGCGCAGCGTCTGCCCACTCTGCATATCGGAGAGCGCCTTCTTTGCCTTCAGAATGGGCAGCGGGCAATTCAGGCCGCGGGCGTCGAGTTCTCTGTCAATTTGCATCGGATTTCCTTGGAAGAGCTTGAATTCTAGAGGTCCGGGCCTCAGGACCGTTTGGGGAACTCGACGAACCTGGGCTCGTGCCCGCGCGAACGCAACCATTGAGCCAAGGCCTGACCCGTGCCGGCACGCCAGCACTTCACCTCGTCCAGGGCAAAAAGCCGATAGTCCACCAGTTCGGGGGAGAGTTTGACCTCTCCGTGGCAGACCGCGTGGTAGGCAATGATGACCTGGTTCATACGTTGAAAATCATAAACACCGATCAGATTCAGTTCGCTCGTGGTCAAGGCCGTTTCTTCCTCGATCTCACGTGCCATGCCAGCCTCAGGCGTCTCGCCGGCTTCCATGAAACCGGTGATCAACGCAAACATCTTGCCCGGCCAGGCCGCGTTCTGTGCCAGCAGAACCTTGCCCTCGTATTCAATGATGGCGGCCAGCACCGGCGTCGGATTGTTCCAGTGGGTGTAAGCGCAGGCAGCGCAGCGCAGGCGCTCCTTGGTGCCACCGTCTTCGGCCAGTGTGATCCACTCCAGAGCGGTCGCGCATTGCGGACAGAAGCGAAATGGCGCGCTCATACCGGAAAGACGCCCGTGGAGAGGTAACGGTCACCGCGGTCGCAGACAACGAACACGATGGTGGCATTGCTCTCGCGCGCCGCAATTTCCTGCGCCACAGCGCAGGCGCCCGCGGCGGATATGCCGGCAAAGATGCCCTCCTCCCGCGCCAGACGCCGGCACATGTCTTCGGCCGTCTCCTGGCTCACGTACATCAGTTCGTCCACATGAGACGGGTCGTAAATTCTGGGCAGGTAGGCCTGCGGCCACTTGCGTATGCCGGGGATGCGCGAGCCCTCCATCGGCTGCACACCGATGACCCGCACCGCCGAGTTTTTCTGCTTTAGGAACTGCGAGACACCGGTGATGGTGCCGGTGGTTCCCATGGCACTGACAAAATGCGTGACTTGCCCTTTGGTATCGGCCCAAATTTCAGGGCCGGTGGTTTCGAAATGGATGCGCGGATTGTCGGCATTGGCAAACTGGTCCAGCACAAATCCCTTGCCGTCGCGACGCATCTGCTCGGCCAAGTCGCGCGCGTACTCGATGCCCCCGCTCTTGGGGGTCAGTATCAGTTCGGCGCCAAACGCTTTCATGGTTTGTGCCCGCTCAATCGAAAGGTCTTCGGGCATGATCAGAATCATGCGGTAGCCCTTGATGGCGGCGGCCATCGCCAGTGCGATCCCGGTGTTGCCCGAGGTGGCCTCAATCAGGGTGTCACCCGGCTTGATGTCACCACGCTCCTGGGCCCGGCGGATCATGGACAAAGCGGGCCTGTCTTTCACCGAACCAGCCGGGTTGTTGCCTTCGAGTTTTCCCAGAATGACATTGCCGCGCCGGGCGTTTTCTTCAGCGCCTATGCGCTGCAATCTGACGAGCGGGGTTTTTCCGATGGAATCTTCAACGGTGGGGTATTTCATAACCCACACTGTGCCATAATTCCCGCCTCACCCCCCTGCCCGGGTGGCGAAATTGGTAGACGCGCCAGACTCAAAATCTGGTTCCGAGAGGAGTGTCGGTTCGATTCCGACCCCGGGCACCACTGCCAAGGCCGCAACGTTCCAACGACGTCCGGCCTTTTTCTTTTCCCGCTGAAATCCTGGGTTCTGCCGCACGATATCGGGAAAGCTCTGCAGAAATTTACACGCCGTGGTAGAGTAAAAAAAAAACATCAAGAGGAGACAGTATGAAACATCAAATCGGCAGATTGTTCATTCTGGCCACGGTCTTTTTGACGGCCGCTGTGGTTCATGCAGGCGAAGCGTTCGTGTGTTCTCAGGAGAAGCACGCCAAACGTATGACGCCTGACAACACCTGCTTCTTCACCCCCGGAATGAAAGACAGCAATGAGGCAGGTGTGACCCGATGGTGCGCCAACCTGACGACCGCAGCCGGCAAGAAATTCACCGGTTTGACTTACGATGACTTCAACGAGTTAAAGGCAAACGGGTACGTCAACTGCGCCACGCTGCTGACCAACTTATCAAAGAACAAGCCCGCGGTGGCGGCAAATTCCAATAAGGGCGGCGACAGCTACATTGCCATCGCCTTTTCCGCGTCCACAGGCACGGCCCAAACGTCGTGGGGCGACAAGCAGGAACAGGTCAACAGCAACGCCGTTACCAGTTGCAACCTTGGGGGTCGAACGCGTGACTGCAAATTGGTCATTCAGGGGAAAAACACTTGCGGCTCTATCGTCGGTGCCCCGAAACCTGATGGCACGTACTACGCGTCGTGGGTGACCCGACCTGATCGCAATCAGGCGCAGGATGTGGCCATGAGCGTTTGCAGAAGCAAATTCAAGAGTGGCGGATGCGAGTTGCTGGCAAGCAAGTGCTCTTCGGATTAGCACCGATGACCGTCGTGCCAGGCGCAGTGTCTGCTCACATCAGGCCGTCAGGCGCAAACCCAGCATGGCCCGCGCCTCGGCAGGACTCGCTACCGCACGGCCTGCCTTTAGTGCGCACTCCGCCAGGGCAGCAATCAGCTCGCCATTGCCTTTGGCGCGCGCACCGCCGGGCAGGTAGAAGGTGTCTTCCAGACCCGTGCGCAGCATGCCACCCAGTTCGGCCGTCCGCTGGTGCAGCGGCCAGATCTCGGCGCGGCCAATCAGGGTGGACTGCCAGACGCTTCCCTCAGCCATCCAGCGCGGGATCAGCGACAGCAAGTCAGCGTCGCAAGGCATGCCGGACGCCACACCCATCACCAGGTTGTACTCAGCCCGACCCATTCCAGGTTTGAGCATGCCGTTCTTCAGGAACATGCCGACCGAACGCACGATGCCTACATCAAAGCACTCGAACTCCGGGTGCACATCGCACTCCTGCATCACGTCCAGAAACTGCTGCACCTTGGCCACCGGGTTATCAAACACCATGGGCGGCCAGGCCCACTGGCCGTCGTCCTTGATCTTGAGGTAGTTCAGGCTGCCGGCATTGCAGGCGGCGATTTCCGGTTTGACGCGGCGGATGCAGCCCAGCGGCCCCGAAATGTCCTTGCCAACGACGCCCGTCGTCAGGTTGATGATGACACCGGGGCAGGCCGCGCGAATGGCGTTGACAATCGACTCGGCCACGTCCGGGTCCCAGCTCGGCATGTGGCCCAGGCCCTCGTCCTGCATGCGCACATGCACGTGCATGATGGAGGCGCCAGCGTTGAAGGCATCGCGTGCCTCCTGTGCCATCTGCGCCGGCGTCACCGGCACCGGGTGCTGTTTGGGATTGGTCAGGACGCCGGTCAGGGCGCAGGTGAGAATGGCTTTGTCCATCATGCTTCCTTCTTTACTTCGGGCTCGATTTCGACCAGCAAGGCGCCGGATTCCACCTGGTCGCCGACGTTGGCGTGTACGGCAACCACCTTGCCAGCTACTTGCGCGGTCAGCCACATTTCCATCTTCATGGCCTCCACGCACAGCAGTTGCTGCGCGTCGCAAACCGTGTCACCCACCGCAACCCTGATCTGCGTGACCTTGCCCGCCACCGGTGAGCGCGCCTGTCTTGCGTCGGCGATCTGGTCCTTGCCCGGGAAGGGCGAGACTTCACCGAACACAAACGAGTTGCCGTCCAGTGCCAGGTGCAACTGGTTCTGCTGCAGCACCGCCACGGCGCGGCGTGTTACGCCATCGATCTCGAAGCGCAAGTTGCCTGCTGCCAACTCTGTGACGGCGATGACGCGCTTTTGCCCCGCCAGCAGAACTTCGACATTTCCCCGCAGGTCGGGACGCACGCGAAGCGTCTGTGTAATTTCACCGCATTGCAGGGGAATGTCGAAAGCGGCCACACTGTCTGCACGCCAGCCGGCACCATACTGCGAGGCAAAAACGGCTGCCGCCAGACTCCAGGTGAGTTCGTCGGGCAAGGGTCGTTGCAGCAGGGCCTCGCCACTGTCCTGCCATTGATCGATGGTGGCGGTGGTCATGGCAGCATCGCGAAACGCCGCATGATTCACAAGATCAGCCAGGAAGCGCCCGTTGTTGCGCAGCCCGAGCAGCGGGGTATTGCGCAGCGCGGCGCGCAGGCGCCGGATCGCGTCCTCCCGATCCCTGCCATGCACAATGACCTTGGCCACCATCGGGTCGTAGAAGGGCGAGATCTCGCTGCCTTCCTCGATACCGTCATCGATACGCACACCATCGAGCCGCGCCTGCTCGGGGCGCCACCAGCACACTGCACCGGTCTGCGGTGCAAAGCCGGCATAAGGGTCTTCCACGTACAGGCGCGCCTCGATCGCGTGACCCGTGAGTGTGATCCCGCTCTGCGCAACCGGCAGTGGCTGACCTGCCGCCACCAGCAACTGCCATTCCACCAGATCGAAACCGGTTACAAGTTCAGTCACCGGGTGCTCCACCTGCAAGCGCGTGTTCATTTCCAGAAAGTAATGGCGGAGCTGTGCGTCCACCATGAACTCCACCGTGCCCGCCCCTCGGTAACCCACCGCCAGCGCCGCCGCAACTGCGTCCTTGCCCATGGCTTCACGCATGGCGGCACTGACCACCGGCGAGGGTGCCTCCTCAATCACCTTCTGCCGTCTGCGCTGTGCCGTGCAGTCGCGTTCACCAAGGTAGACGGCGTTGCCGTGCTCGTCCGCAAAGACCTGAATCTCGATGTGCCTGCCGTCCTCGATCAGGCGCTCAAGCATCAGTGTTCCGTCGCCAAAAGCGCTTTGCGCCTCGCGCCGGGAACCCAGCAGCGCCTGGGCGATTTCGTCGGCGCTGCGCACCAGGCGCATGCCTCGTCCACCGCCACCAGCCACCGCCTTGACCAGCAGTGGAAAGCCCAGCTTCAGCGCTTCCTCGGTCAGGCGCGCATCGTCCTGATCCTCACCCAGATAGCCTGGTGCACACGGTACGCCGGCGGCCAGCATGCGCTTTTTGGCCAGTGCCTTGTTCCCCATGGCCAGCATGGCCGAGGGCGGCGGGCCAATGAAGACCAGACCAGCGTCCAGACATGCCTGCGCAAAGCCGGAGTTCTCGCTCAGGAAACCATAGCCGGGATGGACCGCATCGGCGCCGGTCTTGCGCGCGGCCTCCAGCAGCGCTGCAACGCACAGGTAGGACTCGGCTGCCGCCGAGCCGCCAATGTGCACAGCCTCGTCAGCCAGGCGCACATGCGCTGCCGCGCGGTCGGCGTCGCTGAAAACGGCCACCGTGCGATAACCCAGTTTGCGTGCCGTGCGTATCACGCGCAAGGCGATCTCGCCCCGGTTGGCAATCAGTATTTTTGAAAAAGTCATGTCACAGCCCATTTCGGTTTGCGCTTTTGAATGAAGGCGGTACTCCCCTCGATGCCCTCGGCGCCCTGCGCCGCCCGTGAGAAGACAAGCGCCGCTGGTCGCAGCAGTTCTGCGGCAGCCATCCGTCGTGCCCGCTCGATCAATTCCTTGGTGGCGGCAAGCGCCCCGGGCGCACAGGCCAGGATATCGCCCAGCACTGCAGCCAAGGCAGTGTCGATCTGATCGGCTGCGTGAACCGCATGCACCAGACCGATGGCCAGTGCGTCGGTGGCCTTCACGCGCCCGCCGGTGACGGCCAGTCGCTTCGCCTGGGAATAGCCCAAGCGCTCGACAAGGAAGGGGGCAATCTGTGCTGGCACCATGCCCAGCGCCGTCTCGGGCAATCGGAACACCGCCGACTCGCAGGCCAGCGCCACATCCGCCACACAGGCCAGACCCAGGCCGCCGCCCATCACGCTGCCCTCCAGCACAGCCACCAGCGCCAGCGGTGTGCTGGCAAAAGCCAGGCAGAGTTCGCCAAACTGCAGATTGGCCTGCGCCACCGCGTCCAGACCAGTTTCATCGGCAGAGGCATGCGGCTGACTCTGCATTGCCTGCATGCGCGCCGCCGCCATGTCTTTCAAGTCAGCGCCGGCACAGAAATGCCCACCAGCGCCCCGCAGCACGATGACACGAACCTGATCTGAGCTTTCAGCGTCCTTGAGTGCGGCACGCAACTCAGTCACCATGCGCAGCGACATGGCGTTGCGCAGGTCGGGTCGGTTCAGCGTGACGTGCAGGACCGGGCCACGGCGTTCCAGCGCCAGCGTCATGCTGAGGCCTTGCCTGGCAACGTGCCCTCAAGTTTGCAAATGATGCCGAGCATGATTTCGTCGGCGCCGCCACCGATAGAGATCAGTCGGCCATCGCGGTAGGCCTGCGAGATCGGGTTGTCGGCCGTGAAGCCCATGCCGCCCCAATACTGCAGGCAGCTGTCGGCCACTTCGCGGCTCAGGCGGCCCGCCTTGAGTTTGGCCATCGAGGCGAGCTTGGTGACGTCCTTGCCCGAGATGTAGGACTCCACCGCACGGTAGGTCAGAGCCCGCAGCGCCTCCACCTCGGTGCGCAATTCGGCGAGACGGAAATGCACCACCTGGTTGTGCAGAATCGGGCGGCCAAATGTATGGCGCTGGCGCGTGTAGTCGATGGTCTGGTCGATCAGGCGGTCCAGCGAGCGCAGGGAGCCGGCTGCGCCATAGAGCCGCTCCTCCTGGAACTGCAGCATCTGGAACATGAAACCCATGCCCTCCTGACCGATCAGGTTGCGCCGTGGCACCCGCACATCGTCAAAAAACAGTTGTGCGGTATCGGATGAGTGCATGCCGATTTTCTCGATCTTCTGGCGCTTCACACCCGGGCTGTCCATGCGCACCATGATCAGCGACTTGTTCTTGTGCACCGGACCTTCCGACGTGTTGGCGAGCAGGCAGCACCAGTCCGCCTGCATGCCGTTCGTGATCCACATCTTGGAGCCGTTGATGATGTAGTCGTCGCCGTCCTTGCGCGCCGTGGTCTTCAGTGCAGCCACGTCGGAGCCACCGCCCGCCTCGCTGACGCCGATGCAGCC
>CAIQVX010000308.1 GCA_903875275.1 uncultured beta proteobacterium | reverse complement strand
TGGCTCCTCGACCTGGGCTCGAACCAGGGACCTACGGATTAACAGTCCGGCGCTCTACCAACTGAGCTATCGAGGAACAAGCCGCAAATTATAGCGGCTAATTTGCTGTTTTTTGCTCAGTCGAACTCGGGCGTTTCAACTCCCAGCACTTTGTGCAGTTTCGGGCTGGTTGTTGTGTACTGCAAGAAGACTCTTTTCTCCGGAAAAATGATGGGCATGGCGCCGTAGGCGGCCAGTGCGCATTCGTGGAATCCGCTCAGGATCAGTTTCTTCTTGCCGGGGTAGGTGTTGATGTCGCCTACTGCAAAAATGCCGGGTTCATTGGTGGAGAACTTCTCGGTGTCCACTGCGAGCTGCTTGCGCTCGATGTCCAGTCCCCAGTCAGCAATGGGTCCGAGCTTGGGCGAAAGGCCGAAGAAGACGAGCAGAGCGTCCAGCGCTACCAGACGGGTCACCCCATCGGCACCGGTCACCTTCAACTGGGTCAAAACGCCTTCCTTGTCCTCGTAGCCGCTCACCTGGCCGACCATGAACTGCATTTCCATGGCGTCACACAACTCGTGCATCCTGGCCACGCTGGCCGGTGCCGCCTTGAAGCCGTCGCGCCGGTGCACCAGAATCACGCTCTCAGCCTTGTGCGGTCCATCCTTCACGAATTCAAGCGCCCAGTCCAACGCGGAATCGCCGCCCCCGACGATCACCAGGTTCTTGCCTGCAAAATCCGCCGGGTTGCGAACACGGTAAAAAACTTGCGAATCGTCGTAGGTGTCCAGTCCCTCGACCCTGAGCGTGCGTGGCTGAAAGGCGCCAACGCCGGCAGCAATGAATATGGTCTTGGTGAGAAAACGGGTGCCTCGGGAGGTTTCAACGAAGAAGCGGCCATCGATCTGTCTTTCAACCACGGTCACTTCCTGTCCGTAATGAAACGTTGCACCAAAAGGCTTGATCTGCTCCAAAAGGTTGTTGGTGAGTTCGCGTCCGGTGCACACTGCCACGGCCGGAATGTCGTAGATGGGTTTGTCCGGGTACAGTTCGATGCACTGTCCTCCCGGGTAACCGAGCGAATCAATGACATGGGCCTTGATTTCAAGCAGGCCAAGTTCAAAGATCTGAAACAGGCCTACGGGGCCGGCACCTATGATGACGGCATCAGTTTCTATCGGGGCAAGGTGGGTGCGCACGGATCGGGTGTTCAGCGGATGAGCATGGAGAGTTTGCCGGTCTTGTCTTTCCACTCGTCGGCATCGGGTAGCGGCGCCTTGCGTTTGCTGATACCTTTCCAACTTGGCAACTTGGCGAGCTCGGCGTTGAGTTGGGTCATGTGCTGCTGATCAGCGGGCACATCTTCCTCGGCATAAATGGCGTTGGCCGGGCACTCGGGGATGCAGACCGCACAGTCTATGCATTCATCCGGATCAATGACCAGAAAATTAGGGCCTTCGCGAAAGCAGTCGACGGGGCAGACGTCGACGCAGTCAGTGTATTTGCACTTGATACAGGCTTCGGTGACGGTATGTGTCATGTTGGAGGGCTTGCGAGAGGGTGAAAACCGGTAATTTTAATTGATTGGCACAGCACTGGCTGTCCTGTGCGATGCGGTGTCGATCAGGACCAGTGAACCCAGCGTACGCGAGAGCCGGTAGCCTGGTGATCAACGAACACCGTATGCAGATGCACGTCCGCCTCGGACAGCCCAGCCAGCAGTGGTAAAGCAAACGCGTCCTGTCCCAAGGTCAGCAACATGTGGGTGGTTGGTCGCTGCACGGGACCTGGCCGCAGGGGAACGTCGCTACTGCTTCGAATTGTCAGCCCGGCAATCCCACACGGGCCTAATTGGCGGGTGGCACATAGCCTTGGGCAGCGTCCGCACCGTCACCAAAAAAATGCTGTTCCATCTGTCGTGCCAGATACTTGCGTGCCTGCAGATCGGCCAGATTGAGGCGGTTCTCGTTGACCAGCATGGTCTGGTGCTTGAGCCAGTCTCCCCAGGCAGCCTTGCTCACGCTCTCCCAAATGCGCTTGCCCAGAGGGCCAGGATAGGGTGGAAACTCCAGGCCCTCAGCCTCCATGCGGTACTTGATGCAGTTTACGATGCGTGCCATGTCTAACCTTTTTGCGGGTGCTTGAAAAGGCTCAACTTTAGCAAGCTTTGGTCTGGTCCTGTGCACTGCGGTAAAATGAGCGTTATGGCAAAAGCTGACACTAAAACGAAAATGCTGGCCGATGGCCTGCGTTACAAGTCCAAAGTCTCGGGGTCTCCGTTCACAGCGGCAACCTCCTTTGGCGCCGCGACCATGTCGTGTTTTCTGTGTGGTAAGCACCGGGCGCGCTCCCAGATGGTGACGCGCAAGATACTTGGCAAGTCACAGGCTGTGTGCTCCCCGTCCTGCAAGGCGGCGGACGAAGCCGCCAGCTGACTCCCCGAATTTGAAGATGCTGCTGGATTGGCTGCAAAAAGCGCCGCGCTCGGCGTTAGCGCTGTTGTGCCTGGCTTGCCTTGGCATGCTGGCCTTTGGCCAGTATCTGCAGCATGTGGTGGGCCTGGAGCCGTGCCCCATGTGCATCGTGCAGCGTTACGCACTGATTCTGGTGGCGCTCATCGCGGGCCTCAGCAGCGTCAGCGGCAAGCGGTCCTTGCATGTGACCGGTGCCGCCCTGATGGTGCCAAGTGCTGTGTTTGGCGCTTATGTGGCGGCCAGGCAGAGCTGGCTGCAGTGGTACCCGCCCGAGGTGGTGAGCTGCGGCCGCGACTTCTACGGAATGATAGAGACGTTTCCGCTGCAGCGTGCCATCCCCATGATTTTCAAAGGCAGTGGCGATTGCAGCAAGATTGACTGGACTTTTCTTGGCGGGTCCATCGCCAATTGGTCCTTTGTCTGGTTCTGCGCCTTTACCGTCTTCGCGCTGACGCTGCTGTGGCAGTTGACGCGGCGCCAGCAGACCTGAGCCGACTCGCGCTCAGGCGCCTCCCAGTTTTTTTACCAGTACCTGACTCTTGCGGTCGGCGTTGTATTTTCGCTTGCGCGCCTCTGGCAGCCAGTCGGTGTCTACAAGCGCGAAGCCGCGCTTCAGGAACCAGTGCGTGGTGCGGGTGGTCAGGACAAAAATACTGTCCAGTCCGGCCGCTCTGGCGCGTTGCTCGATGCGCTTCAAGACCCTCTCACCATCTCCCTGACCCTGCACCTGGGGTGACACCGTGAGAGCGGCCATTTCTGCGGTTCGTGCTTCCGGGAACGGGTAAAGCGCAGCGCAGGCGAAGATTACGCCATCGTGCTCGATCACCGTGTAGTTGCCAACGTCGCGTTCGATCTCGGTACGGCTGCGCTTGACCAGCGTGCCGTCCTTCTCGAACGGTTCGATGAGCTGCAGAATGCCGCCAACGTCGTCCACCGTGGCCTCGCGCAGGCTCTCAAGTTTTTCGTCCACCACCATGGTGCCTATGCCATCGTGCACATAGACCTCAAGCAGGATGGAACCGTCGATGGCAAAAGGAATGATGTGGCTGCGCTCAACCCCGTTCTTGCAGGCCTTGACACAGTGCTGCAGGTAGAACGCAGTGTCTGTCGGTTGACTGGCTGCGGGCAGACTGGCCAGAAGCTTTTCGGCTTCGGCCAAGGGCAGTTCGGTATCGATCGGGTTGTCGTCGCCTTCGGACTGATCAGGGTGAATCCGCAGGCCCGGTATTTCGGTCACAAAGATCAGTTTGTCCGCCTGCAGCGCGGTCGCGACCGAAGTGGCAACTTCCTCCATGGTCAGGTTGAAAGCCTCGCCAGTGGGTGAGAAGCCGACCGGTGACAGCAACACCATGGCACCAAAGTCCAGTGTTTTGAGGATGCCGGCGGTATCGACCTTGCGCACCAGGCCGGAGTGCTGGAAGTCAACTCCATCGACGATTCCGACCGGCCGCGCAGTAATGAAATTTCCAGAAATCACACGTACCGTGGCACCGGCCATCGGCGTGTTGGGCAGGCCCTGGCTGAAGGCCGCTTCAATTTCATATCGAAGCTGACCTGCGGCCTCCTGGGCGCAGTCAAGGGCCACACCGTCCGTGATGCGCATGCCGTGCGAATAGCGCGATGCATGTCCCTTGGCCGCCAGTTGTTCATTGACTTGGGGACGAAAGCCGTGCACCAGCACCACCTTCACGCCCATGCTCTGAATCATGGCCAGATCCTGCGCCAGGTACTGCAGTTTGCCCGCCGCGATCGCCTCACCGGCAATGCCGACCACAAAGGTCTGGTTCCGGAATTTGTGGATGTAGGGTGCCACCGAGCGAAACCAGGGCACGAAGGTGAAGTTGAAAACGGAGGACATGAAGTAAGAAGCGGTGCTTGCGCGGATAATTGGCGGTTGCCGTCCGCTTCATTTTGACCGAAGTTTCCCACTTGTCCGACATTCCCCTAAAAATCGAGTTTCCCGAGTCGCTGCCGGTGTCGGGTAAACGCGACGAGATCATGGCTGCACTGCGCTCGCACCAGGTCATCATCGTCTGCGGTGAAACCGGATCCGGCAAGACCACGCAGTTGCCAAAAATTGCATTGGCCATGGGTCGCGGCAAGCTCAATTACCCGCGCGGTCAGGGTCGCCTCATTGGCCATACGCAACCGCGTCGCATTGCCGCCAGCAGTGTGGCCAAACGCATTGCCGAGGAGTTGAAGACCACGCTCGGTGACGTCGTTGGTTTCAAGGTGCGCTTTCAGGACCGGCTGAGCCGGGACAGCTCGATCAAGCTGATGACTGACGGCATTTTGCTGGCAGAAACACAGACCGATCCGCTCCTGAAAGCCTATGACACGCTGATCATCGATGAGGCCCATGAGCGCAGCCTGAACATCGATTTTCTGCTCGGTTACCTGCGCCAGATCCTGCCACGCCGGCCGGACCTGAAGATCATCGTGACCTCTGCCACCATCGACGCCCAGCGCTTTGCTGACCACTTTGCGTCTAGAAACGGCCCAGCGCCGGTGATCATGGTTTCGGGGC
>CAIQVX010000307.1 GCA_903875275.1 uncultured beta proteobacterium | reverse complement strand
TTGTCCAGCAGCGCCAGCGCAAAGGCGGCGGTCTTGCCGCTGCCGGTCTTGGCCTGCGCGATCAGGTCTTTGCCAAGCAGGGCTGCGGGCAGGCTGGCGGCCTGGATCGGCGTCATTTCCAGGTAACCCAGTTGCACCAGATTGGCCAGCGTGGCCGGGTTCAGGGCCAGCGTATCGAACTTTGTTGTCATACCCGATTATCGGTACAACAAATTACTTGGCAGAATGCGGCATGGACAATGTAAACGACACCGGGCAGCGCCTGACCGATCTGGAGATCAAGGCCAGCTTCCAGGAGGATTTGCTCGACGCATTGAACCAGGTCATCGTGCGCCAGCAGCAGCAAATAGACCAGCTGGTTCGGGAAATTGCGCACCTGCGGGAGTCCGGCGCCGAAGGCGGCGTGGGTGCGAGCCGCAACCTGCGCGACGAGTTGCCGCCGCACTACTGAGAAAGCGATTTCTTGGATCCCAATACCAATACGCTCTACCTCATCGCCGGTGGCTGGAGCATCTGCTTAAGCCTCCTGTTGCTGGTACTTGCGCGTTTGCAGCCCACCAGTGGCTTGCTGCGGCGCAGCGTGGTGGCGATCTTGCTGCTGTCGGCCGGGCTGCTGGTCTCAGGCTACGGGCCTGTGCTGCCGCGCTGGGCGACCGTCGTGGGGGCCAACCTGATGCTGATCTCGGTTGGTGCGGTCTTTGCTGCCGCTGTAGCCGACTTCCTGGAACTGCATCCTGGCCGGCCAGAGCGCTTTGCCTGGGGCGTGGTGGCGCTGACGGTGCTGCCATTCTGGTATTGGGGGCTGATGGAGCCGGTCGGAAACTACAGATCAGCAGTTTTTTCGTTCGCACTTTCAGCCATCGGCGTGCGCATTAGCTGCATGCTGGTGCGCAAGGGCCGGCAAGGTGCGCGCAACCCGGTTTACCTGGCAACGGCCATCCTGTTGGGTCTGCTGGCTACCGGCTCAGTTGCACGTGGGGTGCTGGTCCTCAGCCTCGCGGCGCAGGTGCCCTCTGCACTGCGCGGTGTCAATCCAACCGAATGGACGACGGTGGCCGCCTACATGCTGCTGATGTCAGCCATCACCTTTTGCGTGATCTGGATCGGAGTCGGTCAAACGCAGCCGGAACGCCGGGATACGCTCAACCGTGCGAAAGCGGCTTTCACTCTTGTTGGATATTTCCGCCACAAGCTGCTGTTGCTGTGGGTTCTGGTGCTGGTTATCTTGCTGACGATCGTTGGTCAGGCGAGCTTGTTTTACACCAAGTCCTTTCAGTCGGAAAAGGAGGGGCTGAGCCAGGCCGTGGAACTCCGCAACGATGTGCTGGCTCAGCATTCGCTGCAAGTCATGGCCCAGGTCGACACGATCCTGCATTCGGTGCGCAGTTTTTACCTGCGCACGCACTCTGCGGCCGAGACCGAAAGCTTCATTGATTCCTTGCCGTTCGACAGAACGCTTATTGACAACGTCTTTCTCATCAACGAGCAAGGCAAGATTGTGATCAGTCACGAGCCGTCGCAAACGGATGTGAGCGTGGCTGACCGTGACTATTTTTCGTTTCACCAATCAAGCCCGGGCGATCAG
>CAIQVX010000306.1 GCA_903875275.1 uncultured beta proteobacterium | reverse complement strand
TGATGTGGTAACCGACACGGCAGCGGTCAATACCAGCACGCTCAGTGCCGCCGGCAAGGTCGTCGCAGGCACTTACACCCAAACGGCAGGCGCCAGCCTGTCGGGTACCGACGCCGGGAACTACAGCTTTGCAGGGGTGAGCTCTGGCGCCAACTACACCGTCAATCCTTTGGCGATCACCGGCAGCATTGCCACAGGCAGTTCCATCTATGGCGCCACGCTGACGCCGGGTGCGGCCAGCCTCAGCGGGGTGCTGAGCAGCGACGTGGTCAACACCGCCGCAGTCTCGCTCAACACAACCGGCAACACCAGCACGGCGGGCAAGCTCAAAGCCAACAGTTACACGGGCATCGAGTCCGTGGGCAGCACCCTGACGGGCGCCGACTCGGCCAATTACACGTTTGCAGGGGCCGTGGGCAACTACACGGTCAGCCAATTGGCTCTGAGCGGCTCTGTCGCCAGCAGCAGTTCAACGTATGGATCGACCTTGAGCCCAGGTGCGGTCACTTTTTCCAACAAGCTCGCCGGTGATGTGGTAACCGACACGGCAGCGGTCAATACCAGCACGCTCAGTGCCGCCGGCAAGGTCGTCGCAGGCACTTACACCCAAACGGCAGGCGCCAGCCTGTCGGGTACCGACGCCGGGAACTACAGTTTTGCAGGGGTGAGCTCTGGCGCCAACTACACCGTCAATCAGTTAGCCCTGAGCGGCGTCTCGGTTGCTGCCACGGGTTCGGTCTACGGTGCGACCGTGACGCCCGGTGCGGTAAGCTTTGGCAACGTCGTGGGCACGGACGTGGTAACGGCCACGGCCAGCATTACCAGCCCCGTGAACAGCAGCAGCGGCCACTTGAATGCGGGCAGCTACACGCAGAGGGCCGCCAGCACCTTGGCTGGTGCCGATGCGGGTAACTACAGCTTTGGCGGCACCAGCACGCCGACGGCCAATTACTCGGTTGCGCCCGCCACGCTGAGCTACGTCGGAACACCGGCCACGGCTTTCACTGGAACGACGCCCACTGGCTTGACCGGGACGGTCAACGGTTTCGCGTCCGGCGACACCTTGGCCAACGCCACAACGGGTACCCTGGCATGGAACACCCCCGCCACCATGGATAGCGCGCCTGGCAGCTATGCCATCGATGGGAGTGGGCTCAGCGCCGGGAACAACTATGGGGTGATCCAGGCCACGACCAGTGCGGTGGCCCTGACCCTGAAGCCTGGCATAGCCCCGCCACGGCTACAAGGCCCCGTCACAGCGGTCGAATCGACTTTATCTGGACGGGGAAATGGCGTTCAGGTCAACACGCGCATGGAACTTCAATCTGCTCTTGCATTGGAGGTCGTGAACGGGGGCATCCGGCTTCCCGATAACCTGGTGATTGTGAGCGAATGATGATCAAAAAAATGATCCCACATAGGCTCGGGCAAATGAACAGGAACAAGAACATGACTAACTCTGCAATCCGGACCAACTTGAACCCGCTGGCTGCGCTGGTCATGTTGGCAGTGCCGATGGTGGTCCTTGCGGCCGGCCCGGTGGTGCCCGATGCCGGATCGATTCTGCAGCAACTCAGGCCGTCGCTGGTGCCAGCGCCGTCGTCCAGCCAATCGGGCTTGCTGATCGAGCAGCCGGCGGGCGCAGCCTTGCCCGTCACGGCACCGTTCAGGGTTACGACCATCAGGATCACGGGAAACACCCGCTTCGAGCAGGCCGCCCTGCACGCGTTGGTGGCAGATGCAGAGGGCCAGACCCTGACGCTGACCGAGTTGCTGAAGGTTGCTGCCAGGATTACCGACTACTACCAGAAGCAAGGCTATCCCTTGGCTCGGGCCGTCATTCCGGCGCAGACCATTCGCGTCGGCATAGTAGAGATCGCGGTGATAGAGGCCCGCTACGGCAAGATCAGCATCAAGAATGGCAGCCAGGTCGATACCACGGTACTACAAGCGGTTATGGACCCCTTGCAGCCGGGCCAGGTGATAGAGCAGGGGGCGCTGGAGCGCAGCCTGTTGCTGCTGTCCGATATTCAGGGCGTAGCGACCAGCGCCACGCTCAAGCCCGGCAGCGAGATCGGAACCTCCGATCTGGAGGTGCAGGAGGATCCGACCGCAGCCGTCGTCGGAAATCTGGCGCTGGACAACGACGGCAATCAGTTCACCGGACGCATGCGCCTGGGTGGCACGATGATCGTGAATAACCCTCTACATCACGCTGACATGGCAACTGTCAGCGTCCTGACTTCCGGCAACAACATGAAATACGCTCGCCTGGGTTATGAAACCCTGGTGCACGGCGCCGGCACCCGGGTGGGCGGATCTTATTCGGCCCTAGACTACCGCCTGGGCGACAGCTTGTCGCAGCTTGACGGCCACGGCAGCGCCGGTGTTGGCAGCCTGTGGCTGAAGCACCCATTCATCCGCACGCCGGGCGTCAACCTCAATGGCCAGATCCAATACGAACAGAAGGGCTTGCGGGACGGTATCGATAGTACGGGCATCCACACCGACAGGCATCTGAACAATTGGACAGCCAGCGTGTCAGGCGATGTGCGCGACAGGTTCCTGTCGGGCGGGATCAGCAGTTGGAGTCTTGTCTTGACCTCCGGACGGGTCGGGTTCGATGACGCTGCGGCCCTCCTGGCCAATACGGCAAGCGCTAACACGCAAGGCAGCTTCAACAAGTGGACTGCCAGTTTTGCCAGGCTGCAGAATGTGAGCGCGAGCAGTGGGCTGTATTTGTCTCTGTCAGCCCAGGCGGCCAGCACCAACCTTGATCCGGCGGAAAAGATGGTGGCGGGCGGTCCATACTCGGTGCGCGCCTACGACATGGGTGTGCTGTCGGGCGATAGCGGCTACCAGGCCAGCGTGGAGTGGCGGGTCGACCTGGGCTCGCTCTGGCAGGGTCAGATGCAGGCGGTCGCCTTCGTGGACAGTGAGCATATTACGATCAACAAAAACCCGTGGGCTGCCGGACTTAATGACGCAAGGCTCTCAGGCGCCGGTGTTGGACTGGACTGGTCCGGGCCGGATCAGTGGAAGGCTGGACTCCTGCTTGCGTCCCCTGTTGGCGGGAAACCCGAACTGCTTGGCACAACCAGCTTGCTCAGAGCGTGGATTCAGATCAGCAAGGGTTTCTGAACCTTGATATCGACGGTACTCTCCATGTCCCCCAATTTTGTAGGCGTATCCGGTCTGCCCCGCTCCGGCTCCACACTGCTGTGCCAGTTGCTGGCCTAGCACCCCGAGATTCACTGCGAGGGGCATAGCTCGCCGCTGTGCAACTTGCTGCTGATGACCCGGCGCACCATCAGCGACGACCAGTTCATGCTGTCACAGATGCAAAGTTTCTGGTGACGATCCGCGAACTGGGACAGATTTATGGCTCAATCGAGGCGCAACACTAGAAGACCATCCTGCTCGACTTCATTGATCACCTGGCGGACTTTGACCGGCTCGGTCGCGCTGACCAGCTGTTTGCCAAGGACAAAGCCATCGGTGCGCCACCCAAAATGCATGAGATTCCGCTGCGCGTGCAGGAACTGATCAATAAGGCTTGCGGCTGGTATTTCGATTGGTTTTATCCGGCACCCAAGGCCAAGTAGCGTCAAGACATTGCGCTAATCATGACGGCAGTTAACGGCGCGCTGAACGCCCTCGAATCCGAGAGCATCGAGATCCTGCGCGAGGCGGTGGCGAGTGCGCACATGCCAGTGATGATGTACTCCACTGGCAAGGATTCATCGGTCATGCTGCAGTTGGCGCGCAAGGACGATATGCGCCTTCTCCTGCGGGCTTTCAATGGTGCGCTGTCAGAACTTGCGAGAGATTCTTTACATGGTTAAGAGCAGTATTCGCGCGGCCGGTTCACCCACACTGTTCGCGCTGATCGCCACACTGCCGACAGTCAGGCCACTGATGCCACTTCGATACCTATTTCAACAGGCCTTGCCCTGTAGTCCGTCAAGTCAATGTAATCCAGAAGTCAGCCATGATAATATATGTCATGGCTGATCGAAAAATTGTCGATGATACGCACCACATCACGCAAAAGCGTGGGAATGGTCAGCTTCGACGTGAAATTTGGGCTGATGCGCAAGGTCAGGTGACTCGTTACAACCTTGCGTACATCAACCATGCACTGCACGCTGGCGATAACGGGCGCGTGGTGGGCTATGACAACCAGCATGGGCATCACCACCGGCACT
>CAIQVX010000305.1 GCA_903875275.1 uncultured beta proteobacterium | reverse complement strand
TCGCGGATCGCCATCCACTCACGGCCAATCGCTGAGCGCACCAGGTTTTTGGACAGCAGTGCCAGCACGACCAGAATCGTCAGGCAAAAAAGGTATTTGGACACCGGACTGTCGATCGGCATGCCGATCACCTGCAAACCCGTGACCGACACCGAGCCCGACGTGGAGTCGTTGGTAAACCACTTGATGCGCAGGAACATCCAGTCGCTGAAGAACTGTGCTGCCAGCGTTGCCACAGCCAGATACAGACCTTTGACGCGCAGGCTCGGCAGTCCGAACAGGATGCCGAAAGCACTGGAACACAAGCCACCCAGAATCAGCGCCGGGATCAGTGGCATGCCCGGTATGCGCACAAAAAAATTGAAGGCGGCGTAGGCGCCTACGGCCATGAAAGCGCCGGACCCGAGCGAGATCTGTCCGCAATAGCCGACCAGAATGTTCACACCCAGCGCCGCCAGCGACATGATCAGGAACGGAATGAAGATGGCGCGGTACATGTAGCCGCTGGTCAGCATGGGCACCACGATATAGGCGGCCGCAATCAGCAGCAGCACGGCCCAGCGGTCCTGGGCAATCGGGAATATTTGCTGGTCAGCGCGATAAGTCGTTTTGAACTGGCCGTTTTCTCTGTAGAACATGATGCTTCTTTTCTTGGTTGCGGTCAGACACGATCAATAATCTTCTCGCCAAACAAACCTTGCGGCCTGAACAGCAGGAACACCAGGGCCAACACATAGGCGAACCAGATCTCGATGCCGCCGCCCACGTACGGGCCGAGGAAAACTTCTGACAGCTTTTCACCGACGCCGATGATGAGTCCACCCAGAATGGCGCCGGGCACCGAGGTCAGTCCGCCCAGGATCACGACGGGCAGTGCGCGCATGGCCACTGTGGTGAGCGAGAACTGGACGCCGAGTTTGCTGCCCCAGATCACGCCAGCAACCAGCGCCACGACACCCGCCACGCACCAGACGATGAACCAGATGCGGTTCAGCGGGATGCCTATGCTTTGCGCTGCCTGATGGTCGTCGGCCACCGCGCGCAGGGCGCGGCCCGTTGCCGTTTTCTGGAAGAACACGCTGAGCAGGGTTACCAGCACGGCGGCAATCAGCGCGGCGTAGAGGTCTTCCTTGTTGATCAGGATGCCGCCCTCAAATACGCTTTCGAAAGCAATGATCGGGTCTTTTGGCATGCCGATGTCGATCTTGTAGATGTCGCTTCCGAAAATCGTCTGGCCGATGCCGTCCAGAAAATAGCTGATGCCCAGGGTGGCCATGAGCAGCGTGGTTGCTTCCTGATTGACCAGATGGCGCAAGGCCAGCCTCTCGATCAGCCACGCCACGATAAACATGATGGCGCCGGCAATGATGAAGGCGGCCAGGTTGGCCACCAGTGGGCTGCTGATACCGGTCCAGCCCGGTATCCATTCGGCAAAGCGGGCCATGGCCAGGGCTGCGAAGAGCACCATGGCGCCCTGGGCAAAGTTGAAAACGCCGGAGGCTTTGTAAATCAGCACAAAGCCCAGCGCCACCAACGAATACAACATACCGACCATCAGGCCGCCAAGCAGTGTTTCCAATAGAGAGGCAATTGTCATTATTTTTCTCCGCGGCTTCAGTGTTCTGTGCCAAGGTAGGCACTGATCACTTCTTCGTTGTTGCGTACTTCGTCGGGTGTGCCGTCGCCGATCTTCTTGCCGTAGTCCAGCACCACGACCCGGTCAGAGATGTCCATGACCACTCCCATGTCGTGTTCGATCAGGACCACGGTGGTGCCAAACTCTTCGTTCACGTCGAGCACGAAGCGGCACATGTCCTGCTTTTCTTCCACGTTCATTCCGGCCATGGGCTCATCGAGCAGCAGCACCTGTGGCTCCATGGCCAGCGCGCGGCCCAGGTCAACCCGCTTTTGCAAGCCGTAGGGCAGTTGACCGACCGGGGTCTTGCGGTAGGCCTGGATTTCCAGAAAGTCGATAATGAGTTCGACTTTTTCGCGGTGCATTTCTTCTTCGCGCTGCGCCGGACCAATGCGCAGGGCCTGCATCAGCAGGTTGCTCTTGATCTTCAGGTTGCGCCCGGTCATGATGTTGTCGATCACGCTCATGCCCTTGAACAGCGCCAGATTCTGGAAGGTGCGACCAATGCCCATGACCGCCACCTGGTGGCTGTCCATGTGGTTGAAGGTTTTGCCGCGGAAGGTAATGGCACCCTGCTGCGGCGTGTAAACGCCGTTGATACAGTTGAGCATGGAACTCTTGCCGGCGCCGTTCGGGCCGATGATGGCGCGGATTTCGTGCTCGCGCACGTTGAACGAAATATCGGTCAGGGCCTTGACGCCGCCGAAACTCAAGGAGATGTTGTTGACGTCAAGAATGATGTCGCCGACTTTCTTCGTTCCTTGGGCTGGCGCAGCCTCGCTCATGGTTGTTGCTTGCGTTGTTGTCATGCTGCCGCCTTGACGGGTGTGAAGGTTTTTGCATCGTCGATCCGCAGTGTGGCGCTGACGCTGCCAGTGCGGCCGTCTTCAAACTTGACCTGGGTTTCGATGAACTGCGTGGTTTTGCCACCGTACAGGGCGTCGATCAGCACATCGTATTTCTCGGCGATGAAGCCGCGGCGCACTTTGTTGGTACGGGTCAGTTCGCCATCATCGGCGTCGAGTTCCTTGTGCAGCACAAGAAAGCGGCTGACCTGCGAACCCGCCAGCAGTGCGTCCACGCTGAGGTCGGCGTTGACCTTCTCCACGCATTCCTTGATCAGTTGGTAGACCTCCGGCTTTTGCGCCAGGTCGGTATAGCCGGCATAGGGCAGGTTGCGGCGCTCAGCCCAGTTGCCAACGGCGTCGAAGTCGATATTGATCATGACGCAGACTTTTTCGCGTCCGTCGCCATAGGCCACCACTTCCTTGATGTGCGGGAAGAACTTGAGCTTGTTCTCGACGTACTTGGGTGCGAACATGGCACCGTCGTTGGCGCCGCCCTTGATGCGACCCACGTCTTTCACGCGGTCAATGATCTTGAGGTGGCCGTTGTTGTCCAGGAAGCCGGCGTCGCTGGTGTGGTACCAGCCGTCGGCGGTGAGCACCTCGGCCGTGGCCT
>CAIQVX010000304.1 GCA_903875275.1 uncultured beta proteobacterium | reverse complement strand
TGGATCACTTCCTGCTGGTAGAACAGGGCCAGTTCGGGGAAGTTCTTGCCTTCGCTGAGCATCAGCTTGGGGATGCCTGATACTTTTGTGTTGCCCTGGCGTTGCCACCACAGGGTCATGCAGTGGCGCAGCATGTCAGGTGTATTGCCGTCAAAGGCGTCGAACTCCGCGTTCCATTGCGAAAAGCCGCCGGAAATGTTCTCGCGTACGACGGCTTTGAACAACTCTTCCTTGCTGCTGAAATAAAGGAAGAGCGTGCCCTTGGACACGCCAGCGCGATGCGCCACTTCTTCGACGCGGGTGGCGGCATAGCCTTTTTCCACAAACAGTGCAAGGGCGGCGGCCAGCAGTTCACGCGGACGCGCATCCTTGCGCCGCTCGTGCCGGACGGGCGGCGGCGTTAGGGTGACCGTGGGAGGCTTGGAGAAAGGCATTGGACTAATGACTGACTGGTTATTAATGTAGCGCGCACGGGTCGTGCTGTCAACTCGTCTGCGCTGCGTGTAACGCCGTGACATCTCAGGCGCGTAAGATGGTCCCGTTGCCTGCAGGGCGAATCGTTGGAGTTCTTGATGACAACTGTCCTACAAACTATCACCTTGGGTGGAGGATGCTTCTGGTGCACGGAGGCTGTCTTCGTCTGCGTCAAAGGAATCGTGGACGTTGAAAGTGGCTATTGCAATGGCCATGTTCTGCGTCCGGGCTACAGCCAGGTCTGTACAGGTGCCACGGGTCACAACGAGGTCGTCAAGCTGGTGTTTGACCCGGGCCAGATCAGTGTCAACGAGATTTTGCAGGTGTTTTTCACCATTCACGATCCGACCACACTGAACCAGCAGGGGCACGACATCGGCACCCAGTACCGCAGCGGCATCTATTTTTCGAGCTCCGCGCACGAGCTGCAGGCCAGGGAGATCATTGATGAAATGACCCGCAGTGGTGTCTACCGCAGCGCCATCGTGACCGAGGTCCTGCCGCTGGCCAATTACTGGGCCGCCGAGGACTACCATCAGGACTATTTCGCGAAGAATCCGCAACAGGGCTACTGCGCTGCGGTTGCTGCGCCCAAGGTGGCCAAATTCCGTCGTACGTTTGCTCGCCTGGTGCAGCCACTCAAGCACGGAGCCTGAGGCACAGCGTGAACAACCCCGTCTTCTCCTCTTTGCTGCCGGTGGTGGTGCTGATCGCCATTGGCTACATCAGCGGACGGGCCGGCTGGATCCGGGCTGAAGCAAGCAAGGATCTGTCGAATCTGGTCTTCATGGTGCTGACGCCAGCGCTGCTGTTTCGCACCATGAGCACGGTGCATGTGGAACAGCTCAATTTCAAGCCGGTGGCCATGTATTTTGTGGCTGCAGCCCTGCTGTTTTCCGCCATGCTGCTCTGGCAGGGAGCCACGCGGCGCGCTGCGGTTCTGGCCTTGGCAGTCACCTTCAGCAACACCGTCATGATTGGCGTGCCGCTGGTCGCGCTGGCCTACGGTGAAGCGGGGCTGGTGACGCTGTTTACACTGATTTCGGTGCATGCGCTGGTGCTGCTGACGCTGGCCACCGTGGTGCTGGAACTGGCGGTGGCGCGCGAAGAGGCGGCAGCCGGCCAGGGTTCAGGCCGCAACATGGCGATGACGGTGCTGGCAGCGGTGCGCAACGGCATCATTCACCCGGTACCCTTGCCTATCATGGTCGGGCTGGCGTTTGCACAGACCGGTCTGGTGATTCCGGCCCTGCTGGACAAGCCCCTGCTGCTGTTGAGCAACGCCTTCGGTCCGATTGCCCTGGTGCTGGTCGGCGTTACTTTGACCCAGGTTCGTGTTGGAGAGCATCTGCGGGATGCGCTCGGTCTGGCCCTGATCAAGAATCTGGCGTTTCCGGCCCTGGTGGCGTTGCTGAGCTGGTCGCTCGGACTCAGTGGCGTGTCGCTCTCGGTGATGATCGTGGCCGCGTCGATGCCGATCGGTGCCAATGTGTTCCTGTTCTCGCAACGCTACCAGGTTGCGCAGGAACTGGTCACCGCCAGCGTCGCGGTCTCCACGGTGCTGGCGCTGCTGACGGTGTCGCTCGTGATGGCACTGCTGGGGGCACTCTAGGACCGCGGTCAGGGCGCCAGCCGCTCCCGCAGCCAGGCCTTGTGAGGTGTCAGGGTATAGCGCAGACGATCATGCAGGCGGCTCTTGCGGCCCTGCCAGAATTGCCAACTGTCGGGCTGCAGCCGGTAGCCACCCCAGTGTGGCGGACGTGGCGGCTGCAGCAGAAACTGTGCGCCGTACCTGGCGGCGTTGGCGACCAGCACGCCGCGGCTGGAAATCACCTGACTCTGCGGCGAAGCCCAGGCACCGATGCGTGAATCCAGCGGCCGGCTGTCAAAGTACTCGTCACTCTCCTGCGCGCTGACTTTCTCAACCAGGCCCTCGATGCGAACCACCCGTTCGAGCTCGACCCAGTGGAACTGCAGTGCAGCGTAGGGGTTGCCCCCAATTTCCTGCCCTTTGCGGCTGTCATAGTTCGTGAACCAGGTGATGCCGCGTTCGTCGTAGCCCTTGATCAGCACCACGCGCGTGGACGGTCGCAAATTTCCGGCCACCGTGGCCAGGGTCATGGCGTTGGGCTCGGGCACCTGCGACGAGATCGCCTCCTGAAGCCACCGCTCAAATTGCCGCAGTGGGTCCGGGTGCGAGGCGTCCTCGCTGAGTTCGGCACGTTCGTAGCTTTTGCGGAGATCGGCAAGAGAGGTCATGCCCCCAGTATAGGCAGAACGAAAGGGACTCATCGATCTTGCAGGCACTGTGCTGCGGCCTCGCCCTGACGTTCAAATACCGGTTACCATCAGCAATGTAACTAAATTACCAATATTTGTGAAAAACATGAAACTCGATGCTGCGGTGAATGCGTTGACCCATCGAATCCGGCAACGCAGTCAGGCGACAAGACAGGCCTATCTGTCGCGTTTGGCGCTGGCGCTCGAGCGCAAACCCGGTGTCGAACGCCTGGGCTGTGCCAATGTGGCGCATGCGTTTGCCGCCTCACCTGCCAATGACAAACTGCGGGTGGTGACGCAGCGATCGCCCAACATCGGAATCGTGAGCGCCTACAACGACATGCTGTCGGCCCACGCGCCGTTCCAGCATTACCCCGACATCATCAAGATCGAAGCGCGAAAGCTCGGCGCCACGGCGCAGGTCGCAGGCGGTGTGCCTGCCATGTGCGATGGCGTGACGCAGGGCACCGCCGGTATGGAACTCAGCCTGTTTTCGCGCGATGTGATTGCCATGTCGACGGCCATCGCCCTCAGCCACGACGTTTTTGATGCGGCGCTGCTGCTCGGCGTGTGCGACAAGATCGTTCCCGGGCTCCTCATCGGCGCCCTGCATTTTGGCCATCTGCCGACGCTCTTTGTCCCGGCCGGTCCCATGACCTCGGGTCTGTCCAATGGTGAAAAGGCCAAAGTGCGGGAAAAGGCGGCTCAGGGGCTGGTCGGACGCAGCGAATTGCTGCAGGCCGAGTCCAGTGCCTACCATGCAGCCGGCACCTGCACCTTTTACGGCACAGCCAACAGCAACCAGATGCTGCTGGAGGCGATGGGCCTGCAGGTTCCGGGGACGGCTTTCGTCAACCCGTCAGACAGCCTGCGCGAGGAACTGACACGCGAGGCCGTTCGCACGGTCCTGGCAGGTCGCCAGCAAGGTGGCGAAGGGCTTGGGTGCGCGCCCTTGGGCCGGGTCGTGGATGAGCGCTGCATTGTCAATGCCATGGTGGTCCTGCTTGCCACCGGTGGCTCCACCAACCATCTGATTCACTGGGTCGCTGTGGCGCGCGCCGCCGGTATTGTGATCGATTGGGACGATTTTTCCACGCTGTCTGCCGTGGTGCCGCTGCTGGCGCGCGTGTACCCCAATGGCAGTGCCGACGTGAACCAGTTTCAGGCCGCGGGCGGGCCCGGCTTTGTCATCCGCGAACTGCTGGACGCGGGCCTGATGCATGGCGATGTGCTGACGGTGCGCCCTGGCGGCCTGCGCGAGTACACCCGCGTGCCGGTCAGCACTTCGGCCGGAACTCTGGATTGGGCAGACACTGGAGCGAGCCGGGACGACAGCGTGCTGCGACCTGTCAGCGCACCATTTGGCGCCACTGGCGGACTCAAGCTGCTGCGCGGCAATCTCGGTCGCAGCGTGATCAAGGTCTCGGCGGTGCCGCAGGATCGGCACCAGATCGAGGCACCGTGCCGCGTGTTCGATTCGCAGGAGGCACTGCACCAGGCCTTCGAGGCGGATGAACTGAACCGCGACCTCGTCTGCGTGGTGCGCTGGCAGGGGCCACAGGCCAACGGCATGCCCGAGTTGCACAAACTGACCTCCCCGCTGGCTGTGCTGCAGGGCCGGGGCTTCAGGGTTGCCCTGGTGACCGACGGTCGCATGAGTGGCGCGTCCGGCAAGGTGCCAGCGGCCATACACGTTTCACCTGAGGCCGCCGCTGGTGGCGCACTGGCACGGTTGCGCGATGGCGACGTGATTCAACTGGACGCTGTGCAGGGCACCTTGCAGGTGCTGGTCAGCAGTGCGGTCTGGGACGAGCGCCAGCCTGTGGCCATGCCACAGGAGCTGGTGGACGCCAATGCACTGGGCATGGGGCGCGAGCTGTTTGCCGGCATGCGCCGTCATGCTTTGACTGCAGAAGCCGGCGCCTGCAGCTGGCTTGGATGATTCTTGCTGACTGGAGCCTGATATGAGCGATGGGACGAAGATTTCGGCACTGCAGGTGATGCGGGATGCACCGGTGATTCCGGTGATCGTGCTGCACGATGTAGCTGCAGCGGTGCCGATGGCGCGGGCGCTGCTTGCGGGTGGCGTGCGGATGCTGGAAGTGACTCTGCGCACGTCGCAGGCGCTGGCCTGCATCGAGGCGATTGCCCGCGAGGTGCCGCAGGCAGTGGTTGGCGCCGGCACCGTGCGCACGCGCTCTGATGCCCAGGCCGCAGCCATGGCCGGCGCGCGTTTCGCCGTCAGCCCGGGTTACACCAGCGCTCTCGGACAGGCCTGTCGCGACGCCGGCCTGGCTCTGTTGCCAGGTGTGGCGACGGGCAGTGAAATCATGATGGCGCGCGAAGACGGGTTCACCGAGCTGAAGTTCTTCCCAGCGCTGCAGGCGGGTGGTGCGGCCATGCTCAAAGCCTGGAGCGGTCCGTTTTTCGATGTGGGTTTCTGTCCGACCGGCGGCATCAGTGCGCAAAACGCCGCTGAATTTCTGGCACTGCCCAACGTCATCTGCGTTGGCGGGTCGTGGCTGATACCAGCCCGGGCGCTGGCGCAGAACGACTGGAGCCATATCACCCAGCTGGCGCGGGAAAGCCGGCAACTGCGCGATTGAGCAAGCGCCGGCCTACAGGGCGCGCTGTATCAGTTCGATCTTGTAGCCGTCAGGATCGGTGACGAAGGCAATGACGGTGGTACCGCCCTTGACCGGACCGGGTTCGCGTGTGATCTGGCCCCCGGCGGCCCGGATTTTTTCGCAGGCACCGTAGACGTCCGGCACACCCAGCGCCAGGTGGCCGAAAGCGGTGCCGATTTCGTACGAATCAACACCCCAGTTATAGGTCAGCTCGATTTCGGCGTGATCCGGATTTTTTCCAAAGCCGACGAAGGCCAGCGTGTACTTGTAATCCGGGTTTTCGGTCTTTCGCAGCAGTTGCATGCCCATGACCTGGGTGTAGAAGTCGATCGAGCGCTGGAGGTTGCCAACGCGCAGCATGGTGTGAAGAAATCTCATGCGCCCATTGTGACAAAAAAAAAGGGCCAGTCTTGCGACCAGCCCTGTTAAGGGATCCCTGAACCTGTTGGTTACGAAAGGACCCGAGGAGACAACCTGTAAGAACCACGGGTTCTCAAAATTTCCACTTGTGCGAAGTATCTCAGGGTTTCCCCTTGTTTTTTAGAGTCAAAGCCCAAAAGCGTGACCTGTCTCAAAGTTTCTTCACACAAGAATTGCAAATTAGCGCTTTTTCGAAGCCGGCTTGGCAACATCAGCAGCCGAAGCGGCGACCGCGTTGAAGTTTGACTGGGCCACGTCGGTGGCTTGCTTGACCGCCTTTTGCACGGACTCCAGTGCATTGTTGGCGGCCGCGACGGCGCTCTTCATAACGGCCACAGCGGCTTCGGAACCCGCAGGCGCATTCTTGGCGGCGTTGTCCACCAGGCCCATGAACTTCTTCTGTGCATCAGCGGCCTGACCTTCAAAGGTCTTGCCCAGATCGGCGCCAGCGCCGGAAGCGATGTCGTACAGGTGACGGCTGTAGGCAGCGGTCTTCTCGGCCAGGGGCTGGAACAGGCTCGATTGCAGGGCCATCAGTTCCTGGGCGTCTTTCACGCTCAGAAGCGCCTTGGCGTGCTCCGAGGTTTCGGCCAGAGCCGCTTTGGAGGCGGTCAAATTGAGTTCAACAATCTTCTCCACGCCTTCGAAGGCTTTGGTGGTCAGGCCCATCAGGGTTTCGACATTTGCTTTTTGTGAAGCCAGGACTTGTTCGACGGTCAACATATGAATTTCTCCAAAAAAAGAGTGAGGACATTGGGTAGCTGCGACTGCTTCCGGTCATTACCGCAATATGTTGCAGTGCAGCATAGAGCGAATTATAGGGATCCAAACACTGCTGGCAAGACATTTTTGCTGCGATGCAACATATTAGACGGAAAGTTCTAAATGACGGCCATTTCATACCGTCGTCACCTTGCGTGGTGAATTTTTCTCACCAGAAGCAGCGCGTGTGCCGGTGACCCATCGGGACACTGGCAAAATCAGGGACCATGAGCGAAGACAAAAATGAGAAGCCGACGGCCGCACCGCGCACGACCTACAAGGTTTTTCGTGGCATCAGTACGCGCTGGATGGACAACGATGCCTACGGGCATGTCAACAATGTGGTCTATTACAGTTGGTTTGACACCGCCGTCAACGCCTACTTGATCGAGCAGGGCGTGCTCGACATCGAGCACGGTCAGACCATCGGTCTGGTGATTGAAACCCAGTGCAACTACTTTTCCTCGCTCGCCTTTCCGCAAACCGTCGAGGCTGGCATACGTGTGGCTCGCCTGGGGGCTAGCAGCGTGCGCTATGAAGTGGGGCTGTTTGCCCAAGGCCAGGCCTTTAGCGCAGCCAAGGGGCATTTTGTGCATGTCTATGTGGACCGGCACACGCGCCGCCCGATGCCCCTGCCAGCCAATCTCAAAACCGTTCTGGAGACTCTCTTATGACATCAACTGTTTCTGACAGCGTGGCGGTGGACGCCGCCATCAGTTCACGTATGGCCGTTCGGGCTTTCACTGCGCGGCCGGTTCCACGGGAGACTATTTCGGAGGTGCTGCGAGTGGCGAGCCGGGCACCGTCGGGTACCAACACGCAACCCTGGAAAGTCTATGTGCTCCAGGGTGCGAGCCGCGACGCACTGGTGGAGAAAGTGTGCAAGGTCCACGATGCCATTCAGGCCAATCCCGCGCTGCTTGCCGACTACAAGGAGCAATACGACTATTACCCGGCCAAGTGGTTCAGCCCTTACATTGACCGGCGGCGCGAAAACGGCTGGGGGCTCTATGGCCTTCTTGGTATAGGCAAAGGGGACCGGGAAAAGATGCATGTGCAGATGCAGCGCAACTTCAGGTTCTTCGATGCCCCGGTCGGTCTGATGTTCACGGTGGATCGTGGCATGGGGCGAGGCTCACTGCTGGACTACGGCACCTTTCTGCAGAGCGTCATGGTGGCGGCGCGTGGCCGTGGACTGCACACCTGCCCGCAGCAGGCCTGGAACATGTTCAACAGCATCATCCTGCCGCACATCGGGGCCGGCGACAATGAAATGCTGGTCTGTGGCATGGCCATGGGCTACGCGGATGAGGCCGCTGCGGTGAACACCTTCCACACGCCGCGCGTGCCTGTGGAGCAGTTCACGACCTGGCTCGATTGACCCGCACTGCCAGCCGGGTAAACACGATGGCGTTGTGGCAAGCGGCGCGATAAAGTAAACGCATGATCATCACCAGTCTTCTTGACACCGACCTGTACAAGTTCACCATGATGCAGGCTGTTCTGCATCAGTTCCCCGGGGCTCAGGTGGAGTACAAGTTCCGCTGCCGCAATCCCGGCATCGACCCGGTTACCGGCCAGGCCCAGCGAGGTCTTGCCGCCTATGTGAACGAAATCCGCGATGAAATCCGCTCCCTGTGCAGTCTGCATTTTCAGGATGCCGAACTGAGCTACCTGCATTCGCTGCGTTTCATCAAGAGTGATTTCATTGACTTCCTGGGCCTGTTCAAGCTGAACGAAAAATACATCACCGTCACTGCGCGGCCATCGGGTGAGATCGATATTTCCATCCGCGGACCCTGGCTGCACACCATCCTGTTCGAGATTCCGGTTCTGGCCATCGTCAACGAAGTCTACTTTCGAAACACCCAGAAGTTGCCGGACCTGATGGAGGGGCGCCGGCGCCTGGATGTCAAGATCGCCCAGTTGCGCGAGGCGGGGCTGGGTGATCTGAAGATTGCCGATTACGGCACCCGTCGCCGTTTTTCGCAAGCCTGGCACGAAGAGGTCCTGCGTGTGCTGGCAAGTCGTCTGGGTACCGCCCAGAGTCCCGGTAACGTGGCAGGGGTGGCGGGCCAACTGGCGGGTACCAGCAACGTGCTTTTTGCAATGAAACTGGGCCTCACGCCGCTGGGCACCATGGCGCATGAGTACTTGCAAGCCTGTCAGGCGCTCGGCCCGCGCCTGCGCGACAGCCAGATCTACGCATTCGAGTCCTGGGCCAAGGAATACCGGGGCGACCTCGGCATCGCCCTGAGCGATGTCTATGGCATGAGCGCTTTTCTGCGTGACTTTGACCTGTATTTCTGTAAGCTGTTTGACGGCGCGCGCCATGACAGTGGAGACCCATTCCAGTGGGCCGAGCGCATGCTCGATCATTACCACCATAACCGCGTCGATCCCCGCACCAAGACTTTGATCTTCAGCGACGGCCTGACCGTGCCGCGCACGATCGAGCTTTACCAGCAGTTCAAGGGGCGCTGTCAGCTGGCATTTGGTATCGGCACCAATCTGACCAATGACCTCGGCTACGAGCCGCTGCAAAACGTCATCAAGATGGTGCGTTGCAATGGTCAGCCGGTGGCCAAGTTGTCCGACGCACCCTCCAAGGACATGTGCGAAGACGAAAAATACCTGGCCTATCTGCGCCAGGTGTTTGACATTTCTTCAGCACGCTAGTTCGTCCCCCCATGGCCTTTCACCCATCACAACCAAGGTAGCCCTCATGTTGACCGCCATCTCCATCATTTTTGTTCTTGCCTATCTGGCCATCGCGCTGGAGCATCCACTGAAGATCAGCAAGTCGGCCTCGGCGCTGATGGGTGCCGGCTGGTTGTGGACCGTGTACGCACTGGCCAGTGGTGATGTGAATCAGGTTGATGCGGATCTGAACCGCTCGCTGATGGGGACCGCACAAATCGTTTTTTTCCTGATGGGTGCCATGACCATCGTTGAGGTGGTCGATGCGCATGAAGGTTTTCTGGCCATCACTTCACGCATCAAGACCACCAGGCTCTCGTCGCTGATGTGGATGGTGGGTTTTGTGACCTTTTTCCTCAGTTCGATCCTGGACAACCTGAC
>CAIQVX010000303.1 GCA_903875275.1 uncultured beta proteobacterium | reverse complement strand
AGTCGAGTCTGGTGAGGCTCCCAGAAACCGCGCTTTCCGTATTGGTGGATTGGTTAAAGATGGCTCTGTCCACCGCGACAACATGACTGTGTCATTCATCGTCACCGACTCAGTCAAGGAAGTGCCGGTGACCTACACCGGTATCCTGCCCGACCTGTTCAAAGAGGGCAAGGGCGTGGTGGCACAGGGCAAGTTTGACGCGGGCGGAAAATTCGTCGCCTCCGAAGTACTGGCCAAGCACGATGAAAACTACATGCCGCCCGAAGCCAAGGATGCCCTGGACAAGGCCCAGAAAACCATGAAGACTTTGAAATAATTTTGCTGGACAGATCTTTAGCTCTGTCCTCAACTGATTGAGAACACTATGATTCCTGAAATTGGTCACTTTTCACTGATTCTGGCTCTCTTTGTCGCGCTGGCGCTTGGTCTGCTGGGCGTTGTAGGCGGTCAGCAGGGTCGCACCGACTGGATGGCTCTGGCGCGCCCTGGCGCGCAGGCCTTGTGGTTCCTGGCAAGCCTGTCTTTTTGCTGCCTCACCTACGCCTTCTTCACCAACGATTTTTCGGTCTCGTACGTGGCACAGCATTCCAACACCAAGCTGCCCGATATCTACCGTATTGCCGGTGTCTGGGGCGGTCATGAGGGCTCGCTGCTGCTGTGGCTGGTGATGCTGTGCTCGTGGATGATGGCCATCTCCCTGTTCTCCCGCCAACTGCCTGATGTCATGGTGTCCCGCGTGTTGGCGGTGATGGGCCTGGTCGCTGTCGGCTTCCTGCTGTTCATGCTGATCACCTCCAATCCTTTCCTGCGTTTGGCCGACATCCCAGCCGAAGGCCGTGACCTGAACCCGTTATTGCAGGATCCGGGCCTGGTGTTTCACCCGCCCATGCTCTACATGGGCTATGTCGGCATGGCCGTGCCCTTTGCCTTCTCCATCGCTGCGCTGCTGAACGGCCGGCTTGATGCAGCCTGGGCACGCTGGACGCGGCCCTGGGCGACGGCCGCCTGGATCTGTCTGACCATCGGCATTGCCATGGGTTCGTGGTGGGCATATTACGAACTGGGTTGGGGTGGCTGGTGGTTCTGGGACCCGGTGGAAAACGCCTCTTTCCTGCCCTGGCTGGTTGGCTCGGCGTTGATCCATTCGCTGGCAGTAACGGAAAAGCGCGGCCTGTTTCGCAGCTGGACCATCATGCTGTCGATCATCGGCTTTTCACTCAGTCTGCTGGGCACCTTCCTGGTTCGCTCGGGCGTGCTGACCTCGGTCCACGCTTTTGCCACTGACCCCAAACGCGGTGTTTTCATCCTGCTGTTTCTGGCCGCGGTGGTGGGTGGCTCATTGACACTGTTTGCGGCGCGTTCCGGCAAGGTCCGCGCTGGCGGCGCTTTCTCGGTAGTGTCGCGCGAGACCTTTCTGCTCATCAACAACGTGCTGCTCACCACAGCCGCTGCCGCCGTCCTGCTGGGCACGCTGTACCCGCTGATCGTGGACGCCTTGAACCTGGGCAAACTGTCGGTAGGTCCGCCTTACTTCAATTCGGTGTTTGCACCCATCATGCTGCCCGTGCTGTTTTTCATGGTGATCGGCTCCTTTGCCCGCTGGAAGAATGACAGCGTGGCCGAACTCAGCAAGAAGTTGCGTCCGGTGGCCATTGTTTCGGTCTTGCTGGGTTGCGGTGCGCCTTTGCTGGCGGGACCCTGGTCATGGCTGGTGGCCCTGAGTTTGACGCTGGTATTCTGGATTGTGCTGTCTTCATTGCAGCAGATCTACCGTCAGCTCAAGGACACAGTCAACTGGAAGGCGATACCGATCTCTTATTGGGGCATGCAGATGGCGCACATCGGAATTGCCGTGTGCGTGGTGGGCATCACCATGGTCAAGGGTTACGAGACCGAAAAAGACGTGCGAATGTCCATCGGTGACACGGTTGAAGTGGCGGGCTATACCTTCAAGCTGACGGGAATCAGCGAGGTGCCAGGTCCGAACTACAACGCCGATCGCGGTGTGGTTGAACTGATCAAGAACGGCAAGGTTCTGCGCACGCTGGAACCCGAAAAGCGGACCTATTTCTCGTCCACCATGCCAATGACAGAAACCGCGATCGACAGCAATCTGGTACGCGACGTCTATGTCGCACTGGGTGAACGGCTGCAGGACGGCACCAGCCCGGCCTGGGCGATGCGGGTTTACCACAAGCCCTTTGTCACCTGGATCTGGGGCGGCTGCCTGTTGATGGCTCT
>CAIQVX010000302.1 GCA_903875275.1 uncultured beta proteobacterium | reverse complement strand
GGTGGCAGGCACCAACGGCGCCGATGTGACACCCTACGAGTGGGCCTCCTGGCCGATGGAAAAGCGCGTAGCGGAAGCCAAGAACCTGCTGCAACAGGCCGGTGTCAAGCCCGGCAGCAAATTCTCGTTTTCCTACAACACCAGCGAGTACCACAAGAAGATGGCGGTCTTTGCCGCTTCCGAATGGAAGACCAAGCTCGGTCTGAACATCGAGACCGAAAGCATGGAGTTCAAGGTGCTGCTGAAGAAACGTCACGACGGCACCTTCCAGATGGCGCGCAATGGCTGGACCGCCGATTACAACGACGCCACCACCTTTCTGGCGCTGGTGCGATGTGACTCCGATCAAAACAACAACTTCAACTGCAACCGCCAGGCTGAAGAACTGATCATTCAGGGTTCCAACAGCACCGATGCCGCCAAGCGCCGTACCCTGCTGACCCAGGCTTCCAAAATGATCATGGACGACTACCCCATCATCCCGCTGCTGCAGTACTCGCTACCGCGTCTGGTGAAGTCCTATGTCGGCGGCTACTCGCTGAAGAACGCGCAGGACCGCTTCCGCTCGAAAGACCTCTACATCATCAAGCACTGAGGCCGGAGCGATGTGGTCCTACACCCTGCGCCGCCTGCTGGCGGCGATCCCGACCATGCTGGTCGTCATCACTGTGTGCTACCTGCTGCTGCACGCGACACCGGGTGGGCCTTTCGACAGCGAGCGCAAGGTATCAGCCGCCGTGCTCGCCAATTTGCAGGCCAAATACCATCTCGACCTGCCGCTGTGGCAGCAGTACCTGCTGTACCTGAAAAGTGTGCTGCAGGGCGACCTTGGGGCGTCCTTCCGCTATGCCGACTGGTCTGTCAACGATCTGGTGGTCAGCGCACTGCCGGTGTCGGCCATCATCGGTGGCGGCTCGCTGCTAATCGCACTCGTTCTGGGTGTGACTCTGGGCATCTTTGCTGCGCTGCGGCAGAACAGCATCGTTGACTACCTTGTGATGCTGATAGGCAACATCGGCAGCGCAGTACCGAGTTTTGTCATCGGCCCGGTACTGATCATCATTTTTGCCATTGGCCTGCAGTGGTTGCCGGCAGGTGGCTGGAACAATTTCGAACCGCGTTTCATGGTTCTACCCATGGCGCTGCTGACTTTCATCAACGTGTCCACCATCGGGCGCGTGATGCGGGGCTGCCTGATCGAGGTGCTGCACAGCAACTTCATCCGCACCGCACGCGCCAAAGGTCTGCCAACCCATGTCGTGGTGCTACGTCACGCGCTCAAACCCGCGCTGCTGCCAGTGGTCTCGCTGCTCGGTCCACTGGCCATTTCCTCCATTACTTCGGCGCTGGTGACCGAGACCGTCTTCTCCCTTCCGGGGCTGGGCAAACTGATCGTCAACGGCGCCGGCAACCGCGACTACACGCTGGTACTGGGCCTGGTGGTGCTGATCACGGTCCTGACCGTGGCGCTGAACCTGCTGGTGGATCTGGCCTACGCTTGGCTTGACCCCAAGATCCGTTACTGAGCCCCATGCTGAAAGCCAAGGAACTCGAAGCTCTGGTGCAGGGACGCAGCCTGTGGAGTGATGCGCGTTTGCGCTTCATGCGCAACAAGGCGGCGCTGATCAGCCTGGGCCTGCTGACCTTCATCGCCCTGGCCTGCATCACCGGGCCCTGGTTGCTGCCGCACGCTTTTGACAGTGCTGACTGGGACGCCATGAGCATCCCGCCAGGCTGGAAGAACGCGCACTTCTGGGGCACCGACGACGCCGGGCGCG
>CAIQVX010000301.1 GCA_903875275.1 uncultured beta proteobacterium | reverse complement strand
CTGGCGATTCTGGCGGTGGGCAAGCGCGATATTTCCTACGATCTGGAAATGCCGATCCCGCTGCTGCATTGCCGCCGTGGCAGCACCGTGCCGAGCGCGACGCCAGCGGCCTGGAAGATCAGCGCCCTGAACGACCAGCACGCCTACCTGCGCGGCACTGGCGCGCAGCATGCGGCGCTGCAAGTGGGAGATCTGATCTGCCTGGGTATTTCGCACCCCTGCACCACCTTCGACAAGTGGCGCTGGATGCCGCTGGTGGACGAAGACTACACGGTGTGCGACGCCATCGTTACCGCCTTTTGACAGGCTTGGACTGGCGTGCCGCCAGCGCCGCCTCCAGCGCCAGACGCGCCCAGGGCGCCATGGATTGGGGCGACTCCAGCGCCTCGTCGGGCACGCAGTAGTAGTTCATGCTCATGGGCTTGCCTTTGGCAAGATAGACAAAGCGTTCACAGCCAGCGGCCTCGAAAGTGTGCCGGGAAGTTTCGCTGGCCTTGAGCCAGAGTTTTTCTCCACTGCCCAGGTCAGCCAGAATCGCCACCGTCAGTCCCTCGGTGCTGATGCCGTAGGCGCCAAACATGCGTCGTGCTACACAGCGCCCCACCGTGGACAGCAGTTCACAGCAGTAGAGGGCAAATTCGCTGGCGGGGGCGGGCATGACGCAAGCGTAGCACCTCGTTCAGGCTGATCGCTGACAAGCGCATCATCCGCCATGCTTGGGCGAGCCAGAAGGTTCTAATGCACAAGTGCTTTAATGTGCGATAGAAACCAGTGGCAAGACTGGAGCGTTCTGAAATTGGGGGGCTGTGTGATCATCGATAACATGAGGCGATTGCAAAATGCGGCACTACAGTTGGCGGTCTATACAGCCTTGCTTGTTGCACCTGCCTATATTGAAATGTTGATCCCGTTCTATTACACGGCGGACAATTTCTTGATCGGCGCAATGTTGACGTTGATGGTGGCAAGTTTTTACAGATTGTTTTATGCGGCGTTGATGGCGGGAGGACTTTCACGCCGCCGTGCAATTCAAAGTACCGCTGCTTTGGCGTGGCTACCTTTGCTCGTGGTATTCATGATTGCTGTACACATTGTTTCCTAGTGTGATCCACTTATGACACACATAAACTTCGCTGGAATTGACTTGGCGTGGCGCAGTGAGAATAACCCTTCTGCCCTCGCGATTGGATCACTTGTTGGTGCCGAATTGACTGTTTGTGATGTCATCCACGAAACTTTTTCAGTTGAAAACCTTGTTGCAAAAATTGCCCAATTCCCAATGCTTCGGGGGATTGCGATTGATGCGCCGCTGATCATAATGAATCAAAAGGGGCAAAGGGACTGTGAGAACCTAATTGGCAAAGAATATGGTGCGCGCGGAGCGTCTTGCCACTCATCAAATTTGAGTCTATTCCCAGACGCTGATAGCGTAAAGTTATCTAGAGAACTGGCAATAAAAGGATTCCAGCACCTTGGTCTGATTACTGACAAATGGCAAATCGAGTGCTATCCGCATCCGGCACTGATCGAAATCTTTAATTTACCAAAGATCCTTAGATACAAGAAGCCGCCGGTTGATTGCCAGCGGGCAGGACAAGCGGAACTTGGAAGACTGCTGACTAGCCTTGAGGGCTCGAACGTGCTTCGCTTAAAAATTCCGTCTGACTTTTCCCGCTACACGGACAGCAAATGCATTGAGTCACTTAAAGGAAAGAAATTAAAGAAAAACGAAGACATTTTGGACTCAATTGTTTGCCTATACATAGCCGCTCTTTACACCCTTGCTCCTAAAGAAGAAGTGTTTGGTAGTCAGCCAGGCGAAGGGTACATTTATGTTCCCAAAATGGCGTGTCTGTCTTGCGGAAATTAGCTGTCAGCCCCCACGCCGATTCAGAAACTATATCTCTGGTCATGGGATGCGCGTACTCCCACGTTCACTCTGCCGGCACCGTCCGTGTCTGATGCCTTGTTGCTGGCCATGGTGAAGGACTGCGTCGGCCCGATGCTGCCACCACAGATGCTGGACGCACTGCGCCCTTATCTTGATCGGGCTGTGCAGGTTCTGGACAGTGCGAAATCACACAACACTTTGGCGGGCTGGCGCGACAAGGTTCATGCGGTTCTGCCCACACAGGCGCTCATTGCGCCGGACGTGGACCCGGAAGTTCACAGGGTGGTGAGTGACGCTCTGATGCAAGAGACGCAGTTGGAGATTACTTATGACAGCATGACCGGCAAGAAAGGCCAGACCATGACCGTCCATCCGCACGCCATGATTCATCGTGGACAAATGACTTACGTCATTGGCACTTGTTGGGACTACACGGACATTCGGCACCTGGCTTTGCATCGAATCAAGAAGGCCACCAACACGCTGATTCCTATGGTCAAGCAGGCCGATTTCAATCTG
>CAIQVX010000300.1 GCA_903875275.1 uncultured beta proteobacterium | reverse complement strand
GTTCTTGTCGATGGACTGACCATAGGCCTGCAACACCACGTGCGGCCCCGCGGCCATCACCTGCGCCTGCGCTCGCACCATCACCGAAAAGTGCGAGGACAGCACCTTGATCGCGCCCTGCCCGGCGCAGGCACCCAGCGCCACGCCGACCACCGGCACGGTCTTGAGCAACTCATTGGCAGGCCAACTCGGGTACTCGGGGATCTTGGTGCCGCCGATCTGCATCAGGAGCTTGACGCTGCCGCCGGCCGAATCGACCAGACGGATCAGTGGCATGCGCAACTGGTGCGCCATGCGCTCGATGTAAATCCACTTGTCAGCAATCGTCGCTTCCGACGAGCCGGCGCGGATGGTGAAATCGTCCACATGCAGCGCCACCTTGCGGCCATCAATGCGCCCGGTGCCGACAATGGCGTTGGTGGGGTCCAAGCGCTCGAACACGCCCTCGCGGCTGTAATGGCCCTTGCCGGCCAGACTGCCGAGCTCTCGGAAAGTGTCGGCGTCGAGCAACTGCGCAATGCGCTCACGCGCGTTCAGGCGACCCCTGGCCTTGAACTTGGCCAGCGCCTCGGGCCCGCCCATGGCACGCGCCTGGGAGCGGCGCAGTTGCAGCTCAGTGAGTTCCTGCACCCACTCACCCGCAGGTTCAAACTGCAGCGGCGTACTCATTGCGCCTCCAGCTTGAGTTCGGCCACCAGCGCCTGCGTGGACTTGAGTTCGGCCTGCAGGTAACGGTAGGAATCCACGTAGCCCTTGAACATCGGTTTGTTGCCCGACTTCTCGACCAGCGAAATCCATTCTTTCGACAGCGCCACCTTCTGCAGCGCCTGCTCCCAGAAGCGGATCTGGTCGGCGTCCACACTGGCGGGCAGCAACACGCCGTTGTAGCTGACGTAGTCCGCTGCCACACCCTGTTCACGCCAGGTCAACACCTGCGCCAGCGGTCCGGTACCGCGCTCGGGTGCGGCACTGGCGAGGATGCGCACCTTGCCCGCCTGCACCATGGGCACCACCGTGGGGCCGGTGGCCGAGACCACATCCACATGGCCACCCAGCAATGCCGTCATCGACTCGCCGGAAGAGCGAAACGGTGCAATGGTGAGCCGGCTGATGTCGACGCCAGCGACTTTCAGCGGCTTCACGATGGCCAGATGGGTATTGAGGCCGCGCAGCGGGGCCACCGCAATCTTGTAGGCAGCCGGGTTGTGCTTCAGGGCGTCAAGCAAATCCTTCGCCGTTTTCAGGGGCGAGTCGGCGCGCACCGCCACCAGCGTGGTCTCTTCCACCAGCATGGCCACCGGCACGTACTCGCGCATGTCGGCTTTCAGAATGCCGGTGACCTGACCCGCCAGACTGCCGGTATGAAAGGTGCCCAGAAAGTGCGCGTTGCCCGGGTTGCGCTGCAACACCTGCAAGGCCATCAGGCCGGCGGCGCCTGGCTTGTTGTCGGTGACGATGGTCTGGCCGTTGACGAGCTTGAGCGCTTCCAGCGCATTCTTGATGCCCCGGGCGTAGAGGTCAACCGAGCCACCGGGCGCCACACCAATGCCGTAGGTGACGGTTTGCGTGGGCTTCCAGCTGGCGGCCTGCGCGCGCGCCGCGCCAGGCGCCAGGGACAGCAGGGATCCGGCAGAGCCGGCGGCGAGCAGGGCCAGAAGTTGGCGGCGGTCGAACAATGTACGGTTCATGGTGATTTTCCTCAAAGGGTTGGGTGCAGGCAGACAGCACCGCCGCTGCGCAGGGTTTCAATCTCTTGCTCGCTCTTGCCGAGTTCGCGCCGCAGAATGTCGGCGCCATCGGCACCCAGGTCAGGCCCGCTGTGGCGCACACTGCCGGGGGTGGCTGAGAGGCGCGGCACCACACCGCTTTGCGTGGTGTGGCCGAGCGTGGCGTGCGGCACCTGCAGCAGCATGTCGCGCGCCTTGAATTGCGGGTCAGCGTAGATGTCGGCGAGGGTGTAGACACGTGAGGTCGGCACCTCGCCCGCGTGCACCAGGGTCTCGAGCGTTGGCGCGTCAAAGCCGCGCGTCCAGTCACTGATGAGCGCGTCCAGCGCCTTCATGTTCTCGGGCTTGCCACGCACCTGAACCGTCTCAAAGCGCGGGTCCGTCAACAGCTCCGGTTGCTGCATCAGGGCCACCAGGCGCTTCCAGGTGGGCTGGCTGTTGGCTGCAATCAGCACCCAGCCGCCGTCGCGCGTCGGGTACAGGCTGTTGGGCGCCATGGAAGGCAGGTTGGCCCCCTCACGCCTGGGCACAACACCGAGTTTCTCGAACGCCGGCACAGCGGGTTCGAGTTGCGAGAAGGCGGCCTCGTACAAGGCCACGTCCACCACCTGGCCGCGCCCGCTGGCGCGACGCGAGTGAATCGCTGCCATCGCGCCAAAGGCGGCGTAGACGGAAGACAGGTAATCGGTGGTGGCCAGTGCCACGCGGGCTGGGGGCCGGTCTGGGTCACCCGTGAGGTGGCGCACACCGCCCACCGCTTCGCAGATGGCGCCGTAGCCCGGGCGCTCGGCGTAGGGGCCGCTCTGGCCATAGCCGCTGATGCGCACCATCACCAGACCCGGGTTGCGCGCCGACAGGGCGTCAAAGCCCAGACCGAGGCGCTCCATCACGCCAGGGCGGTTGTTCTCGACCAGAATGTCGCAGCGTGCAATCAGCTCTTGCGCGATGGAGCGGCCCCCTTCGGTCTTGAGGTCCAGCGCAATCGAGCGCTTGTTGCGCAGGATGGAGGCAGCGTAAAGCGAGACATTGCCCACGTGCTGCCCCATCTGGCGCACCGGGTCGCCTTCCGGGGGTTCGATCTTGATCACATCGGCACCAAAGTCGGCCAGCAAGCGGGTGCAGGCCGGCCCGGCGATGGTGGAGCAGATCTCGATCACCTTCAGGCCGGCGAGCGGGCCGGCGTTGGCTGTGTCATGTTCTTGCATCAACTTCCTTTCGAATTCATCTGCACTGCAAGCTGCGTGATGGCCTCGGCACCGGACTCCTCGATGCGCTGGCGCGTCAGTGCCACCATGCGTTCGACGTCGCCCAGAGCAAAGGCCTCAGTGGCTTCGCGCCACAGTGCAGCCGAGCGCTGACGCCGCTGCACCGAAGCCAGACCGAGCTTGCTGTAACGCAGGGTTTGCAGTGACAGCGCAGTGAGCATGCGCTGCAGTCGCTGGTTGCCGCTCTGGCGGGCGCAGAGAATCAGGAGCTTGTAGGTGGTTTCGGCATACTCGCCGGCGTCGTCGGTGACACCGGCCAGCGCGTCCAGGCGCTCGACGCCGGCACGCAACAGGGCCAGCAGGGCTGGCTGCGGCGCGGCAGCCAGTTTGCGCACCACCAGCTCAAACAGGCCGGCGCGGATTTCCAGCAATTCACGCAGTTCGTCGGCCGAAAGCTCGGTGACGAGGGCGCCGCGCCGCGCCAGGATGGTGACCAGGCCTTCGCGCTCCAGAATGCGCAGCGCGTCGCGAACCGGCCCCCGGCTGACCGCGAACTCGTCGGCCAGTTCCTGCTCGCCGATGCGCGTTCCGGTGGGCATCTGACCGCCCAGTATGCGGTCGCCCAGGCGTGCCGCAATCTGCTCGGAAACCGTCAAAGTGAGTGCCTGCTGATCGGCAAAAAGCCGAAAGGCCACAGCGCCTTCCCAATCGGCCAGATTCTCCAGCGGTGCATCAAGCGGCTTCATGTCGCCCGGCTCAGCACAGCAAGCACCTGATCGTCGACCACTGCTTCGCCCTCGGCAACCAGCAGCTCAAGCACCACGCCATCAGCCGTCGCGCTGACCGGTATCTCCATTTTCATGGATTCAACAATCAGCAGTGTGTCGCCCTCGGCAACGCGCTGGCCAACCGCCACCTCGACTTTCCAGACGCTGCCGGTAACCTCGGATCGGACCTTGTGCATGAAAACCCCTTTGGTTGATGAGCATTGCTGATATTCTTATTGTTAACAATCTTACAAACTTGTGCATCGGTGAAAACCCGCGTCAGCGACCCATTGCGTTTCGCATCTCCCGCATAATCAGGCCGCACCCCTCCAAAGTCCGGTTTTCTTACACGCCCAAGTGAACTCAATGAACGCAATCCGCAATCGTCTTGCCGCCGTCCTGTTGTCCAGCCTGGCTCTGGCCAGCCACGCCGAGGAAGGCCAGCTCAACATCATCTGCTCGGTGCAGGCCGACTGGTGCAATCTGATCCAGACCACTTTCAGCCGCACCACTGGCATCAAGGTGAACCTGATCACCAAAAGCACAGGCGAGGCGCTGGCGCAGATTTCGGCCGAACGCGCCAACCCCAAGACCGACGTCTGGTTTGGCGGCTCAGGCGACCCGCATCTGCAAGCGGCCGAGCAGGACCTGACCCAGGTCTACAAGTCACCGGCTCTGAGCCAGTTGCACCCCTGGGCGCTGCGCCAGGCCGAGCAGGGCCAGTTCAAAACCGTCGGCATTTACCTGGGACCGCTGGGCTTTGCCTACAACCCGGAAGTGCTGGCCAAGAAGAAATTGCCGGTACCCCGAAGCTGGGCCGACCTGATCAAGCCGATTTACAAGGGGGAGCTGCAGATGGCCAATCCGGCCAGCAGCGGCGCCGCCTACACGGCCGTAGCGACCATGGTGCAGTTGATGGGCGAGGACAAGGCCTGGGCCTACATGGCGCAGTTGCACAAAAACATGAGCAGTTACCCGCGCTCCGGCGAAGGCCCCATGAAGGCCGTCTCGCGCGGCGAGGCCGGTGCGGCCATTGTCTTCATCGCGCTTGGCCCCGGCGAAAAAGCAGCCGGCTTTCCGACCGAGACCCTGACCCCAGTTGAAGGCACCGGCGCCGAGATCGGCTCCATGTCCATCGTCAAGGGTGCGCGCAACCTGGACAACGCCAGGCGCTTTTACGAGTGGGCACTGACACCGCAGGCGCAGCAGTTTGCCACGGCCGCGCGCGGCTTCCAGGTGCCCTCGCACAAGAACGCACCGTCCGACCCGCGCATTCCCGACATCAGCAAGATCAAGCTCATCAACTACGACTACGCCAAGTACGGCTCCACCGCCGTGCGCCGGGGTCTGATCAGCAAGTGGGAGCAGACGATTGCGGTGTTGCCGCAGTAAGGAGTCTGCCCGGCTGTCAGTGGGGCGACTTCAGACTCAGCTTCGCGGCGAAGATATAGCCGCGTGCACGAACGGCTTTCAGGGGGGATTCCTCTCCAAGCTTTTGCCGCAACCTGCTGAGCGCAACTTCCAGGGCACGCGGATCGTAGGCGTTGGGGTTCTTTCCCATTGCCTCAATCAGAGCATCGCGCTCACCAAAGTGATCGGGACTCTGTGCCAACCGGTTGATGAGCTGGGTTTCAGGGTAGGTCAACTCGATTGCGCGCCCGCTCGGAGAGCTCAGTTTCATGTTGACGGCGTCGAGCAGCCAGGTGTCGGCTGTTCCAGCCACCGGGACGCGCCGGGCCACGGCCTTCACGGCAGCTGCCAGCTCGCCCATGTCCACCGGTTTCACCAGGTACATGTCGGCGCCGTCGCTCAAACCGGCGATGCGATCCGAGACGTCGCCACGTGCCGTCAACATGATGATGCCCAGCACCGGATCGCTCTCACGCAGTCGGCGCGCGATCGAGAGGCCATCTTCACCGGGCAGGCCCAGGTCCAGCACCAGCACGCTCCAGTTGCCGCCTTCCCTCATTGCTGCGTCAAAGGCGGCGCCGTTGGCAAAGCCGCTGGGGACGATCCCGCGGTGTGACAGGTTGAGCACAAGGTCGTCGAGCAGGTCAAAGTTGTCTTCGATGATGGCAATGGGTATCTTGTTCATGTCTGTCTCTGTGCCAAGGGTAAAGTCACTTCAAACAGCGCACCCGAAGGCATTTCCGCAGTGCCGGGATCGAGCAACTGGGCATCGCCCCCGTGCAGGCGCGCGATCTTTCGTACCAGATGCAGTCCAAGACCGGCACCCGGCACGTGACCCACCTGCTCACCGCGCACGTAGCTTTCAAACAAGCGTTCACGCAGTGCCGCCGGAACGCCCGCACCCCGATCCTGAACCCGCAGCCTGGCCAGCCCCGCGTCTTGCCGCAAGGAGACCGACACCTTGGTGTCCGGCGGCGAGTACTTGAGCGCGTTGTCGATCAGATTGCTGATCAGCACCTTGAGCAAATCATCGTCGCCAGTGAACGCGATGTGCGCCTGCAGTTCAAGGGCGATGCGCCCTTCCCTTGCGGAAAAGCTGGCAGTCACTTCGCGCACCAGCGTGTCGAGTTCCAGTTCGCGCGGCCGCAGGGGTGGGTTGCGCCGGTCCAGACGGCTCGAAGTCAGAAACTTGTGGACCAGATCGTTGATGCGCGCCACGGCGCGACGGATGCGTTCGTAGCGACGCACCACTTCCGGCGTGTGCTCGCTCAGCAACTCAAGCGACTGCACCGACCCATCGATCATGGCCAGTGGCGTTTTGAGTTCGTGCGAGAGCATGGCAAAAAATTCGGTCTGCTGGTGCATTTTCTGCTGCTCGGCCTGCGCCTGTTGCTGCGCGCGAAGCGCCATGTCCTGCGCTGCACGAAAACGCTCGGCGACCGCCAGGAAAAAAGCGAATGCCGTCCCTAAACCACCGATCTGGAATACATAAGCCGGCAGGGCCTTCGCCGGCACTGCGCCGGCAAGCACCAAGTAAAACAGCAGGGCACCCAAAGCGCCGAGGAGATTGGCCGCGAGCATCATGGCGGCGCCCGCGCTGCGACGGCGCCACAATTGCCAGGACAACCAGGTACTGACCGGAACAAGGCATAGCATCATGACGGTAATGGTCGACATCACTTCGCTCACAAAGCCTGCGAGCAATAACGCCAGGCACGGCAAGAAAATCCAGCTGATGAAACGATAGACATTGAAGAAGAAGCGCTGTTGCGGCTGCAGCATGAACAAACGCCGGAAAAAGGCGGCCCCGATGCAGATGGATGCGAGCCCAGACACATGGATCAGGGGGTCGGTGATGGCGGGATACGGTCCGAGCAGGTACTGTGCAAGGAATCCGTCGTTGATGGCATACATGAGCACCAGGGAGCCCAGGTAGGCGACCAGCCAGAGCGACAGGCTGTCACGCATCCAGAAGCAGGTATTGACGCCAAGCAGCAGCAGGATCAGGCCAGCGCCAAGAATCCCCATCAGGATCCCGTATTCCGGCACCATGGCCGCATGAAATTCCTGGGGGCTTTCTGCCTTGACACGCAGATGCAGGGAACTTCTGCTTTGCAGCCGCAGATACAGCACCATGGGTTCGGCCTGCGTCTTGCGAAATTTGAATACAAAGCCCCGGTACGCCTCTTCGCGCGCGGAGAAAGCCAGGCGGTCACCCGCGCGCCGCTCAAGGTAGGAACCAGGATTCGCGGGATCTGCAACAAAAAGGCGCAAATCGTCCAGATAAGCGGGCAGGATACTGAGCCACCATTCGCCCGCCGGCGCCGACAGACTCAGGCGGAACCAGCGCGCCTGGCTGGAGTAGCCACCCCGGGGTCCGTTTGGCAAGGCTTCAAAACTCTCGGCGGGCAAACTGGCAACGCTGACAATGGAATCAGTTGCGCTGCCATCTCGCAGTACCGCCATCTCCAACTGCGCCGACGGTGGGGCTGCCAAGGCCAGAACGCTGAAACAGCACGCCAGCGCGCCAAGCCAGATGCGGTGTAACAGGACCGATTGCATCATCCGCCACCGTTTGCGCTGACAGACTTCGGGGCCATGGATCAAGCGTTCAACGGATCCAGTTGGAAATCAGCAGCATCAGAAGCGCACCGGCCGCGGTGACGAGCAGACCGGTAAGGGAATCCATTTCGCGCTGCGGCCGCACCGGGCACATGCGCCCACAGCGACATCCTCCAGGTGGAGCGTTGACGTCACAGCAAGTTTCTGTTCCTGTCATGGCCTGTTCCAAGCAAATCTGGCATTAATTACCATTTGCTGATATTAATTTCCAGTTTCGCAGACAGGCTAACAAAGCCCAACAGCCAGCAGCGCGGCGCGCTCCTTGGCAACGGCCGCGGCCGAGGCTTGGCGAACATGGCCGTAGCCGCGAATCTTCTGTGGCAGCGCTGCCAGCGCCACCAGGGCATCAAGCGGCCGCACCGACGGCGCTTTCAGCAGGGTGTTGATCTCCTGCTCGTAGTCGGCCAGCAGGCGCGCGTCGAGCTGACGCTCGGCAGTGTTGCGAAACGGGTCCAGCCAGCTGCCGCGCAAGCCGCGCAGCGCATTCATGGCCTTGAACGCCGTCATGACCCAGGGACCGAGTTCGGCCTTCTTGACCTTGCCGGTGGTCTTGTCCACCTTGCCGAAAGGCCAGGCACCGAGGTGGAAATGCAACTGGTAGTCGCCCTCAAAGGTACTGGCAAGCTGCTGTCTGAAGGCGTCGGAACAATACAGACGCGCCACCTCCCACTCGTTCTTGGTCGCGAGCAGCTTGAAGTAACTCAGCGCCACCGCCCTGGCAAGACGTTCATTCGCACCGATTTGCAGATCGACCTTGGCAACCCGCTCCACCAGCGTGCGGTAGCGCGTCGCGTAGGCGGCGTTGTCGTACTCGGTCAGGAAGGTTTGATGACGCTGCATCAACTCGGCGAGCGACTCGTTGTTGCGCGGCACAAATTTGACGACGTTGACGGGCGTTGCCACTTTCTGCACTGCCGCCAGATCGGTGGCAGCGCGCCGGCCCCAGAGAAAAGCGGCCTTGTTGAATTCGATCTGCACTGCGTTGAGTTCGATCGCCTTGTTCAGTGCTTCCAGTGAAACCGGCACCCAGCCACGCTGCCAGGCGGCACCGAGCATGAACATATTGGAGGCAACACTGTCGCCCATCAGGGCGCGCGCAATTTCAAGGCCATTGGCCGCAAAGAAGTTCTCACCGCAAACGCTTCTAATGTTTTTCACCATGGCGTCGGCGTCCACGCTCCAGTCGGCATTGCGGGCAAATTCGGAGGTGGGAATCACGTCGGTGCAGACCACGGTACGCGTGCGCCCGGCGCGCATGCGCGACAGCGCCTCATCGCCCGCCGTCACGATCAAGTCGCAGCCAATCACGGTATCTGCTTCGCCCGGCGCAATGCGGGTCGCATGCAATAGAGCGGCGTTGGGTGCCATGTGCACGTGTGAAAGCACCGCACCGTATTTTTGCGACAGGCCAGTCACGTCCAGAATCGAGCAGGCCAGGCCATCGATGTGCGCCGCCATGCCCAGCAGCTGACCTATGGTGACCACACCGGTGCCGCCAATGCCGCCCACCAGCACACTGAAGCTGCGCGTCGGTTTCTCAAAGACCGGCAGCGCCGGCTCGGGCAACGCAGCGCTGGCCTGGCTGCTGACTTTCGCCGGTTTGCGCAGTGCACCGCCGTGCACGCTGACAAAGCTGGGGCAAAAGCCTTCGACGCAGGTGAAGTCCTTGTTGCAACTGTTCTGGTTGATCTAGCGCTTGCGCCCCAGTGGGGTCTCCAGCGGTTCGATCGACAGGCAG
>CAIQVX010000299.1 GCA_903875275.1 uncultured beta proteobacterium | reverse complement strand
GTGCGCAGTGATGACCTGGTAGCTGAAGCCGGCGGCGATCATCAGGTCGGGTTTGACCAGTCCGTGCGCGAGCATCCAGAGCGGACCGACGATACCGCCAAATTCCTCGTCGTAGCTCAGCAGCAGTTCCACGCTGCCGCTCTGGGGTCTGGCCACGGCTTCGAGGGCGCGAATGGCAAACGCATAGGTGGAAAAGTCACACTTGCTGACGGCGCTGGCGCGGCCGTAAATAAAGCCGTTCTCGATCTCGCCGCCGTAGGGGTCTTTGCTCCAGCCTTCGCCCGGGGGCACCACGTCGCCATGGGCGTTGAGCAGAACCGTGCGGCCAGCACCGTAGCGGCGACGTACCAGCAGGTTGGTGATGCTCTGCAAACCGGCGGCGCGCACCTCGGCTTCGGGTACCGGGTACTTTTGCACCTCCATTCCCAGATCCTGCAGCAGTTCTGCAGCACGTTCGGCGTGCGGTGCATTGTTGCCCGGCGGCGTGTCGGTGGGTACGCGGATCAGTTCCTGCAGAAAGCGCACCTGCTCGTCAAAGTGGGCATCGATCCAGGCGTCAAGTTGTTCGTAGATGGACATGGGAAAGGGCTTGGGTAAGGGTCAGGGTTCAGCAGCGAGTTGTTGCAGCAGTTGCCCGAAAGCTTCCACGGCCAGTTGCATGTCGTCGCTGGTGCTCGACTCCAGCGGGTTGTGGCTGATGCCGGCGTTCTGTCCGCGCACAAACAGCATCGCCTGCGGCATGATTTCGTGCAGCTTCATGGCGTCGTGACCGGCACCGCTGGGCATGCGGTGCAGCGGGACCGCCAGTGCGGCCAACGCCTGCTCCCAGCGTTGCTGCCAGGCCGGGTTGCTTGGCGCTGCCGCCACACGCATGGTTTCGCTCAGGGTGTAGCGCAGCTGGCGTCGTTCGCAAATCTCCAGCAGGCTGGCCTGGATGTCATTCACCAGTGCGTCGCGCTGGGCGTCGCTGGGCGCGCGCATGTCGAGCGTGAACTGGCAGCGCCCGGGCACCACGTTGGTGGAGCCACTGGGCACCAGCAACTGGCCCACCGTGGCGACCGAATCGCCGTCCTGCGCAGCACGTTTTTCCACGGCCAGAATCAGTTCGGCCACCGCCGCCGCCGCGTCCTGGCGCCGGTTCATGGGCGTGGTGCCGGCATGGCAGGCGGTACCCGTCACTTCGCCCGTGCAGCGCACGCTGCCATTGATGGAGCTCACCACACCCAGTGGCAGGTTCAGCTCATTCAGAACCGGTCCCTGTTCAATGTGCACTTCGACAAATCCCAGGTACTTGGCCGGATCGCGTTGCAGCCCGGCAATCTGCGCCGGGTTGAAGCCTGCCTGCAGCATCGCCGAGCGCAGGGTGATGCCATCGGTGTCAGGCAGCTCCAGCCAGGCGCTGTTGAACTTTCCCACCAGTGCGCTGGAGGCGAGGAAGCTGGTCTCGAAGCGCTGTCCTTCTTCTTCGGAAAAAGCCACAAGCTCGATGTGGAAGGGCAGTCGCCGGCCCTGTGCGGCCAGATTGCGCACGCAGGCCATGGGCAGCAGAATTCCCAGCCGGCCATCGTACTTGCCGGCGTTACGCACCGTGTCAAAGTGGGAGCCGGTGAGCAGCGTTCTGGCCAGCGGCTGCCCGGCCAGATAGCGTGCGACCACATTGCCAACCGCGTCGATGCCGACCTCGTCAAAGCCGCATTCCAGCATCAGTGACTGGAGGTGTGCCGCACAGGCGCGGTGCGCATCCGTCAGATACGTGACGGCGAGCTGCCCGTTCCCGGCGTAGCCCGGGTCGCTGTACTGAGCCAGCGCCTCAGCCCAGTCCCAGACCTGCTGGCCCAGCACCGGCTCCACGCCAAACTTGTCGTTCAGGCGCAGTTCCGCGATGCGGTGAATGTTGCGCAGACACTCCAGGATTTCGAAGCTGCGCGGTCCGTGCAGTCGGCGCTCGAAGGTCGCGATGATCTCGTGTCGGGGCAGACCGGTGCCGCGCGGACCGCGCACCGCCAGACTGAAGGGGAAGTCAAACCGGGCCTTGTAGGCGCTGTTGAGCTCCTGAATCCTGGCGAATTCCTGCGCACTGCAGTGGCTCAGGCCGGCAGTGTTCTGCTCGTGACTGGACTCTGCCGTGAGGGTCTGGCTGACCATCGCTTTGCCGGCCAGTTCCGGGTGCGCACGAATCAGCGCCAACTGCGCGTCCAGCCCTGCCGCGTCCAGCACCTGAACCAGTGCATGCTTGAGTTGCGCCAGCGAAGCAAAAGGTCTTTGTGCCAGTGCCGCCTTGGCGATCCAGGGCGAGTGTTCGTACAGGCCGTCCAGCATCTGCGCCGCCTCGGCGTCGCTTGCGCTATTGAGTTGTTGTATTGTCATTGCGGGCCTGACCCGCAATCCAGTGGTGGCGTAGCACTGGATCCCGGATCGGGTCCGGGATGACAGATGCCGGAGCCGGACAGGGCAGGTGGCAGATAGGGGTGCGCCTGCTTCCAGTGCCGGGCAATGTCGATGCGCCGGCAGATCCAGACCCGGGGATGGCTTTGCACATAGTCCAGAAATTCCTGCAGGGCGCGCATGCGTCCGGGACGTCCCAGCAAACGGCAGTGCATGCCGACTGAGAGCATCTTCGGGGTGTCGAGCCCGGCCGGGTCGCCCTCGGCATACAGCACGTCAAAACTGTCCTTCAGATAGGTGAAGAAGTCTTCGCCCTGGGCAAAACCCTGGCTGGATGCAAAGCGCATGTCGTTGGTATCAAGTGTGTAGGGCACGATCAGTTGCGGCACCACCGCACCGTCGCTCTTTTGCACGCGCATCCAGAAGGGCAGGTCGTCCCCGTAGTAATCGCTGTCGTATTCAAAGCCGCCGTAATCGGCCACCAGGCGGTGCGTGTTCGGGCTGTCACGTCCGGTGTACCAGCCCAGGGGGCGCTCGCCGGTAAGACGGGTCAGGATCTCCATGCCCAGGCGCATGTGCTCCCGCTCGGTCGCCTCGTCCAGGTTCTGGTAGCTGATCCAGCGCCAGCCGTGGCAGGCAATTTCATGCCCCAGCTCCTTGAGCGCGGCGCACAGTTCCGGATGCCGCTGCAGCCCCATGCTGACGGCAAACACCGTGAGCGGCAACTGGCGCTGCTCAAACTCGCGCAGGATGCGCCAGACACCGGCGCGCGAGCCGTACTCGTAAATGCTTTCCATGCTCAGGTGGCGCGCCGCAAACGCAGCCGGACTCGCCATCTCGGAGAGGAACTGCTCCGAGGCGGGGTCTCCGTGCAGCACCGAGTTCTCGGCACCCTCCTCGTAGTTCAGCACAAACTGAAGCGCAATCCGCGCCTGCCCCTGCCACTGCGCGTGCACAGGGTGCCGGCCGTAACCGATCAGGTCGCGTGGGTAGGGCAGGGTGCTGTCGTAGAGGGTCATGGAGTCGGGTCTGGGCCAGGAGGGCATGATAATGGCAATTCTTGCAATACCGGGGGACGCGCCATGGGCTTGAGCACACATGTACTGGACACCATGCACGGCGCACCGGCGGCCGGCATGCGGGTGGCCCTGTACCGCATCGTCGCGAATGACGCGACGCTGCTGCAGCGCTTTGAGCTGAACCAGGATGGGCGTCCGGCACAAGGCATGCTGATCGACAACGCCAGTCTTCAGGTCGGCACTTACCGCCTGGTGTTCGAGGTTGCGGCCTATTTCCGCTCGTGCGCCGTTGCCCTGCCCGAACCCAACTTTCTGGACCAGGTGAGTCTTGACTTTGGCGTGGCCGATGCCTCGCAGCACTACCATGTGCCGCTGCTGGTGAGTCCATGGAGCTATTCAACCTACCGTGGTTCCTGATGAATGTTGACACCTTCCTGCTGCGGCTTGCCGGTGAGAGCGCCTGTCTGATGACGGTGCACGCGTCGCGCGGCTCGGTGCCGCGGGAAAAAGGAGCCTGGATGGCGGTCTTTGCGGAGGGCGCCGTGGGAACGATTGGCGGCGGGCATCTGGAGTTCGCCGCCATGGCACAGGCGCGCGAGCGTCTGGCCGGGCGAGGCGGCGAGGCGCTTGTTCGCTACCCGCTGGGCCCCAGTCTGGGGCAATGCTGCGGCGGCGAACTGCAACTGCGTTTTGAAGTGGTGACGGCCGCCGATAGCGCTGCGTTGCGCCAGCGTCTGGCCGCACATCATCCGCCGCTGGCCCTGTTCGGGGGCGGCCACGTCGGTCAGGCCCTGGTGCAGGTGCTGTCGCGCCTGCCGCTGAAGCTGAGCTGGATTGACAGCCGGGACGGCATCTTTCCTTCGGATTTGCCTGCGGGCATTGATTGCCAGCACTCCGATCCGGTGCAGGCCGAGGTGGCCGCACTGGCGCCAGGCTCAAGCGTGCTGATCATGAGCTTCAGCCACGCTGAGGACCTGGAAGTGGTGGCGGCCTGTCTGGCGCGTCAGCGCCTGCAGGCCGACCTGCCCTACGTGGGCCTGATCGGCAGCAAGTCAAAATGGGCGACATTCCAGAACCGGCTGGCTGCTCGCGGCTTTACGGCGCAGGAACTGGCGCATGTCACCTGTCCGATCGGCATTGCCGGGATCCACGGCAAGGAGCCCGAAGTGATTGCCGTGGCGGTGGCGGCACAGATATTGCAAAGCATCAGCGCCAGCGGCTGAGCTGGGAACCTTTAATCAAGCAAGGACTCATGGAAAGTTATTACCTCGACTGGGCGAATCTGCTGTTGCGCTGGGTTCACGTCATCACGGCCATCGCCTGGATCGGCTCGTCCTTTTACTTTGTCTTTCTGGACAGCAGCCTGACGCCGGCACAGGATGAAGACCTGCAAAAGCAGGGCGTGACCGGTGAACTGTGGGCCGTGCATGGCGGCGGTTTCTATCACCCGGTCAAGTTCAATGTCTCGCCGCCGGAACTGCCCAACCAACTGCACTGGTTTTACTGGGAGGGCTACAGCACCTGGCTCAGCGGCTTTTCGCTGTTCACGGTGAGCTACCTCTGGAGTGCCAGCACCTACCTGATCGACAAGTCACTGATGGACTGGGC
>CAIQVX010000298.1 GCA_903875275.1 uncultured beta proteobacterium | reverse complement strand
TCCGCTGGAAGAAATTTCACCCATAGAACACGGTGTGCTGTGGATAGGCGCTTTTGAATTCCGGCATTGCCTGGATGTGCCGTGGCGCGTGGTACTCAATGAATGTATCGAACTGGCCAAGGAGTTTGGTGGGACTGACGGCCACAAGTACGTGAACGCCGTGCTCAACGAACTCGCACCACGCCTGCGCGCCACCGAGGTCAACTCCGACCGGGCTGGCGCCCACCCGTGAAAGATCTGTCTCCGGCATGAACCAGGTTCAGCAAGACAGGCAAGCGTTTTCATGGCCGGTGCGCGTTTACTGGGAGGACACCGATGCCGGCGGCATTGTCTTTTACGCCAACTACCTGAAATTTTTTGAACGTGCCCGCACCGAGTGGCTGCGTTCTCTGGGACTGGAGCAACGCGCACTGCGCGAGACTAGCGGCGGCATCTTCGTGGTCAGCGCCGCCAACCTGCGTTATCACCAGCCGGCTCGACTTGATGACGAACTTCTTGTTACAGCATGGCTGCAGGAGAAGGGTCGCGCGTCGATGACAATAGTGCAGCAGGCATGGCTGATGGCGCCTTGCACCAAAGAACTGCTGTGCGAGGCCAGCGTCCGCATCGGATGGGTCGATGCCGGGAGCTACAAGCCGGCACGAATACCGCCAACCCTTCTGGAAACACTGAAATGAACCAAGACCTGTCGATTGTCCATCTGGTCCTGAACGCCAGCCTGGTGGTCCAGTTGGTGATGCTGCTTCTGGTGCTGATATCGGTATCAAGTTGGGCCGCCATCTTTCGCAAGCTGTTTGCCCTGAACCGGGTGAAATCGCTCAACGACGTGTTTGAGCGCGAATTCTGGTCTGGCACCAGCCTGAACGACCTTTACGCCGCAGCGGCCAAGAATGCCCGCCATTCCGGACCCATGGAACGCATCTTTGCCAGCGGCATGCGTGAATACCAGAAACTGCGCGAAAAGCGCATTGCCGATGCCAACACCCTGATGGATGGTGCCCGGCGCGCCATGAGGGCCAGTTTTCAGCGCGAGATGGATGTGGTCGAAACCCACCTCTCCTTTCTGGCATCGGTCGGCTCGGTTTCCCCCTACGTGGGTCTTTTCGGCACCGTATGGGGCATCATGCACTCGTTCACCGGACTGGCGTCGCTGCAGCAGGTGACGCTCGCCACGGTTGCCCCTGGCATTGCCGAGGCCCTGGTGTCCACTGCCATCGGCCTGTTTGCCGCAATTCCGGCCGTCGTCGCCTACAACCGCTTTGCCCGTGACATCGACCGCATCGCGATCAAGCTGGAGACCTTCATCGAGGAGTTTTCCAACATCCTGCAGCGCAACGTCGGCGCGCAATCAGCCTCCGGTCAATAAGGGGAGACACAACATGCCATCCCTGGTCAGTCGCGGACGCGGTCGGCGCACGATCAATGAGATCAATATGGTGCCGTTCATCGATGTCATGCTGGTGTTGCTGATCATTTTCATGGTCACGGCACCTTTGATCACGCCCGGCGTCATAGACCTGCCCAGCGTCGGCAAGGCGTCCAAACAGGCGGACCAGGTGCTCCAGATCATCGTTGGAAAGAACGAATCCCTGGAACTCAAGCAGAAGGACAAATCGAGTTCCATCGGACTCAATGACATTGCCGGCGCCGTGAAGCAGGCACAAGCCGGCGCGGCCAACCCGGCGGTCGTGATCAGCGCTGACCGGAACGTCAGGTACGAGGTCGTCGTCAAACTCATGGACACACTGCAGCGTGCCGGTGTCCAGCGCGTCGGCCTGTCGGTCCAGCTGAGCAACTAGGGACCCTGCATGCTGGCTGCCACGGACCGCCTTGCCTTCGCGCCGCCGCCCACGCCGGGCTTGCTGCGCTCCCTGGCGCTGGCGGTGCTGGCACACCTTTTTCTGGTGGCGGCGCTGACCTGGGGTGTGCAATGGAAACGTGAGTCGGCAACGCTCGCCGTCGAAGCTGAATTGTGGTCAGCCCTGCCGCAGGAAGCGGCGCCAGCGCTGGTGGAAGCACCGCAGGCGGCGCCAGAACAGGCACCCCCGCCGCCGCCCCAAGCGACACCGGCGCAGCCCGAACCGCCAGAGGTCGACATCGCGCTGGAGCAGGAAAAGCTGCGCCTGAAAAAACTGAAGGAAAAAGAACTGATCGAGAAGAAGCGACTTCAGGAGAAGGAAAAGCAGCAAAAGGAGCGACAGGCGGCCGAAGAAAAGAAGGAGGCACAGAAAATCGAAGCCCAGCGCAGTGACAACCTCAAGCGCATCGTTGGCCTGGCCGGGGCCAGTGGCGCGCTCGATGCCAAGGGCACCGCTCAGCAATCATCCGGCCAGTCCGCCAGCTACAAAGGCCGAATTGCAGCCTACTTCAAGGCGCACCGAATCGGCTATCTCGGCGCGGGCAACCCGAAGGTTGTTGTCAGATTCTCTACATCGCCTGATGGAACGGTAATTGGCAAGACACTGAAGATCGTCAGCAGCAGCGGCGTAAGTGCCTGGGATGATGCGGTCATGAAAGCGCTAGAAATGGCGGTACTTCCGCGCGATACCGACGGCCGCGTTCCGTCGGATTTGGAACTCGGCCTGAGTCCAAACGATTTTTGAGCCTCGTGATCGGCGCATGGACTGCGACGGCCTGCGGCCTCGCAGTGACGACTTAGTCAATCAAAAACAATCTCTGCCCTGCCCTGGTCAGCCTGGGCGCGCCAGCCGGCGAGTGCCGCGTCGCTGGGGAAAAATTTGAAACGTTCGCCCAGCTGCAACTCGGCACGGGCCTGACCCGCGGGGTCCTGGCTTGATACCAGCAAGCGCACAGCCAAACCACGAACCAGTTCACCCTGCTCCGAGAGTTCGCGCTGCGCGGGGTAGTCGCGTATCAGACCGGCCACATCAGGTGCCTTGCCGCTGACGCAGACACGCAGAAACTTCCCAAAACGACATCGCGCCTGCTCCAGATCCCAGACCTGGGTCACGGTCAGTTGCATGCCCCCGGAAAAGCGGTCCGGCTGCAATTTGCCCATGACGATGATCAGTTCATCATCCTTGAGCAGATGCCGGTACGCATTGATCAGTGCTTCATCGGCACGGGCCTCAATGACACCCGACTTGTCATCGAGCTTGAACAATGCAAGTTTGCCGCGCTGACCATTGATGACACGGAAATCGGTGACGATGCCGGCCAGAAGTTGGGGTTCGCGTGCATCCAGCAAATCCTCGATCCGTCGCTTCACGAACAGGCGCACCTCGGACACGACCTCGTCAAAAAGGTGACCGGACAGGTAGAAACCGACGGCCGTCTTTTCATGGGTGAGGCGTTCCTTCACACCCCAGGGCATGACCTGGACCAGGTCGGGCTCCTGCGTGCTCGAACCATGGTCGTCGGCACCTCCCATGTCAAACAGTCCACCCTGGTTGGCATTGGCCAGCGTGGCTGCGGCAAAATCGAACGCACGGTCCAGAGAAGCCAGCAGGGCAGCCCGGTTGAGCTGGAGGGAATCGAACGCGCCGGCCTTGATCAGTGACTCCACCGTGCGTTTGTTGATCCGGTTGCGGTCGACCCGAACGCAGAAGTCAAACAGACTGGTGAACGGTCCGCTCTCGGTGCGTGCTGCCACGATGGCCTCGATCGCCTGTTCTCCGGAACCCTTGATCGCAGCCAGACCATAGCGGATCATGCGGTCGGATATGGGCTCGAACCGCGCCACACCCCGGTTCACGTCAGGCGACTCAAAGGTCAAGCCCATCTTCAGCGCATCTTCAAACAGCACCTTGAGCTTGTCGGTGTCGTCCATTTCCACGGTCATATTGGCGCAGAAAAACTCGGCGGTGTAATGGACTTTGAGCCAGGCCGTGTGGTACGCCAGCAGCGCATAAGCGGCCGAATGCGACTTGTTGAAGCCGTAGCCAGCAAACTTCTCCATGTGGTCAAAAACTTCGTCGGCTTTTTGCTGACTCAAGTCGTTGCGGGCCGCGCCGTCGCGGAAGATCTGCCGGTGCCTTGCCATCTCCTCGGCATTTTTCTTGCCCATGGCACGGCGCAGCATGTCGGCACCGCCCAGCGAATAGCCACCCAGGATCTGCGCCATCTGCATCACCTGTTCCTGGTACACCATGACGCCGTAGGTTTCACTCAGGATGCCCTCGACGCGAGGATCGGGATACTCGACCGACTCGCGCCCGAGTTTGCGCGCAATGTAAGTCGGAATCAGGTCCATCGGACCCGGCCGGTACAGCGCATTCATGGCAATCAAATCTTCCAGTCGTGTCGGCCTGGCGTCGCGCAGCATGCCCTGCATGCCCCGACTTTCAAACTGAAAGACCGCTTCGGTACGACCATCGGCGAACAACTGGTAGACCGCCGGGTCGTCCAGCGGCAGATCGTCAAAGGAGAAGTTCTCACAGCCCTTGTGCCGGGCAACAATCAGGTCTTTGGCAATCTCCAGGATCGTCAGTGTCGCGAGGCCCAGAAAGTCGAACTTCACCAGACCGATCGCTTCCACGTCGTACTTGTCAAACTGGCTCACAGCTGATTCACTGCCTGGCTGCTGGTAAAGCGGACAAAAGTCGGTCAGCTTTCCGGGGGCGATCAGGACCCCTCCGGCGTGCATGCCGACATTGCGGGTCAGTCCTTCAAGCTTGCGCGCCAGTTCCAGCAGCAGTTTGACGTCTTCTTCCTTGCCTTCACGCTCGGCCAGAATCGGCTCCGCCTCGAACGCATACACGGTCTTGTCGTCGGCCTTTCGATCGGCCGGCGGCAATTGCAGACTGACGCTGACACCGGGCTTGTTCGGAATCAGCTTGCTGATGCCATCGCAGAAGTTGTAGCTCAGGTCCAGCACGCGTCCGACGTCGCGCACCACAGCCCGCGCTGCCATGGTGCCAAAGGTCACGATCTGGCTCACCGCCTCCTTGCCGTACTTGTCCTTGACGTAGTCGATCACGCGGTCGCGGTTACTCTGGCAGAAGTCAATGTCGAAGTCGGGCATGGAAACCCGCTCGGGATTGAGGAAACGCTCGAACAGCAGGTTGTACTGCAGCGGGTCCAGATCGGTGATCTTGAGCGAGTAGGCCACCAGCGAACCGGCACCAGAACCACGCCCGGGTCCGACCGGACATCCGTTGTTCTTGGCCCAGTTGATGAAGTCACCCACAATCAGAAAGTAACCCGGAAAGCCCATTGTCAGGATGGTGTCGATCTCGAATTCCAGCCGCTCGACATACCTGGGACGCTGACTTTCACGCTCAGCCAGTACCGGGAAGCGGCGCAGCAGTCGCTCCTGCAGCCCCTGGTGTGAGGCATGGCGAAAGTAGGCCTCGGCGGTCATGCGCACACCATCGACCAGCGGAATTGGAAAGTCGGGCAGTTGCGGCTTGTCCAGAACCAGTGTCAGGTTGCAGCGCGTGGCGATCTGCAGGCTGTTGGCCAGGGCCGAAGGCAGATCGGCAAACAGGGCCTGCATCTGGGCGCTGGTCTTGAAGTACTGTTCGCGCGTGAACCGGCGAACGCGGCGCTGGTCGCCCAATATTTCGCCCTGAGCAATGCAGACACGCGCCTCGTGTGCCTCAAAGTCTTCCGCATGGGTGAACTGCAGCGGATGCGTGGCCACCACCGGCAGACCCGTACGCGCTGCCAGTTCGACGCTGGCGACCACATGGGACTCGTCCTCGGCGCGCCCGGCCCGCTGTAGTTCGAGGTAAAAGCGATGGGCAAAGATGCTTCCCAATTGCAGTGCCAGGTCTGCCGCCCGCGACTCATCGCCCGCCATCAGGGCCTGCCCCACCGGACCCGCCTGAGCTCCCGACAGCACGATCAGGCCCTCGTTGAGCTCGGCAAGCCAGTCCAGCCGGACCAGTGCCTGCGACTTGCTCACGTTGCGCGTCCAGGCGCGCGCCAGCAATTCGGACAGATTGAGATAACCCTGGCGGTTCTGTACCAGCAACAACAGCCGGGGCGGGTTCGCTGGGTCAGCACCGCAGCCATCGAGACAGATCTCTGCCCCGATCAGCGGCTTGACGCCACGCTTGCGCGCCTGCCGGTAAAACTTGATGGCACCGAACAGATTGTTGAAATCGGTGATGGCCAGGGCAGGCTGGCCGGCAGCCGCCGCACAACTGACGATATCATCGATACGGTTGGTGCCGTCCACCACGGAGAATTCGGTGTGTAAGCGCAGGTGAACAAACATGGATCGGTTTAGACTAGAGGGGCACACCGCAGCCACAAAAAACTGAGCCGGCGCATTGCACGACTGATTGTAAGAGGGCGACTGGATCAAGATGCTGAAAATTCTGGTGGTTGATGACCATGCCCTGGTGCGCGAGGGCTTGCGACAGGTACTCAAAGGCCTTGCCGAAGAGGTCGAGGTACTGGAGGCCGCCCAGTGCAGCCTGGCCTTTGAACTCGCCGCCCTTCATCCTGACCTGGATCTGGTGCTGCTCGATTACCAGTTACCCGGGATGAACGGGCTGGAGGCGCTGCGACTGTTTGGTCAGAACCATCCCGAACTCCCGGTGGTCATGATCTCAGGCTCGGTTGATCCGCGCATCATGCGTGAGGTGATGGCCCTCGGCGCGGTTGGCTTTGTTGGCAAGGCCAGTCTCAGCAGCGACTTGCTGTCCATACTGCAAAAGGTGCTGGACGGACAGATCTACGTCCCGACCGAACTGCTTGGAGCCATTTCCAGCGCCGAGGATGCTTATTCGGATGTCGGCACGGCACTGACCGCGCGCCAGCAGGAGGTTCTTGACCTGCTGATGGAAGGCCGATCCAACAAGGAAATCAGCGACGCTTTGCACCTTTCCGACGAGACGGTGAAAAACCATGTATCGGCCGTGCTGCGCGCATTCGGTGTGCAAACCCGCATCCAGGCCGTCCTGGCCGCCGCGCAAAACGGCTACAGAAAGAGGTCATCGGCCGCCTGAGCCGACTGCGCCAACCTACCGATCAGGCTGCGCAGCTTGGCCGGCCGCACCGACTTGTGCAACAGTACCAAACCCACCTCCCGGGCCGCCCGCAGCAGTGCCGGATCAGTGTCACCACTGATCAAGAAGGCCGCAATCTCCCTGCCTGCAGCAAGACGCAACTGGCGCACAGCCTCGATCCCGTTTTCGCCGTCGGGCAGACGAAAGTCGCTGATGATCACCGCCGGCACCGGCCCCTGACGAAGCTGGTCGAGTGCCGATGCCAGGTCCGGCGCTTCAAGCACGGTCGTTCCCCAGGACAGCAGCAGGTTGACCAGCCCTGAGCGCACCAGTTCATCGTCCTCGATCACCTGAACCACCAAGTTGGTCAAGTCATCAAATGAGGGGGACCGCGCAGATCCGCGCCGCTCACGGCTCGGTACCGAAATCGCCAGCGGTACGTCAATACGGAACCGCGTGCCTTGACCCGGTCGCGACCAGAGTTGCAGAGGATGCCCCAGCAACTGAGCCGTTCTTTGCACGATGTAAAGCCCCAGTCCCATCCCCTTGCCGCGATCACGCTCCTGGTTGTCCACCTGAAAGAACTCCTGGAACACGGCCTGTTGATGCTCCTGCGCAATGCCAATGCCGCTGTCCCAAACCTCGATGCGGGCCTGCTCGCCGTCCGCTCTGAAGCGACAGGCCAGCAGCACACCACCGCTTCGGGTGTAGCGCAGCGAATTGCCAAGAAGGTTCAGCAGGATCCGGTGCAACAGCGCCGGATCACTGACCAGCCAGGCGGCACTGGGCCGGATGCGCAAACGCAAGCCCTTGTCGGCGGCAATCATGGCCAGTTCAGGCCTAAGTTTGTCAAAGATCTCGTTGATGGCGAAGGTCTGCATCTGCACCGGAACAACCCCGGCTTCGAGCCGGGAAATGTCGAGCAGACCGTCAAGCAGATCGCGCATCGCCTGCACCGCTGCATTCATGCTCGCAATCAGATGCGCGGCCTCTGCATCGTGCGGCAACTGCTCCAATCGCGTCACAAACATGCCCAGGGCATGGGTTGGCTGGCGAAGATCATGGCTTGCCGCCGCCAGAAAGCGCGACTTGGCCAGGGTCGCTGCTTCGGCCTCCTCTTTCTTCGCACGCAACTCCCCTGTCGCCAGCGCAATCCGGCGCTCCATGTCGTCCCGACCCGATTGCAGACTCTGTGCCATCTGGTTCAGGGCCAGATGCAAGTCGCGCAAGGGGTCACGGGGCGGCGGTGCAGTCCGCACCGCCAGGTCGCCCCGGCCGATGCGCTCAATCATGCTCGAAACACGCGCCACCGGTCGCATCACACGCCGCCCCAGCCTGAGCGCCAGCAAGCCCCCAAGCAACAGTCCCGCCAACGCCAGCAGCAGTCCGAGTCGGATCAACTCGCTCTGGCGTTGCTTCAGTCCCAGGTTGGAGACTTCAACCAGCACATGACCCAGAAGTCTGCCTGCCCCCGCCTCACCCGCGGGCTGGGGCTCGTACAGATCGTTCAACAGCACCGGGCTGACCTGGATAGCGCGAATCAGCAGGTCTGTGCCACGTGCCGAGTTGCGCTCGAATCCCTCCTTCAGCACAGCACCGGCTTCGCGCCTGTAGCCCGGCACGCCTGCGCTGGCCATCACCTCGTCAGCCGCGTTCAGAATCACAATGGATCGCAGTTCCGATTCACGCACGGCAGCTCGCGCCACACTTTGCAATTGCGTCGTGTTGGCCGAGAACAGTCCGTACTCGCAAGAAGCGGCCAACTGTTGCGCCAGAAAACGGACACGCTCGCGGTGAGCGTGCTCATCGTCGTCCAGCCCCGTGGTCAAAAATGCGCTCACCAGCAGTGCGACGACGAGCGTGACCGGCAACATGGCCGCCACCAGAATCCGGCTGCGGATACCGCTTGTATTCATGGCACCACCTCGCGCGCGCGCAGTTGCCGATTCAGGTCCCGCTCGTCGAGCTGAAACCCGAGTGAACGCGCGACATGCTCGTTAACCGAGACCTGAAACTCGCTTGAATAGACCGCAGACTCGGGCAGCGCCTTGCCCTGAAGCACAGCGCGCGCCATCCTTGCAGCCTGCATTGCGAGTTGCGATGGCGCGACATACAGTGCCAGCATGGCACCAGCGCGAACATAGGCCGGTGAGAAGCCCAGCATGGGAACTTTGGCACGGAAGGATGTGAGCAGAATATTCTGGATACTGTGGCTTCCATAGACCTGCGGATTGGGCACCGCCAACAACAGGTCCGTGCCCTCCAGAACCGTCCTTAGCGCCGCAAACAGCGTGTCATCGCCGCTCACCTCGGCTTCCACCAGATGCAAACCCTTGGCCTGTGCCTGCGCCCGCCAGGCTGGCGCCTGCGCCGCACCGGCGCCCCACAGCACACCGACACGCCGCACGCTGGGCATGGCGATGCGGATCAGTTCGATCTGACGGCTGATCGGCTGATCCAGGTAGATGGCAGAGAACTGCGCTGATGGCTTGCGGCCATAGCGCAGCAGCACCCTCTCGAAACTGTCTCGCGGCAGCAGAGTGCACAACACGGGCGTGCTTAGGCCGGCTCTGGCCAACCGCTCGGCGGCGTCCGTTCCAAGTGCAATGAAGAGCTTGGGCGACTGCACTGGCAACTCGGACCACTCACTGCTGTCGACTTGCAGCACCTCGTAGCGTGACAGACCACCACGTTCAAGTTCCCCGATCAGCGCGTGGGCTGTCTCCATATAAGCCGCACTGCTCTGGCTGCTGACAATCACCACCGAGGGCGTCGCCAGCGCGCCGGACCCTGCCAGCCAACCCAGCCAGAACCAGACCATAAGGGACCGAAGCCGCCACCAGATCAGCACGCCAACCTCCCTAGGGTTCGATGCGCAGGCTCAGGAACACCCGCCGCTGAAAGGCAAAAGCCGGATCAGCGTCGGCATAGGGAGCACCGAGGTTTTGCAATACCAGAGCCAGTTCGGCTCGCTTTCCACCCAGGCGCAATGGTGCAGCCAGTCGCAGATCGGTGCGCGTCATGGCGGTCTGGCGGTCAGGACCGGTTCGCTGCGGCGTCATGGTGCCGCTGTCCTGATGGATCAGGCTCAGATCAAGATCCCCCGGCAGCTTCTGAAAGTACGACAGGGTGCTCGCCAGTTTTGGCGCCGGCAAGGCGTTGCCGTAGTCGACCGGGATGCCATTGAGATAACCATGATCCACCAGCGTCAAGTTCACATAAGCCTGATTGAAGGCCAGCTGCGCGCCGCGCCAGGGCTGCCACTTCAGCTGATATTCAAGACCGTGAATGGAGAAATTTTCGGTGTTGGCGTAGTCCTTGGGGCCGGCACTGTTGAGTTGGGTAATGAAACCGTCGATCCGCTCGTGAAAAGCCCGCACATCGAGGTTCAGGCGCAGGTCCGGAAAAACACCCAGATAGCCAATTTCCCTGGCGATCACGCTCTCGGGCTCAACTTTGCCGCTGGCAAGCGTGGCAACTTTCAAAAGATAGCCATTCCAGCTGTAGCGCACATTCGCAAACTGCTCATAGGTGCTGGGTGGCCGGTATGCGCGGGAAGCGCCGACCCGCAGTGTTTGTTCTGGCGCAAACTGCCAGTTCACCATGAGGCGCGGCGCCAGACTGCTGCCACTCGTGCTGCTGTGCTCTGTCATGGCGCCGGCATTGACCACCAACTGCTCGGATGGCCGCCACTCCAGATTGCCAAACAATCGCGAGAAATCCGTGCTGAGGGCACCGTCCGTGTTGTAGGCCGGGCGCGACCGGATTTTCTCGCGTCGCAGTTCCGCGCCCCAGACCGCACGCAGGCCCGAGCCCGGTCGCCATGTGTGTTGCAGTGACAGCGTCTCATTGCTGGCCGACCCGCCGGCGTCGATCGCAATGCTGTCGTTGATGCCCAAAGGGACCAGCGAATAGGGAAACGCATCCACATAATTCTCGTGCGCATGGGAGTAGCTCAGCGCCAGGTCCTGGTCCGGGTCCAGGCTGCGGCGCCAGTCGAACTGCAGGTACGTCGAGCCGTAGTTCGTGTCCCGCGCCAGATCGTCCGGATTCGCAGGACTGCCTTTGCCAGCGCGGATGTCCAGGGTGCCGACACGAAACTGGATTTCGTCGTTGCTGGTGGGCCGGGCATCGGCGAGAAAATTGAACCGGTCGATCCGGTTGCGGCCCATCGAGCCCGCCAGACCGTCGTCCGCACGGCGATCCATCCCGATGCGAAAACCCGCACTGTCCGTGCGCCAGCCCAGGCTGGCACGCGCGTCCCGGATTGCATTGCCACCCGTGCTCAGCCCGAGCTGCACGCCCTGGGTATCGGCAGCGTCGCGGGTCACGATGTTGATCACGCCGAGAAAGGCGCGCGCCCCATAGGTTGCCGAGTTGGAACCGCGCAGCACTTCGATCCGTTCAATGTCCTGCAAGGCCACGGCCTGCAGTCCCGGCTCCACACTTCCGATGAAATAGGCAGAGTAGGTGGATCGGCCATCGACCAGCACCTGAATCCGGTTCGAGTAGCTGCCAAAGCCACCGTGGTAGCTGGCCTGCGGTGCAATGCCTTCAAACGCCATGCTGGTCTGAAACCCGGGGACCAGGCGCAACAGGTCGGCCAGATCGCGTGCACCCGACAACCGGATCATGTCGCGATCGATGACCGTGACTGCGCCCGGCGTATCCTGCAGGCGCTGCGGCAGGCGTGACACCGACAGAACCAGCGGCACTTCGGCCAGAAAGTCCTGTTCAGACAATGCCACGCTCACCTGCGCCGAAACCAGTCCGGCTTCCATCAGCATGGCACTCAAACATATCCATCGTCTCATGACCGCTCCCTCTACGTTTTCAGCTTGCCGTTCCCGATTCTGCCCTGTCCGGAGTCGATTGCCCGTCCTTGCCGCAAAAAACCGCCGGCACGCGCAGGCCGACCTCACCGCTAGACGGGCAGCGACTGCAGGCCGGGTCTGATCAGTCGCGCAATCAGGCTGCGTAACTTGGCCGGTCGAACTGGCTTGTGCAGCAATGTCAGGCCAGCTTGCCGGGCCGCGAGCAGCAGAGCCGGGTCGGTATCTCCGCTGATCAGGCAGGCGGGAACGACACGGCCCGCCTGTCGTCGCAGGCGATGCAGCACGTCAATGCCGTTCTCACCATCGCGCAAACGGTAGTCGCTGATGATCAGGTCCGGCACCACCCCGGCCTCCAGATAAGTCAGTGCATCCTCCAGACCTTCTGCCGCCACCGCCACCGCCCGCCAGGCTTCAATCAATCCGACAAGACTCTCACGTGCCAGGGCATCGTCTTCAATCACCATCACGACAAGGTTTTCCAGAGCCACCAGAGGCTGTGCCGGCTCGGGGTGTCGATATTCGATGGCGCCAGCAGCTGCCAGTGGCACTTCCACACTGAAACGGCTACCGACTCCCGGCTTCGACCACATCTGCAGTGGGTGCTGCAACAAGGCCGCCGTGCGCTGGACAATATTGAGCCCCAGGCCCAATCCCTTGCCGCGATCGCGTTCCACGTTGCCAACCTGATAGAACTCGGTGAAGATCACCTGCTGATGCTCCGGCGCAATGCCGATTCCGGTGTCCCAGACTTCGATCCGTGCCTGCCTTGTGCCCAAGCGAACCCGGCAGGCCAGCAACACGCCGCCTTCAACGCTGTAGCGCAGGGCATTGCTCAGCAGGTTGTAGAGAATCTGGTAGAGCAGCGCCGGATCACTCTGCAGCCAGACCGATGTCGGGCGAATGCGAAGACGCAGCCCCTTCTCCGCCGCAATCAGCGACAGCGGCTGCGCAAGCTTGTCAAAAAGATCCGCCAGTGGGAAGGCCTGAATCTGAACCGGCACGGCCATCGCATCGAGTCGGGACACGTCAAGCAGGCCATCCAGCAAGTCCCGCATCACCTGCACCGAAGTCTCCAGCTTGTCGATCAGATCCCTGGTCTCGGCGTCGTGTGGCAGTTGTCCAAGGCGCGCCACAAACATGCCCATGGCATGCGTGGGCTGGCGCAGGTCATGACTTGCAGCGGCCAGAAAACGCGATTTGGCCCGACTGGCGTCTTCGGCCAGGGACATGGCCTTGTGCAGTTCGGCCTCGCTGCGCTTGCGTTCACTGATGTCATGCAGTGCCAGATGCGCGGCCTGTTCGCCGTCATAGGCAATGGACGTGCTTTGCACTTCCACGTCGATGATCGAGCCGTCGACCTTCAGGAACTGCTGTTCCGCCAGTGGCGTTGTGCCATGCTCCTCAAAGTGCCTCTGCCGGGCGAGCGCCATCGGACGAAACCCGGGCGCAATCCGCTCCAGGACCGGTGTCCCGATCAGATCCTGGGCAAGCCGGGCTCCAAACAGTTCAACCGCCGCCGGATTGAGGTAGAGGAATTTCTCGCCCCTGTGAACCGCAATCGGCTGGGGTGTCCAGTGAATCAGCGTGCGATAGTTCATCTCGCTGGCACGCATCTCCTGCGTCGCAACTGCCTTCTCGATGGCGATGCCAGCCAGACTGATCCACTGCTGCAGCACGACGTCGTCGGGACGGTGCGCCTGATCCGGATAGATCAGCAGGTAGCCCAGCAACTGGCCCGATGACGACAGTATCCGATCGGACCGCGATGGCAACTCTGGCAGTTTTGTTGCAACCTGGACAAGTCGTTCCTGACCGTTCCGGTCGAGGAACGCGATGCGGCAACGCAATCCCGGGTTCAATTGCTCCACCGCCTGGACGATGGCCTGGAGAATTTCAGTGACTGGCGCACCGGTCGCGAGCAGTTCAAGCGCCTGATTGCGCCGGCTCTCGCGCGTTTCAATCTGGACACGCTCAGTGACATCGCGGGCCAGCGCGATGAAGCGTGGCAATTCGCCTGTGGCGGACGCCTTGCGTGCAACCGACAACTCAAACCACATCCGGCCCTGCGCCAGCGTCAGGGCATAGCGTCTGCCTGTCGAGAATTCATGCGCTGCCGCCTCCTGCAGAGCCAGCATGACCACAGCACTGGCATCCTGCGGCAACAGTTCGGACACCCTCCGTCCGATGAGCATCGAGGGCGCACTCGTCAGCAGGTCGGTGCGGGGTGAATGGTAGTCATGGATACGCCCCTCCAGATCGACTTCGAACAGCAGATCCGGCACCGCCTTCAGTATCGCGCTCAAGCGCGCATGGCTTTCGCGCAACGACACCCTGGCGTCCCTGCGCGAGACCCAACGCCAGAATTTCAGCAAACGCTGTCGAAAGGGAACGCTGTTGCTCGGCATCCCCCGATTCTGCTCGCTCCCGCAGGACCAGGGCAGCTAAGCCCTGATCAAGCCTTCAAACGGCCTGCAATGTCGGCGACACGTTTGCCGAACAGACGTGCTGTCTCCAGGTCACCCGTCAGCATTTCGGCCGGACTGGAGTCCGACGGCGACTGCGCCATCGCGCCAGCCGAAGAGCCCACAAAATTGATGTCGTTGCGCTGCGCTGCCTTGCTGTTGCTGGGCATCATGCCGGTACCGACCCAGACACCGCCCTGCTGCATCGCCAGCGTGAACAGGTAGTGCAGTGTCGAAAGCTTGTCACCGTTCATGGTCGCGCTGTTGGTGAAGCCGGCAAAGACTTTGTCCTTCCAGGCCTGGCTGAACCAGGGCTTGCTGGAGGCGTCGGCGAACTTCTTGAACTGCCAACTCACATTGCCCATATAGGTCGGCGAACCCATGATGATGGCGTCTGCCGCGTTGAGCGTAGTCCATTGTGCCTCGGTCAGATTGCCTTCGGCGTCGATCGGCACCAGTTCCGCGCCAGCGCCCTCAGCCACGGATTGCGCCATGCGCAGCGTGTGTCCGTAACCCGAATGAAAAACCACAGCTACTTTTGCCATTTGAATACTCCTTGATTGCAGTTAAAAAGGAAGTCCGCCAGCGGCGTCCTTCAGGGAAAAAATTGATCAGGGCTTCAGGTCGAACACCAGCACTTCGGCGCCAAGCCCCTGGCTCAGCTGAATCTGCGTCTCCCCGTCTATCAGAGCCGCATCACCCGCGCTCAGGTTCGATCCGTTGACAGCAAGTTCGCCCCGCACCAGTTGCACATAAGCCTTGCGATTGGGCCTCATCTCCAGCGAGACGGTCTGTGCGCCATCGAGCACAGCGGCATACAAGCGGGCATCGGCATGGATGGTCACCGACCCCTGGGCACCGTCAGGAGAAGCGAGCAGACGCAGCTTGCCGGATTTTTCCGCCAGTGCGAACGTCTTCTGCTCATAGCTCGGGGCAATGCCCTTCACATTCGGTTCTATCCAGATCTGCAGAAAATGCGTGGTCTCGTTCGGTGCATGGTTGAACTCGCTGTGCTGCACACCACTGCCAGCGCTCATGCGCTGCACGTCGCCGGGAGGAATGCCCTTGACATTGCCCATGCTGTCCTTGTGCGCCAAATTGCCCGCCATCACGTAGCTGATGATCTCCATGTCACGATGGCCATGCGTACCAAAACCCGTGCCGGGAGCGATCCTGTCTTCGTTGATGACACGCAGGTTGCCCCAACCCATGTGCTGCGGATCGTAGTAACCGGCAAACGAAAAGCTGTGAAATGACTTGAGCCAGCCGTGGTCGGCGTACCCGCGCTCACCTGATCTGCGAATTTTCATATCCATTCCTTTGAGAGACAGATCTTTGGCTCGATCCATAACTGTTTGAGACCCTGAACTTTAGGTCTGCAAGCGACTTCGACGATCCATTCCGTTTGATGGCATCATTCAACTTATTTGAATTACAATGGCATAACAATGCAAACCACGCGTAATGTACTGACGCCGGACGCGCTCGCCATGCTGCAGAGCATTGCTGGCGCGGGCAGCTTTGCCGCAGCGGCACGGGACCTGAAACTGGTGCCCAGTGCCCTGACCTACCGCGTGCGCAGAATCGAGGATGCGCTTGATGTGCTGTTGTTTGATCGCAGCTCGCGCCAGGCCCGACCGACCGCGGCTGGCGCCGAGTTGCTGCGCGAAGGAAGCCGGCTGCTGGAAGAAATCGACGCCGTGGCCAACCGGGTAAAGCGGGTGGCCACGGGTTGGGAGCCACAACTGACCATTGCCGTCGACAGCATCATCGCCAAGACCACGGTGCTGGAACTGTGCGAGAGCTTCTTCGCCCAAGCGCCGCCGACCCGCATCAAGCTGCGCGATGAAACACTCTCGGGCACGCTGGATTGCCTGACATCAGGCCAGGCCGATCTGGCGCTGGGTGTGGCAGAGTCCGGCAACAATGCCGGTATTCACAGCAAGCCCCTGGGCGATGTGAGTTTTGTTTATGCGGTGGCTCCACACCACCCTCTGGCCGGCGCGCCGGAGCCGTTGAAGGACGAAGTGGTACGCCAACACCGCGCCGTGGCCGTGGCCGACACCATCGGTCGCGGCAAAGGCCTGACCGTGGGTTTGCTCGGTGGCCAGGATGTCTTCACTGTGGCCACCATGAGGGACAAACTCGATACCCAATTGCGCGGCATGGGCAGTGGTTTTGTTCCCGAATGCATGGCGCGCGCCTACATTGAAACCGGTCGCCTGGTTGTCAAACGGACCGAGCGCCCGCAGCGCATTGTGCGTGTCAGTTACGCCTGGCGCAGTGTGGCCAAGACCGATCATGGGCGCGCTCTGGCATGGTGGCTGACGCAACTGGAAAGCCCAACCACACGCGCCGCTTTGCTGGAGCGGCACCGAGGCGTGTAAAGTCCAAGACATGCAACACTTCTGGAGTCACCCAACATGAGCCCATCCAAATTCCAAAATATCGCCATCGTTGGCGCGGGTATGGCTGGCGTCGCCTGTGCCCGCACCCTGTTGCAAGCTGGCCATCAGGTCAGGCTGTTCGAGAAGGGCCAGAGTCTGGGCGGACGCATGGCCACCCGCAACAGCCCGTTCGGAACTTTTGACCACGGCGCACAGTACTTTACCGTGCGCGATCCGCGTTTTGAGCGCGCACTGCAGACCGTGCCAAGCCTGTGCAAGCGCTGGAGTGCCAACGCAGTGCAGGTGCTGGACGAGTATGGCCAGGTCACTGCTGCGGGTCTGGCTACGCGCGAGGCGCACTGGGTGCCGACGCCGGCCATGAATGCGCTGGTGAAGCGCTGGGCCCAGCCCCTGCTGGACCAAGGTCACATTGAAACCCAGACCAAGGTCAAACACCTGGACCGCGACGTGCTGCAACCACATCAGTGGGAGTTGCATACCCAGGACGCCGCAGGGGGCCAGCACGTCTATGGCGGATTTGATGCCGTCCTGCTGGCCATCCCGGCAGAGCCCGCCCGGCTTCTGCTCAATACATCGCCACTGGCAGACCGGCTGACCCAACAGCTCGACATGGTTCAGATGGCGCCCTGCTGGACGCTGATGCTGGCCTTCCCGCAAGCCATGCAACCCGGCCTGTCGGCACTGGGGCCGCAATGGAACGCAGCCCGCAGCACACACCACCGGATCGCGTGGCTTGCGCGTGAATCGAGCAAACCCGGCCGCACCGTGGTGGAGCGCTGGACCGTGCAGGCCAGCGCCGCCTGGTCGCAGGAACATCTGGAGGACGATGCACAACGGGTGCAAGCCAAACTCCTGAAGGCGTTCTCCCAGATCACCGGCATCCGGGCCGAACCGGCTTACGTGGACAGCCGGCGCTGGCGCTTTGCCCAGACCACGACGGCCTTGGGGCACTCGCACCTGTGGGACGCCGGCATCGGCCTGGGCGTCTGCGGCGACTGGTGCCTGGGACACCGTGTGGAAGACGCCTTTGTTTCCGGACTTGAATTGGCTCTCAGCGTGGCATGACCGGTTACCGGGGTCGCTTCGCCCCCTCACCCACCGGCCCCCTGCATGCCGGTTCCCTGCTGGCGGCCCTGGCCAGTTGGCTCGACGCCCGGGCCCATCAGGGCCGGTGGCTGGTGCGCATCGAGGACGTTGACCGGCAACGCTGTTCTCCCGGTTTGGCCCACCTCATCCTGCAACAGCTCAGTGCCTGCGGACTCGAATCCGACGAGCCAGCGCTCTGGCAGTCCAGGCGTTCTGACAGTTACCAGGAGGCGCTCGATCGACTCGCAGCCCGTCATCTGGCCTATCCCTGCAACTGCCCACGCCGTGACATTGAGGCAGCCCAGACTACCCCTGGTGCGCAACGCCCACGTCACGCCGAACTGATCTACCCGGGCACGTGCCGCAAAGGCCCAGGGGCAAGCCGCCCTGGCGCCGCACCGGACACGATGGCATGGCGCCTGCGCACCGACGCGGTGAAACCCATCCACTGGAGCGACCGGCGTCTTGGCGCCCAATGGCAGGACGTTGAATGCGACGTCGGCGACTTTGTCCTCAAGCGGACTGACGGCTGCTACAGCTACCAGTTGGCCGTGGTGGTGGACGACGCGGCCCAAGGCATCACCGACGTGGTGCGCGGCGAGGATCTGCTTGGCAACACGGCTCGACAGATCCTGCTGCAACGGCATCTGGGCCTGCCTGGACCGCGTTACCTGCACACGCCGCTGGTCCTGGGCCCGAATCAGGAAAAGCTCTCCAAACAGAACGGTGCCCGACCTTTTGACAGCAGCCGGCCGCTGCAGGCCCTCAATGACGCCGCCCAGGTGCTGGGTCTGGCGCCGCAAGCGGGCACGCTCGGTGATGCACTGCAGTGCTGGATCCATGCCTGGCGCGACGCCTGGGTGCCTCTCTACAATCCTGCCCTGTGAACGATACCCTGCCCCGCCTCCATGGCACCCCGACCGGCGACGCCGTCCCCCACCCCCGACTGATCAGGAGTTTTGTGCGGCGCACCGGACGCACCACCACCGGTCAGGCCAAGGCCGTGGCCGAGATCGGTCCACGCTTCCTGCTGCCCTACCGGGCCAGCCTGAGCGACTGGCTGGCTGCGTCGGCACCGCCCCTGATTCTTGAGATCGGTTTTGGCATGGGCGAAGCCACAGCCCACATTGCCGCGCTGATGCCGCAAAAGAATTTTCTCTGCTGTGAGGTGCATGACCCCGGCGTTGGCGCCTTGCTCAAACGCATTGGTGAGCGCAATCTCGCCAACATCCGCATCGTTGCCCACGACGCGGTTGAGGTGATCGACCAGATGCTGCCCCTGCAATGCCTGGACGGCGTGCACATCTTCTTTCCCGACCCCTGGCACAAGAAGCGGCACAACAAGCGCCGCCTGATTCAGGCCGCCCTGGTGGCCAAACTCGCTGCACGTCTGAAGCCCGGAGGCTACCTGCATTGCGCCACCGACTGGCAGCCCTATGCCGAACAGATGCTGCAGGTTCTGGGCGAGCAGCCGCTGCTCGGAAACAAGAAAGCCCTGGCGCATCCTGAACTCGCTGGCTACGCACCCAGACCGGACTACCGACCGCTGACCAAGTTCGAGAACCGCGGTATCAAACTCGGGCACGGCGTCTGGGATGTTGTTTTTGAGCGTGTCTAGCAACCAGAAGCCACCCCATCGCGATGGTGTGGGCCCGAGCTGCGTCGGATTGCCGCCCGGTCCATGGCCGACGATGCTTGATTTCTTTGAGCAACGTTTCCCGAGTATCAGCAGAGCGCTGTGGCGGCAGCGCTTGGAGCAAGGCTTGGTCATTGACGAGCGCGGCGCGGCAGTCACACCAGCAAGCGCCTACCTGCCTCACCAAAGGGTTTATTACTACCGCGCCGTCTCAGCCGAGCCGCGCATTCCCTTCCATGAAACCGTGCTGTATCAGGGCGAGCATCTGGTGGTGGCCGACAAACCGCATTTCCTGCCTGTCGTGCCATCAGGCAATTACCTCAACGAGACGCTGCTATTGCGCCTCCGACAGAAGCTTGACCTGACAAACCTGGTGCCGATTCATCGGATTGATCGCGATACGGCGGGCCTGGTCCTGTTTTCAGTGCAGAGCGCCAGCCGAGCCGCGTACAGCGCCCTGTTTGCCGAGCGCCAGGTCAAGAAAACCTATGAAGCCATCGCGCCGTGGCGCAGCGACCTGAAATTTCCGCTAACGCGCGAGAGCCGGATTGTCGAAGCCGGTCACTTCATGCTGCAGCACGAAATCAGCGGCGAAGCCAATGCCGTCACGCACATCGACGTACTCGAAGTGCATGGCGACCTGGCGCGCTACGCGCTCAGCCCTGTCACCGGCAAGCGCCACCAATTGCGTGTGCACATGGCAGCACTCGGTCTTCCCATCCTCGGCGACGGGCTTTATCCAACACTAACCCCCGAGGGGCAAATCGACTACGACCGACCACTGCAGTTGCTGGCCCGGTCGATTCAGTTCACCGACCCTATCAGTGGTCAGCAAAGACGCTTCGAGAGTACGCGGCGGCTTACGCTGATCGCGACCTCAGAGCCGTTCTGCAACCCAGGGTAGAACGCCGGCCAGCGCGGCGTCGAGTTTGCCCGGCTCGGTACCGCCGGCCATCGCCATGTCGGGCTTGCCACCGCCCTTGCCACCGACCTGCGCTGCGATGAAGTTGACCAGTTCACCGGCCTTGACTTTGGCAATGCTGTCAGGCGTGACGCCAGCCGCAATCTGGACCTTGCCGCCGTCCACCACCGCCAGCACAATCACCGCCGACTTGAGCTTGTCCTTGAGTTTGTCCATGGTCTCGCGCAGGGTCTTGACGTCGGCCCCTTCCAGGCGCGCCACCAGCACCTTGACGCCCTTCACATCGACCGCCTGCGAGAGCATTTCATCGCCCTGGCTGGAAGCCAGTTTGCCCTTGAGTGCAGCGACTTCCTTCTCCAGCGACTTCACGTTCTCCAGCACATGCG
>CAIQVX010000297.1 GCA_903875275.1 uncultured beta proteobacterium | reverse complement strand
TCGTAGCGGCCGTTGCGGATGCCCATGGTGACCTTGTTCTCAAAGTCAATGCCTTCCACCTGCTCCAGAAAACCATGCACAAAATGCTGGCGCGACTGCTCACCGTCGCCGACGATGTCAAGCCCCGCGTCTTCCTGCGCCTTGATCCACAGCAGAGTTGCATCCGCCTTGGCCTGCTGCAACTCGGCACCCTGCACTTTCCACTTCGGCCACAGCTTCTCGGTTTCTGAGAGCCAGGCCGGCTTGGGCAGACTGCCCGCGATCGATGTTTGAAACATGTTGAACTCCGGTGTGAGGAATGCGGTGGGAAAGTGCGAATTTCAGGAATCAGTTCGGTGGACCGAAGACCAGGGATAAGCATCGCGCATGCAGCGCGAGTTGAGCACCAGGCCAGCCAGCAGCGTCAGCAGCATCACCGTTCCCAGAATCAGCACTGCAGCGGTCCAGGACTGGCCGGTCTGCTGGCGCTGCTGAACCAGCGACAGCATCGCCGCCAGCCAGGTGGCACTGGCGCAGTAGGCGCCAAGCTGCAACAGGACCAGACTCCAGCGATTCCTGTAGAAAAACAGCAGCGGCGCGGCCGCAGCCACACTCACCAGCAGCCAGTTTCCAGCGCGAAAGAAATGCGCCGCAATCAGCGCCGCCGCCAGCAGAAAGAGCGCTCTGCGCAGCTTCATGGGAACAACTCCATCAATGAACGGTCCGTGCTGCCAAAAACAAAAATGCCTGCTATCAATAAAGTAGCAGGCACTTGAACATCCACAGGGCTTATTGGTAGGATGTGCGAGATTCGAACTCGCGACCAACGGATTAAAAGTCCGCTGCTCTACCAACTGAGCTAACATCCCATCAGGTCCTCAAAAACGGGTTTTTGATTATCCGGTAAAGCCGGAAATTGTAGCTTCATTTCTTCTGGCTGGCGGGTGCGCCGGAAATTCGGTCCAGAACCCAACCCGCCGCACACTGGCCAAAGGTGGCCGTCACGCTCACCACCGAGCCGTAGCCATGGCAATTGAGTGTTCCGTCGCCCTGTGCCATCACTTGTTCAAGTCCTCCCCGCACTGGTTGCAGTGTGTGTCAAAGAAGGATCGTTGAAAGCGAAACCCTTTGAAATGCCCACCATAGCCAATGTTCATGTCGCAGCGTGGGCATCGAAGAATTCGAATCACAAAACTAAATGCTGCCAAGACCCCGAAGAAAGCCAGCACTGAATGCCATGGATCTGGCAAAACGCCCAACACAAGCAACTCCGTCACCGCGAAGGCGCAGAACGATGCAAGATAGCGGTGATAGATGGTCACTGGTGCCGCCGTACGATTGCTGTTCGGCTATGGTAATGGCTGACCGACTTGACGTCTTCCTGTGGCCACGCCAATAGTGTTGAATATTGCCCTGCCCTTGAAGTCAGGTGTGGCCGCACGCACACTTCTTCCCTCTCGCAGTATCTGCTCAATGTGTCTCGGAGCGTCACTCAGCAAGCAGTGAACTGCACTTGCGCTAGTGCCTCCGTAGAGCAAGACGTCCGGTGTGTCGATGTATGCGAACAAGACTGTGTGGCATTTCAGTACGTCGAGTTCCCCATCGCTGTTGAAGATGTGCTGCCACGGATCCGCATCGAGCAGGTCTCCATAGAACAGCATCTTCATGGCAGACTGTATCTCGCGCGGCGTCATTTCTGCGACTTGGCGATTGCCATAATTCGCGCCTCGGTGCGCCATCAGGGCGCAGCACCGCATCGCTGATTCAGTTCGCGCCAAAACGATTCATACTGAATATCGTCCTTGAATGCCCTGCGAGGTACGACGTGCAGTAGGTATGCGTTGACCCGAATCAGTATGAGTCGATTCGACCGAATTGGTGCAAGCATTCCTTGCCACGACTGAAAAGTGTCATTCTGCTTTGTCTTCTCGCGAAGTCCATCGTCGCCGATCTCGATCAAATGTTCCCCAAGCAGACCTGCCTTTTTTGTCACGACCAAAAGCAGGTTCGCCATATTGACGCCAACCGAAAAAATGAAACCCATCAATCCACCGACAACCGAGGACAGGACGAGCATTGCCCAATCAAATCTACTCTGTGGGTTTCGAAAAAAGTAAATCAGTATCCCGACCAAGAATGCGTTGAAAACAACCCCCTTGATCCACGTGGCAGGAGATTTGACTATGAGAACAAGACTGGACTGCGCCAAGTCGGACTTGGTCAAATCGAAGCGAACTTGCATGTGTGTAGTCCAAAAATTGCGCAGTTGAATCTTCAGAAGACTATAGCCCAGAGGCCTATGGCCAGGGGATCATGCGTGACCGTGCACAAATCAATCCGCAGTTTCCAGACCGCCCCTGCGAGACACACGAAGGACGACCTTGCGGAGTTGCCATTGCCGAAGTCGTATCTCTGACTGGCCCCTTACCCCGCCTCGCGCGTGGACTGGAACTGTAGAGACGGCCAGTGCTCTGCAGTACCCAACAGCAACAAGACTGAATCTTCAAGACCGAGCACGCCAAGCAACGGCGTCGAACTCCGAACGACTCGGCCATCAGGTAGGAGAATCTCCTCGTCGATTCCATTCACCGTGTACTGCATCGCGTGCTGGAGCTCCGAACATAGCTCCAAGACTTCGCCAACGTTCAGTCTGACGTCACCTGAAGTCGGCCTTAAATCGACATCGGTTCCTGCTCCGTCGACCAGTATCGCGCCAAACGCTCTGAGCTGTGCGCAATTGTCTGCGAGCGACTCATCCGCGTTTGTACGACTGGCGAGGAGGACAGGCAATCCGCTATCGCAGTTTTCCAAGTCAGCGATGAATTCCGAGAACAACATAGGCAGTTATTCCCTAATGGGCAAGCTGTGAAATCCTTCGACCTTCGTGGCCTTTCGCACAGGGTCAGTGCAAATTCGGTCCAGAACCCAACCCGCCGCACACTGGCCAAAGGTGGCCGTCACGCTCACCACCGAGCCGTAGCCATGGCAATTGAGTGTTCCGTCGCCCTGTGCCTCGCAGGACGCATCGGGCTGCTGAACATTTTCCCGGCTGAAGACGCAGTTGACACCGATCTTCCTGCCGGCGCCTGGTGCGCTGTGCTCCTTGCGCAGGCGGTAGCGCAGTTGCGCCAGCAGAGGATCATGCGTGACCATGGACAGGTCATCGATGTCCACCCGATGCGCATGGCGTTTGCCGCCAGCGGCACCGACCGCTATGTAGATGCACGAACTGTTGCGGGCCCAGGCCGCCATGGCGGTTTTGGCGCGCACCTGATCGCAGGCATCAATGACGGCAGTGACACCCGGCGGCAGCAGCGCGGGCCAGTTGCCAGGCTCGACAAATTCCTCGATGCAGTTGGTTTCACATCCCGGGCTGAAGGAAGCGACCCGGTCCCGCATGGCCAGCACTTTGGCCTGGCCTACGGTCGCCTGGACCGCATGAATCTGCCGGTTGATGTTGGATTCGGCCACATGGTCCAGGTCGATCAGGGTCAGGCGTGCCACGCCGCTACGGGCCAGCGCCTCCACCGCCCATGAACCCACGCCACCAATTCCAACCACGGCTACGTGCGCCTCACGAATGCGCTCGGCGCCAGCCGCGCCATACAGGCGCGCCAGGCCGGCAAATCGTCGATCATCGGTCTGCACGCTTCGGGACGCGCTATTTGAGGCGTGTCAGTCGGTCTTTTGCCGCCTGTGCGGCTTCGGACTGTGGATAGGCCTTGATCAGGTCCTCTAGTGACTTGCGGGCACCGCGCGTGTCCTTCAGTTCGATCTGGCAATTGGCAATGGACAACACGGCTTCCGGTGTTCGCAGGTGCTCGGGCTCCTTGGCGACCAGTGCACGGAAGTTGATCATGGCCTCCTTGTAGTCGCGCGTCGCGTACTGCGCATTGCCAAGCCAGAACAGGGCCGTGCTTGCATAGCCGCTCTGGGAATAGCGCCGCAGGAAGTCGAGGAACGAAGCCTGGGCAGCGGCGAAATCGCCTTTTCTGAAAACGCCCAGTGCGGACTCAAAGTCGCGCTTTTCAGACGGCTCGACGATGAACTCGCGCCCGTCCATCGTGACCTTGACCGGCTCAAACTGACGCAACCTGTCATTCACGCCCTGCGTGATGTCCTTTTGCCGGCGCTGCATGTCTGCGAGGTCGCGCGCCAGTTGCTCATTGGCTCCGCGAAGCGTGGCGGTCTCCGCGCGCAGAACCTCGATCTGGTTCTGCAGTTCCAGCAGGCTGCGACGCAGGGAAGCGTTCTCCTCACTGGCGCGGCTGCTGCCCTGCTCTGTCAGCTGGCGCACCGCCTCCACACGCTGACGCAGGTCCAGTATCGCCTTGCGGGCCTCCTCGTCATCAAACAGCCCGGCACCGGCGGTGGCGGTCCAAGCTGCCAGCAGCAGCACAGCCGTCCTTTGAATCATGGTCATGGCAGACATCTGTGCCTTGGCTAACGGTAGCTGATTTCAGCGCGCCGGTTTTTCGCCATGCTTGCATCATCGTTGCCCGGCTGGGCCGGCTTTTCCTTGCCAAAGCTCACCGCCTCCAGTTGGCCATCAGAGACACCCAGCAAGCCCAACGCGGCGCGCACTGCCTCTGCCCGCTTCTGGCCCAAAGCCAGGTTGTACTCGCGCCCCCCCGACTCGTCGGTATGCCCCTCGATCACGACCTTGCGCGCCCGATCGGCCTTGATGAAGCGCGCCTGTGCCTCGATGACCGCCTGAAACTCGGGCTTGATGACAAAGCTGTCAAAGTCGAAATAGACCAGCCTGGAACCAGCCGGTCCAGCACCCTGCTGGGCCGATTTCTGGATATCCACGGATGCAACGTTACGCTGATCCACAGCGTTGCCAGCGCCGGCGCTGCCACCGTCGACAGCCACCGGGGTCCCCGATTTGTCTTCCACCGGCACGTTGTCAAGCTTGACCGAGGAGCCGCAAGCTGCGAGCAGAACGGTCATGAACAGAATCCCTATCGAACGCTTCATCTACTTTCCCTTCGTGAATTGTTTATTTCTGGAACGGGCCCCAATCGGGTTCCCGAATGTTGCCGCTCTGCCCGGTCAGGCGCGCCTTGATCTTGCCATCCAGCGTGCTGGTCATCAGCACTTCGCGCCCCTGTTGTTGGGTGGCGTACACAATGAGCCGGCTGTTGGGCGCAAAGCTCGGGCTCTCGTCGGCGGTGGTCTCGGTGATCGCGCTTGCCGTACCCGCCGCGAGATCCATCACATGCAATTTGAAGACACCGCTCACCCGGGAAATGTATGCCAGCCAGCGACCGTCAGGGCTGACCGCCGGTGAAATGTTGTAACCTCCGGTAAATGTCACCCGTTCAGCGCTACCCCCCGAGGCCGGCATTCTGTAAATCTGGGGTCCACCACCCCGGTCGCTGACGAAATAAATGAACTTTCCGTCCGCACTGAAGGCAGGTTCTGTGTCGATGCTGGTTGATTCTGCCAACCGGCGCGGCTCGCCGCCGCCTGCGGCGATGGCATAAAGTTGCGAGCCGCCACTGCGGCTGAGCGTGACAGCCAGGGTGTTGCCATCGGGTGACCAGGCCGGAGCGCTGTTGGACCCCCGGAAATTGGCGATCAGCCGGCGCTTGCCACTGCCCACATCGTGCGTGTAAACGACGGGCTTGCGCGACTCAAACGAGACGTAAGCCAGCTGGCTGCCATTGGGCGACCAGGCCGGCGAAATAATGGGTTCGGGGCTGGACAGGGCCGACTGGGCATTCTCTCCATCCGAATCGGCCACCCACAACTGGTAACGCTGTGGTTGCTTGGTCACGTAGGCAATCCGGGTCGAAAAAGCACCCTTGTCACCCGTCAACTTTTCGTAAACGAAATCGGCAATCCGATGCCCGGCCAGACGCAGGTCAGCTGTAGTGACGGCGTAGCTCTGTCCGCCCAGGTCCTGCGAACGGACCACATCCCACAACCGGAAACGGACGTCGTAGCGGCCGTCCACCAGGCGGGTCACGCTGCCCAGTACCAGCGAATCCGCACCCTTTTGCCGCCATACGGTGGCATCGGGCCGGCTCAGTTCATCCAGACCGGCCTGGCCGGAGTCAACCGGGCGGAACTGCCCGCTGCGCTCCAGGTCTGCCTGCACGATGGCAGCGATCTTCTGCGGCGCGCTGTCTTCGCCGCGAAACGGCGATACCGCAATCGGCAACTGGTTCAGTCCAATGCCGGAAACGTCGACGCGAAACTGGGCCTGCGCCGCGCCGCCAAGGGTCAGCAGAAAACCCAGCAGAATCGCAGCAAGCGCGTCAGGCAGTCGGTGGAGTGGTCGAAATATCATTTTTCTGATTCAAACAGTACAGTGCAAAATATTTTCCGAACGCGGCCTGGGCCTGCATGGCGCAAACCGCAAACCCCATGGCACCGTCGAGAAATCCGAGGCGAAAAACATAGCTGCGCAGGAATGCTACCACCCCGGCCATGGCAGCCCGCACCATGGACGTCTTCTGGCCGCTGGCAAATCGCTGCTGCGCCCATGCCTGGCTGTACTGCTCCAGCTTGCGCCAGTAATGGGCCGGCGTCGGGTAACTGTGGTGCAACAGGGGTGATTTCAATCGCCCTGGTGCACCGCCCAGGGTCAGTACCCGCTCGTGTACCAGATCGTCGCTGAAACGTGCCTGCTCGCGCCGGAACAGACGCAGCACGTGGTCGGGGGTCCAGCCGCAGTGACGGATCCACCGCCCGCAAAACTGGGTCAGCCTGGGTATTTCGTAGGCCGCTGCACTGCCTTGGGTGATGCTCTGGCGGATCTGGCGCGAGAGTTCGGGCGATACCCGCTCGTCGGCATCGAGCGACAGCACCCAGGGGTAGCGGGCCAGGGCCAGCGCCCGATTCTTCTGCACACCAAAACCGGGCCAGTCTGCGCTGCGGTGCACGCTGGCGCCCATGGCACGCGCGAGTTCATCTGTTCCATCGGTGCTGCCCGAGTCCAGCACCACAATTTCGTCGGCAAAAGAGACCGATCGCAGACAGGCCTCGATGTTGGCCGCCTCATTGCGGGTGATGATGATGACGCTCAACTGAGCCAAAGTGCGTGCGCTTCCAGGTTCCATGACAGGGGCAGAGCATAGCCTATGGCCCCGCTGTCTGGCGCTGCAGGCGACCGCTGATAATAGGCGGCCCTGGCTTAGCCCCCGAACAACCAGCCCTCTCACCCATGCTCCGGTCGATTTCAAGCGTTCGCCTGTTCCTGATCTGCTTTGCTGCAGTCGCGCTAGCGCTTCCGATGGCCATTCTCAGCCTTGCCAAACTGATGGCACTGCTGGGTGCGCTTATCCTCCTCGTGGGGCGATGGGTTGGGCGCCGGGTTGAACCTGCACTGCCCACCAGCGCGGTTTCCCTCATGGTCTTGCTGACGCTGACGCTCATGCTCGGCAGCGCCCTGTGGAGCACAGGCTCGAATGAGGAGATCCTGACCGCCATGAGCAAGCATGGCCGGCTGATCCTGATTCCGGTCATGCTGTGCCTGATACGAAACCGTCGCGAGGCCTCGCTCGCGCTTGCCTTTTTTGTGGGCGGGCAGCTTTTTCTTCTGGGCAGTACCTGGTTGCTGTTTGCCGGCGTGCCGGTGCCCTGGGTGACCTCCAAGGAAGCGGGGATATGCGAGATCTGCTCCTACGCGATCTTCTCCAGCTATCTGGATCAGTCCATCATGACGGCCGTGCTGGCTGCAGTCTGCTGGCATCTGCGCCCACTGGCGCCCACGCGCTACCGCACAGCGCTGGCACTGCTGGTCGCAACGCTGGCCCTGGCCTGTGTCTTCTTTCTCTTTCAGGGGCGCACCGGACATCTGGTCGCCATTGCGATGCTGGTTCTTGCACTGGCATGGGAACTGCCTCAGCCGCTGCGGGGCAAAGCCCTGCTGTTGACACTGTTGCTGTTGGCAGGGCTGATGGCGGGGTCGAGCAAGGTCACAGACCGCTTCCGTGAGGTTCGCGATGGCGTGCAGTCGTTTCACCAGCGCGACGAATTGCCTTCATCGACAGGACTCAGGCTGGATTTGTGGCAACGCTCGGTGCAGTCCATCACTGACAGTCCCTGGATTGGCACGGGCGTGGGTAGCTGGAATCGGGAGTTCAAGCGCCAGGAGCAAAATCACCTGCGTGACATGCCAATCAATCGCGCCAGCAGCCAGCACCACAATCCGCACCAGGAGTACCTGCTGTGGGGAGTGGAATTGGGGCTGGCGGGCGTGGTTATGTTGTGTGGCCTGATGCTGGCGCTGTACCGGGACAGCCTGCGTCTGGACCCGCCACAACGGCGCGCGATGCAGTCTGTCGTGCTGGCCCTGTGCATCGCCTGTCTGTTCAATTGCTCGCTCTACGATGCCCTGATTGGCGACTTTTTCTGTATCACGCTGGGCCTGCTGCTGCGTCTCGCGGCCCCACTCGACGCCAGGCCGGCTCTGCCTGAAATGGCTGCCTGAAAGCTCAACAACATGTCGACCACCGCCCAGAAATCACCGGTTCAGCTGTTCAAGAGACTGGCCCGGCTGCTGCCCTATTTCGGCAAGCCCTACGCGGCCTGGCTGCTGGTCTTGGGCACAACGCTGGTCATGTCGCTGACCGAGCCCCTGATTCCGGCCCTGCTGCAACCTTTACTGGACAAGGGGTTCCAGCAGGGCGCACTCAAGATCTGGATGATACCGGCGGCCCTCATCCTGTTGTTCGGCGTGCGCGGCATCGCCAGTTTTCTCTCACAACTGGCATTGGCCAAAGTCACCAACCGCGGTCTGCTGCTGATGCGCAATGCAATGTTTGACAAACTGCTGGATGCAAGACTCACCTTGTTCCAGCAGCAGTCCTCCAGCGCCCTGGCCAACACCCTTGTATATGAAGTTCAGAACGGCTCGGTGGCGCTGGTCAACTCACTCACAACGCTGGTGCGCGACAGTCTTACCCTGATGGCACTGGTGGCCTACCTGCTGTACGAGAACTGGAAGTTGACGCTGATAGTGACAGTCCTCTTTCCGGCGGTGGCCTTTGTCATGCGCACGCTGTCCAAGCGCCTGTACCGGCTGACAAAAGACAGCCAGGACGCTACCGATTCCCTGGCCTACGTGGTTGAGGAAAATGTGCTTGCGCATCGCGATGTGCGCCTGCAGGCGGCGCAAGCGTCTCAGGCCAGGCGTTTCCACGCGCTGGGTGCAGCGCTGCAGCGGCTGTCGATGAAATCGACCACCGCTTCGGCCGCCATGACTCCCCTGACCCAGATGCTGGCCGCCTTTGCCCTGTCGGCAGTGATTTCTGTGGCACTGGCACAAAGCGCCGGCCAGGGGATATCTGTTGGTAGTTTTACCGCCTTTGTGAGCGCCATGCTGATGCTGCTGGCACCGATCAAACATCTCTCTGAACTGGCCAATCCAATTACGCGAGGCCTGGCGTCCATGGAACGGGGGCTGGACCTGATCGCACTGACGCCAAGCGAGAGCGGCGGCACCTTCTCCATGCCAAGGGCCCAAGGCCGTCTGCGCTTTCATGACGCCAGCGTCAGCTACCCCGAAAGCACAAGGCCAGCGCTTGACTGTTTCAGTCTGGAGGTGCAACCGGGTGAGATTGTGGCCATTGCCGGGGCGTCGGGGTCCGGCAAGACAACCCTGGTCAGTCTGCTACCACGTTTCATCGAACTGAGCTCGGGCCGCATTGAGCTCGACGGCCACTCCCTGCAGGACTGGGATCTGCAGTCGCTGCGCGCCCAGTTTGCCCTGGTGAGCCAGCATGTGCTGATGCTCAACGACAGCATCGCATTCAACGTGGCTTTGGGTCAGCCCATGGACCGCGACAAGGTGGCACATTGCCTGAAAGCGGCCAATCTGGCCGACCTGGTGGCACAACTCCCGAATGGCATGGACACGCTGGTGGGTCATAACGCCATGCAGTTGTCCGGTGGCCAGCGCCAGCGCCTGGCCATTGCCCGAGCCCTGTACAAGGACGCACCGATTCTGATTCTGGACGAAGCCACCTCAGCGCTGGACGCCGAGTCCGAGCGTGCAATTCAGGACGCCTTGCAGCGCTTGATGCAACACCGCACAACGCTGGTGATTGCGCACCGCCTCTCCACCATCGCGCATGCCAGCCGCATCATCGTGTTGGACCGGGGCCGGATCCTGGAAGCAGGAACTCATGCACAGTTGCTGGCGGCCCAGGGCGCCTACGCGCAGCTCTACCAAATGGGCTTGTCGGCTGCGCAGCCGTCTACGCCAACCACGCCTTGATGCGGCTCAAACGGCGTTTGCGCAGGAACTCGGGGGTTTGCTCGGGCTCAGCCAGCGTGAGCTGGCTTGCCACGTCACCCCGACGCAGGTAGAAACGATCAAACAGTGAAGACGTCATGCCCCATTTACGCATGAACTGGCTCCTGCCGTCGTTCTTCACAATACGACCTGTGCTCTTGCACCTGAAGTGATACACCAGGCTGTCACCAACGCCAAGAAACACGCGACAGCCCGCGGCCCACATCTTCATTGAAAAGTCGTTGTCGCTGCTCATGCCTGGACTGAATTCGGAACTGAATCCACCCACCGCATGCCACCAGCGGCGGTGCACCACGGTTGGCGGCCAGGTTGCACCGTACCAATCCGGTTTGGCCAGCGCGTCACAGGTCTGCAGCAATCTCTGCTCGTCGAATGTCTTCACGTCCTGTCCAAAATCACAGACGCTGACACAGCGATTGCCGGAATCGACCGGCTCGATCATGGTGCCCGACAGCATGAAACCATCATGTCCGATCTGGCGCACACGCTCCAGCAGCCGGGTATCCCACTGCGGACAACAGTACATGTCATCATTGAGATAGACAATCAGTTCGTGCTGCGCCAGTCCGGCGGCCTCGTTGACGGTCAGGCAGATACCCATGTTGTGGACTGAGTGGGTGTGCTTGATGCCCTGCGCACGCACCCAGTCCAGCGTGCCCTCACTGCCATCGTTGACATGGATGATGATTTCATGACTTAAGGCGCTGTTGTTTCTCACACTGGCGACGCACAGTTGCAGAAACGCCAGGTTGTTCCAGGTCGGAATGATGATGGAAAACAAGCCCGGCGTGGAAAGGGGTTGCGGGGTCAGATTCATGGTCTGGAACACAAAGTGGATGGACAGTCTCTTACACAGCGCGATCAAGCAGACCGCGGTACATCAGTTCCTGCTCCTGCGCGATTCTGGGCCAGGCCCGCTCCTGTGCAAACTGGCGCGCATGGGTGCCCAGGCAGTCACGCAGATCCGCATCCTGAAGGATTCTCGCCAGCAACAGGCTCAATTGTGTCGCATCAGTGGGCGACGACAGGATCATCGCGTTGCTTGCGTGGGTCAGCAGCCCGGCAATGCCACAGTAGCGAGAATCGCTCACCACCACTGGCAGACCGTGCGCCATGGCCTCAAGAACCACCATCGCAAATGTGTCTTCGGTGGTGGGGTGCACCAGCATGTCGGCAGCGCGGTACAGGGGCGAGGTGTCGCGCAGCTGTCCCAGAAAATGCACTCTGGCTGCCAGGCCCAGGGAGGCCGCCTTGCGCTGGTATTTTTCGATCTGCGAGGGATTGCCAACGACCGCCAGTTCCACATCCGGCGCCAGGGCACGCATCGCTTCCAGAAGCACTGACAAGCCCTTCTTCTGATAGTCATTGGCGACGAATGCCAGCAGGCGTGCCGCTTCGGGCAGCGCCAACTCGCGTCGGGCAGCCAGCCGGTCAAAGTCGTCCGGCGGTAGGTTGACACCTGGTGAAAGCAGGGCCACCGCACACCCGGGGTAGGTTTGCTCGACCACCTTCGCCAGCCCTGGCGAGGTCACAACGACCGCCTTTCTGGAACCGGGCGCAAAACGAAATCGCTCCATGAGCAGGTACGCGAGCAGACGCGGACTGGTTGTCACCTTGAGCCAGCGCAAGGTCCGCCGCCACCCGCTTCGCCCCTGAAACAGGTTGTACTTAAGCGGCAGCACGTGCACCGTTTGCACCTGACCGTGCCAAATGCTCTCGTGCGAATGAACGATGTCGAACCCGCGCCGCGTCAGCCACCAGGTGAGCATCGCGTACGACAACAGATTGAGCCATCGCGGCCGCGTCAAGGGCGTGCCCAGCAGGTGATAGTGCACATCGGGCCAGTGATGATCAATCTGCTGCGCAAAGATGTGCACTTCGTGCTGCTGCGCCAACTGCTCAACCAGGGCAATTGAGTAACGCTCGGCGCCACCACCGGTAGGCGAAAACACGCGGTTCAGCACCGCAATACGCATGCGTCCCTGTGCCGCCTTCATGGCAAACGCCGCCGATCTTCATACGCCGTGCGCAGCTTCATCCACAGCAGCGGCAGGGTCGTGGAACGCAGCACCGGCACCCGGGGCAATCGCATCAGGTCATCGCCGCTGTGACACCGGCTGCGCAGCGTCGTCGTGGCCGAATCAAATCCGGCCGAGCGCACCCACTGCGCCTGCCCGGCAGTGAATTCGCCGTAGGGATAGCAGAAGTGGCGAACCGGCACGTTGGCAATCGCTTCCAGGTCGGACCTGCTGCCCAGGATCTCATCTTGCCACGCCTGCAGCCCCAAGCTTGTCAGATGGGCGTGAGTCCGGGTGTGCGCCCCAAGTTCCTGTCCGCCCGCAACCCACTGGCGCAACTGAGCGGCATTCATGATCGGTGTCTGAGCAATGCCGGCCTCGCGGTCCCACTCATTGCTTCGTCCGACTAGCTGACTCACCACGTAACAGGTCGACGAAAAACCATAGCGACTCACAACCGGCAGCGCATGTTCAAGGTTGTTGAGATAGCCGTCATCAAAGGTGATACCGACCACCTTGCCCTCAAGCTCTCCTCTCAGGTAGGGCATCAGGGCCGACATCGACAGGCCACGGTAACCACACAGGTGCAGCAAGGCCATCTGCCGGGCAAAGGCAGCGGGTGAGACATACAGGCTTCTGAAGGCAGCGCCCCGAGGGGGGCTTGCCGCAATCTGGTGAAAAGTCAGAATCGGAATCGGCAGCCTGTTGGCAGTATGAAGAGGTGGCATGGGCAACCGGATGCGTGGTCTAGAGCAGGACGATATCGTACTGCTCCTGTCCCATCGCGCTCTCGCTCTGCAGGGACACGGGCTTGCCAATGAACTCGCTCAAGCCGGCCAGGTGCTGGCTCTCCTCGTCAAGGAACAGTTCGATCACTTTGGGTGAGGCCACCACCCGAAACTCGCGTGGATTGAACTGCCGCGCCTCGCGCAGGATTTCGCGAAAGATGTCATACGTCACACTGCGCGCCGTCTTCACGATGCCCTTGCCGGCGCAGGTGGGACAGGGTTCGCACAGCATTTGCGCCAGCGATTCGCGGGTTCGCTTTCGCGTCATTTCGACCAGACCGAGCTGCGAGAACTCACCGGCCATGGTCTTGACACGATCGCGCTGCAGTTGCTTGCGAAATTCGGCAAGCACCGCCGCACGATGGTCTTCGCGCACCATGTCAATAAAGTCGACAATGATGATGCCGCCCAGATTTCGCAGGCGAAGCTGGCGCGCAATGGCTTGTGCCGCCTCCAGGTTGGTCTTGAAAATGGTGTCGTCAAAATTACGCACGCCAACAAAACCACCGGTGTTGACGTCCACTGTGGTCAGGGCTTCGGTCTGATCCACGATCAGATAACCGCCTGATTTCAACTCAACGCGGCGCGCCAGCGCTTTGGCAATTTCCTCGTCAATGGCGTAGAGATCAAAGATCGGGCGCTCGCCCCGGTAATGCTGCAACTTCTGCGCCGCAGCAGGCATGAATTCCAGGCCAAAGGTCTTGAGTGTCTCAAACTGTTCACTGGAATCAACTTTGATGCCCTGCGTGTTCTCGTCCACCAGATCCCGCAGCACGCGCTGCAGCAGATTCAGGTCCTGATGCAGGATCGACAGAGGTGGCAGCGACAGCGACGCTTCACGGATGCGCGACCAGGCCTTGCGCAGGTAACCGATGTCCTCGGAAAGCTCCGCGTCCGACGCATCTTCGCCATTGGTTCTGAGGATAAAGCCGCCACCCTGCGCGCCCACCAGGCTTTGCAGGCGCAGGCGCAGGTCGTCACGCTGCAGCACAGGAATCTTCTGCGACACACCCACATGGTCATCCTGCGGCAAGAACACCAGCATGCGCCCGGCAATGCTGATCTGGGTTGACAGCCGTGCCCCCTTGCTTCCAATGGGGTCCTTGATCACCTGCACCAGCAGGGCCTGGCCTTCAAAGATCTGCTTTTCGATGGGTAGTTGCGGCAGTGAGTTGCGCACCATGCTGGGTGGTTCGCCATCCGGCTGACGATGCCAGACATCGGCCACATGCAGAAAGGCAGCGCGCTCAAGTCCGATGTCGATAAAGGCCGACTGCATTCCCGGCAGCACCCGGGCCACCTTGCCAAGATAAATATTGCCAACCAGGCCGCGCTCGAGCGCTCGCTCGACATGCAGTTCCTGCAGGGCACCGTTTCCAACAATGGCAACCCGCGTTTCCTGCGGCGACCAGTTGATCAGGATATCTTCATGCATAGGACCTCGTCGGTTGGGCACGGCGCGGAAAGTCCGCCCGGCAAGGATTAATGTATGCCAAAAGACCGCAGCAAGAGTGCGGTCTCGAACATGGGCAAACCCATGATGCCCGAGTAACTTCCGCTCATGTGGGAAATGAACGCAGCCGCCTCGCCCTGCACTGCATAGGCACCCGCCTTGCCCATGGGCTCGCCACCGGTGACATAGCGGCGAATCCGGGACGCGCTCAGTGCAGCAAAGGTGACTCGCGACACCGACAGTGCCTGCAAGCGCTTCTCGGTCGTTCCCAGAGCGACCGCCGTGAGCACACGGTGCGTCTGGCCTGACAGCACACCCAGCATGCGCCTGGCGTCTGCCGCATCAGCAGGTTTGCCGAAAATCGTGCGCCCGATGGCCACGGTGGTGTCGGAACACAGAACCGGCGCCACCGGCAGGCCCTTGCGCTGCAGGCGCAACAATGCCGCGTCCAGTTTGAGTTGGGTGACCCGCTTCACGTAGGCCGTTGGTGCCTCATGCGCCAGCACGCGTTCAAGTGCCTCGCTGTCTTCGTCCGGGTCGGGCAGCAGCAACTGATGGGCCACACCGAGTTGCTCCAGCAACTGACGCCGGCGCGGACTCTGGGATGCAAGATAGACAAATGGGCTCAGCACAGGAATCCGGCGCTCATTCGCGGTGATAGGGATGGTTGGCATTGATGGACCAGGCCCGGTAAAGCTGTTCAATCAGCATCACCCTGACCATGGCATGCGGCAGGGTCAGATCGGACAGGCGGATGCGCTCATGAGCCGCCTGCTTGAAGGCCGGATCAAGTCCATCAGGCCCACCGATGACCAGCGCCACATCGTCACCTTCAAGCTGCCACTGTTGCAACTTCCCGGCAAGCGCCTGGGTTGTCAGCGCGCTGCCGCGTTCATCCAGGGCAACAATGCGGCAGCCTTTGGGCAGTGCGCCCTCGATGCGGCTCCGCTCCGCAGCATACAGAGCGGCCACCGTCTTCGATGCCCGTGGCTCGGTCTTGACCGCTCGAAGCTCCAGTTTGAGATCATGCGGGAAACGTTTGGCGTAGTCGTCCCAGGCGGTCTGCGCCCAATCGGGTACACGCTGACCCACGGCCACAATGAGCAGACGCACCGCAGCCACCTGTCAGGTCTTGCGCGCAGGCGGCTTCCTGACCACGGCCTTTTTCACCGCAGGCGTTGCAGCGGAAGCGGCTGGTGTCTTCCTGGCCGCCGTCTTTTTGGCCGGTGTCTTGAGCGCAGGCTTTCTGGCCGCTGCGGCTGCCTTGGCGGCGGCCGTCTTGCGCTCCTGGGCGCGGGACGGGAAGGCTTCCTCAACGCCCTTCTTGGCCGCATTGGAGCGCTTCAAACTGACCACCGGCTTGGCCGCGGTGGTCTTGGCCGGTGTGGCCTTGACCGGCGACTTCACGACCGGCCTAGCCGCGCCAAATTTCAGTCGCACCGGCTTGCCACCCCAGAGCTCTTCCAGGTTGTAGTACTTCCGGAAGTTGGGTTGCATGACGTGAACCACGGCTTGCCCACAGTCAACAATAATCCATTCGCCATTGGTTTCACCCTCGATGCGGGGTTTGGCAAAACCGGTATCACGCAGTGCGTCGCGCACACTGCCAGCCAGGGCCTTGGTCTGCCGGTTCGATGTGCCGGAAGCGATGATCACGCGCTCAAACAGGCTGGACAGATGCTCGGTATCAAACACCACAATATCCTGGGCTTTGACGTCTTCCAGACCATCCACGATGGCACGCTGGAGTTTCTGGATGTCATTCTTCTTGGCAGGTGGGGTGGTAGTCATCAAGCGGTCTGGTAGAGGTGATGGTGATCAATATAGCGCGCAACCGATTCAAACACCAGGTCTCCCAGGTCTTGACGTGATGCAATCCGTGCCCGGATGTCCGTCGCGCTGACTGGCATATGCGGCATTTGCAGCCGCCGGAATCGGGACTCGTACAATTTCGGGGCTATGAAACGCGGCATGGTTCTATTCCAGTCGCCACGGTCAGCTACATAAATTATAGCAAGTCGGAGAACTTCCTGCCAGGAACGCCAGCTTGTCAAAGTGCGTGCTTGGTCTTCGCCCATCATCAGAAACAACTCTGCTCGGGGCCATTGCAGATGCAACTCACGCAAGGTGTCGATCGTGTAGCTCGGACCGGTGCGTTGGGTCTCACGTGCGTCCACAACAACGCCCGGCATGTCGGAAAACGCCAGTCTGGCCATCGCCAACCGATGTTGGGCCGGACTCAGCGGGCGCGCCTTGTGCCAGGCATGACCGGTCGGGACGACATGTAGCTCATCGAGCTTCAGGTTCGTCATGGCGCTGCGCACGAGAGTGATGTGGGCCGCGTGCGGCGGGTCAAAAGCGCCACCGAAGACGCCAATTCTGCGATGCGTGGTCGACGCTGGTGTGTGTTCCATGTCAGACCCAATCCTTTCGCACCAGGAATCTCTCGTACAACTCAGCCTCAGCGGAGCCTCTTTCCGCAAGGTGCTGGTACGACCAACTCACCAACGGTGGCATGGACAGCAGGATGGACTCGGTCCGACCACCGGACTGCAGTCCAAAATGCGTCCCCCGGTCCCAGACCAGATTGAATTCCACGTAGCGACCGCGCCGATAAAGCTGGAACGCACGTTCACGTTCACCGTAGGCCATGGTTCGCCGACGCTGCACAATCGGAAGGTAAGCGTTTAGAAAGGAGTCGCCGACTGCTTCCATCATGGACAGGCTCTGAGAAAATCCCAACTCGGAGAAATCATCAAAAAAGATACCGCCGATACCACGCTGCTCGGAGCGATGTTTCAGGTAAAAGTAGTCATCGCACCAGGCTTTGAAGCGAGGGTATTTGTCCGGTCCGAAGGGCTCCAGTGTCGTCTTGCAGCAGTTGTGGAAGTGCACCGCATCTTCTTCAAAACCATAGTACGGTGTCAGATCCATGCCGCCACCAAACCAGCTGACGGGCTCGCCGCCCGGTCTCGCTGCCGAGATCATGCGCACGTTCATGTGAACCGTGGGCACGTAGGGATTGCTCGGGTGAAAAACCAGCGACACGCCCATCGCTTCAAACGGAGCACCTGCGAGTTCGGGGCGGTGCTGGGTGGCCGACTGCGGCAACTGCGGGCCCCGCACATGCGAAAAACCACAGCCGGCTCGTTCGAACAGCGCACCGCCCTCCAGAATCATGGTCACGCCATCACCCTGTAGCTTGTCGCCCGCCTGCTTGTGCCAAGCATCAACCGTAAAGGCGCGACCGTCGATGTCGGCAATGGCGCCCGTGATGACGCGCTGCAGATTGACGAGATAGCCGCGTACCTCGCTGGAAGTGGAATGAACGACAGCTGAAGTGGTCATTTGACAATGGTCTCGGATCGCGGGACATTCCTGTCCAGCAAGCGGATGGGTGCCGCATTCTCGGGTCGATAGGCTTGAACACCCGCATAACTGCGGGCTATGCGCTGAAAATCCTGCGCTTCATCGCCCGTGATCTGCAGGAAATCACAGATCAGTACCTCGCGACGACCATAATCGAGCCGCACCAGACCGAGCGGCACCCTGGCTTGCAAACTGGTCTGATAGAAGCCGCTGCGCCATCCCGGTATCCGCTTGCGTGTTCCTTCCGGCGAGAGTGCCAGCCAGAAATACCCTCCCCGCGCACGTGCCTGCGCGATCTGGTCCACGGCCTGTCCCACGGTTCCGCGCGGCGAAGTCCGGTCCACAGGAAGACCGCCAAGCCAGCGAAGCCAGCGCTCAAACACAGGTATCCGAAACAACTTGTCTTTGGCCCAAAAGCATACAGAAATTCCAATCGCCCACTTGGTCAGCACAAGAACAACAAAGTCCCAGTTACTGGTGTGCGGGTAAATCACCAGCACACCTTGTTGTGCCGGCAGCCCGTCAAAGCGCACGCGCCAGCCCCATTGTTTGAGGAGCCAGTCAGCCACACGGCTGCCAGAAAACCGAATCGGATGCGGACCTGGTAGCTGAATCGCAGACATGTGAGAGATCAGTTTCTGATGGCCCGATGGCCGATATCGGTACGATAGTGTCGGCCATCAAAATGAATGGCCTGCGCCACTTCATAGGCACGCTGCTGCGCCTGCCGGACATTGTCGGCAAGCGCCGTCACGCACAAAACACGACCACCGGACGTCTCCAACTGACCGTCCCGGAAAACGGTGGCGGCCTGAAAAACTACGACGTCTTCGGCCTCCCCGGGCAAACCGGTGATACGGTCTCCGCTGCGGGGTTGTAGCGGGTAGCCGTGCGCGGCCATGACCACACCCAGCGCTGTGCGCCGGTCCCACTGCAGTTCCACGTCGTCCAGACGCCCATGCTGACCAGGCTCGGTTGCCGCCAGCAGCACCTCCACCAAATCGGTCTTCAATCGCATCAGCAGTGGCTGCGTCTCCGGGTCTCCCAAACGGCAGTTGAACTCCAGCGTTTTAGGGTGCCCGTTGCCATCAATCATGAGCCCTGCATACAGAAACCCGGTATAGGCTATGCCATCCTTTTCCATGCCACGAATGGTGGGCAAGATGATCTCGCGCATAACCCTGGCATGCACATCGGGTGTAACCACAGGCGCCGGCGAGTAAGCGCCCATGCCGCCAGTATTTGGCCCTTGGTCATCGTTAAGTAGCCGCTTGTGGTCCTGACTCGTGGCCAGTGGGAGCACATTCCTGCCGTCGCACATGACGATAAAACTAGCCTCCTCACCAAGCAAGAACTCTTCAATGACCACCCGCGGCACCTGCCCGGCAGTCACTGCCATATGCTGCGGCTGACCCAGCATGGCGTCCACCGCCTCGTGTGCCTGCGCCAGTGTCGTGGCGACCACCACACCCTTGCCCGCCGCCAGCCCGTCCGCCTTGACCACGATCGGAGCGCCCACCTGATCAATGTAGTCGTGCGCTGCGACTGCGTCCGTAAAGACTTCATACGCCGCCGTCGGAATGCCGTGACGCCTCATGAACTCCTTGGAAAACGCCTTCGAACTTTCCAACTGTGCAGCGGCACGGGAGGGCCCGAACACGCGCAGACCCAACTTACGAAACTCGTCAACAAACCCCGCCGCCAGCGGTGCTTCCGGCCCAATCACGGTGAGGGCAATCCGGTTGACAAGCGCCCATGCACCGAGTTCCTCCATCCCGGTAATATTGACGTTCTCGTAGCGGCCATCGACAGCAGTGCCGCCGTTGCCCGGGGCAAGAAAGACTTTCTCAACACGAGCCGATTGCGCCAGTTTCCAGGCCAAGGCATGTTCACGACCGCCGCCACCGACGACCAGGATCTTCATGAGGGCTCGCTGTCCATCTCGGCGTTATGGTAAATCGCTTGCACGTCGTCAAGTTCCTCCAGTGCGTCAAGCAGTTTCTGCATCCGTGCACCGTCCTCGCCGCTGAGCTCAATGGGATTCTCGGCACGCATCGTGACCTCAGCCACGTCAGGCTTAAGGCTGGCCGCTTCCATCGCGTTTCTCACGCCCTCAAAGTCGGCGGCTGCGGTCAACACTTCGATCAAACCGTCGGCGTCCGTAAGCACGTCCTGCGCACCCGCTTCCAGCGCCACTTCCATCACCTTGTCTTCGCTCGTTCCTGGCGCAAAAATCAGTTGTCCACAATGCTTGAATTGAAACACGACCGAGCCTTCTGTACCCATATTGCCGCCATACTTGCTGAACGCGTGCCGCACTTCGGCAACGGTACGGACCTTGTTGTCGGTCATGGTGTCCACCAAGATCGCGGCACCGCCGATTCCGTAGCCCTCGTAACGGATTTCGTAAGTCACACCTTCCTGATTCCCGGTAGCCTTGTCAATGTTGTACTTGACACGATCAGCAGGCATGTTGGCCGCCTTGGCCCGATCCACCGCCAGACGCAGGCGCGGGTTGGTACCCAGATCACCACCCGCAGCGCGGGCCGCCACCGTGATTTCCCGAATGATGCGGGTCCAGATCTTGCCCCGCTTTTCATCCTGGCGACCCTTGCGGTGCTGAATATTCGCCCATTTACTATGTCCTGCCACGGAAAATCCCTCAAAATTTCGTTACGCTATCGCATCGATTGTACTTTTTGAGGAAGCCCCACTATGAGCCGCCCGGACAACAGCATTGATCACGTCCACCTCGTCGACCACCCGCTGGTGCAGCACAAACTGACGCTGATGCGAAAGAAGGACGCCAGCACCAACAACTTTCGCACGCTGCTCAACGAGGTCAGCATGCTCATGGCTTATGAGGTGACGCGCGACATGCCGATGCAGGACGTCGAAATCGAAACCCCGTTGGAAACCATGACCGCCAAGATGATTGACGGCAAGAAGCTGGTTTTCGTCTCCATCCTGCGTGCCGGAACCGGCATTCTGGACGGCATGCTCAGCGTCGTGCCGGGGGCGCGCGTCGGGCACATCGGTCTGTACCGGGACCCCAAGACCCTGCAGGCGGTCGAGTACTACTTCAAAATGCCCAAGGACACTCAGGAACGCGACGTGGTGGTGGTTGACCCGATGCTGGCCACAGGCAACTCGGCCGTGGCAGCCATTACGCGCGTGAAAGCGCTGAAGCCCAAGTCGATCAAGTTCGTGTGCCTGCTGACGTGTCCGGAAGGCATTGCCACGCTGCGCAAGATGCACCCGGATGTGGAAATCTATACCGCTGCCATAGACCGCCAGCTCAACGACCACGGCTATATCCTGCCGGGATTGGGCGACGCTGGTGATCGGATTTTCGGAACGCAGTGATTGCGCACGTGAGTGCTGTCCGTCCGCGAAGTGAACTCACCCTCGTCGTCGCGGACGTCCGAGATTTTCCGCCGCAGTCGGCAAGCTAATGCCACTTCAAACGAGTTGGCAATGACTGATCTAGGCGGGTAGTCAACCTCGGCGCCGAGTGAACTTTTTGTCAGACATACCGGAAACCTTGCTTCCGGCAACCACCCCAAAATGGAACCCCTGCTTACATCCGCCATGACGGACCGATCATGTCAAGGATATTGGACGAATCGCAAGACCATACAAATCAACGGTTCAGCCTGCCATCCTAGGACTTTCCCTTAGTGCAGATCAGTTGGCTTGAATATTGATATGTCTGATAGGTCATTCAATATTCAAGGAGACAAGTTCGATGGAGACTTTCTATGAAGTCATGCGTCGCCAAGGCATTTCACGGCGCAGTTTGCTCAAGTATTGCTCGCTAACCGCGACCTCGCTGGGCTTGGCACCTTCCTTCGTGCCGCAGATTGCGCACGCGATGGAAACAAAACCGCGCACGCCCGTCCTGTGGCTGCACGGGCTGGAGTGCACCTGCTGTTCAGAGTCCTTCATCCGCTCAGCGCACCCGCTGGCCAAAGACGTTGTGCTGTCCATGCTGTCCCTGGACTACGACGACACACTGATGGCCGCCGCCGGCCACCAGGCCGAGGCCATTCTCGAGCAGATCATGACCAAGTACAAGGGGCAGTACATCCTGGCGGTGGAGGGCAACCCACCGCTCAACGAGGACGGGATGTTCTGTATCCAGTCGGGCAAGCCTTTCATCGAGAAATTGAAACACGTCGCCAAAGACGCCAAGGCGGTTATCGCCTGGGGTTCCTGTGCCTCCTGGGGTTGCGTGCAGGCAGCAAGACCGAATCCAACCCAGGCGACACCGATTCACAAGGTCATCACCGACAAGCCGATCATCAAGGTGCCGGGTTGCCCGCCGATCGCCGAGGTCATGACCGGTGTACTGACCTACATGCTGACTTTCGACAGGCTCCCGGAGCTTGACCGCCAGGGTCGCCCCAAGATGTTCTACGGTCAGCGCATTCACGACAAGTGTTACCGCCGGCCGCACTTCGATGCCGGACAGTTTGTCGAATCATTCGACGACGAATCAGCACGCAAGGGCTATTGCCTCTACAAGGTCGGCTGCAAGGGCCCGACCACTTACAACGCCTGCTCCACCATCATGTGGAATGAGGGCACCAGTTTCCCGATCAAGGCGGGTCACGGTTGCATCGGTTGCTCGGAAGACGGCTTCTGGGACAAGGGTTCGTTCTACGAACGCCTGACCAACATTCCGCAGTTTGGCGTCGAGGCCAATGCTGACAAAGTCGGCGGCACAGCGGCAGTTGTTGTAGGCGCCGCTGTTGTGGCGCATGCGGCTGCCTCGGCCATCAGCCGCGCATCGACCACCAAAACCGAAGCCAGCAAAGCCTGAACAAACCAATAAGGACCATCACCATGGGTGCATACGAAACGCAAGGATTCAAGCTAGACGACAGCGGACGCCGCATCGTTGTCGATCCCGTGACCCGCATCGAGGGGCACATGCGATGTGAAGTCAATCTTGACAAGAACAACGTCATCCGCAACGCCGTCTCCACTGGCACCATGTGGCGTGGCCTTGAGGTGATTCTGAAGGGCCGTGACCCGCGAGATGCCTGGGCTTTTGTCGAACGCATCTGCGGTGTGTGCACCGGCACTCATGCCTTGACCTCGGTGCGCGCTGTGGAAGATGCGCTCGGTATCAAGATCCCCAAGAACGCTCATCTGCTGCGCGGTCTGTTTGACAAGACGCTGCAAGTGCATGACCACGTGGTGCATTTCTACCATCTCCACGCGCTGGACTGGGTGGACGTGGTGTCGGCGCTCAAGGCTGATCCCAAGAAGACCTCCGAGTTGCAGCAATTGGTGTCACCGAGTCACGCACTGTCCTCACCGGGTTACTTCCGTGATCTGCAGAACCGTCTGAAGAAGTTTGTGGAGAGTGGTCAGTTGGGTCCGTTCAGCAACGGCTACTGGGGTTCCAAAGCTTATGTGCTGCCGGCCGAAGCCAACCTGATGGCAGTAGCGCACTACCTTGAAGCACTCGACCTCCAGAAAGACTGGGTCAAGATTCACACCATCATTGGTGGCAAAAATCCACATCCGAACTTTCTGGTGGGCGGTATGCCATGCGCCATCAACCTCGACAGCGTTGGCGCTGCCGGTGCCCCGATCAATATGGAACGGCTCAACTTCATCAAGTCCCGCATCGACGAGATGAACGAGTTCGTGAAAAACGTTTACCTGCCCGACGTGCTGGCCATCGGCACGCTGTACAAACACGCCGGTTGGCTGCATGGCGGCGGCCTCGCAGCCAGCAACGTGATGGACTATGGTGAGTACGCGAAAGTCAATTACGACAAGAAAACAGATCAACTCCCTGGCGGCGTGATCCTGAACGGAAAATGGGACGAGGTCCACCCTATCGATCCGCGCGACCCGCAGCAGATACAGGAATTCGTCACACACAGCTGGTACAAGTACGCCGACGAGAACAAGGGCCTGCACCCCTGGGATGGCGTGACGGAACCGAACTTTGCCCTGGGCAAGAATACCAAAGGCAGCAAGACCAATATCCAGCAAATCGACGAAAGCGCCAAGTACTCCTGGATCAAGGCGCCGCGTTGGCGTGGTCACGCGGTGGAGGTTGGCCCACTGTCACGCTACATTCTGGCGTACGCGCACGCCCTCAGGGGCAACAAGTATGCACAGCGGCCAAAGGAACAACTCGAGTTCTCGGCCCAGATGGTCAACAGTGGCGTACCCAAAGCGCTCGGACTGCCCGAGACCCAGTACACCCTCAAGCAGTTGCTGCCGAGCACCATCGGTCGAACCCTGGCACGCTGTCTGGAAGGGCAGTACTGCGCCGAGATGATGCTGGAGGATTACAGCGAATTGATCGCCAACATCAAGTCCGGCGACACCAACACTGCCAGCGTCGAAAAATGGGATCCAGCCTCCTGGCCCAAGGAAGCCAAGGGTGTCGGCACGACGGCGGCGCCGCGCGGCGCGCTGGCACACTGGATCAAGATCAAGGATGGCAAGATTGAAAACTACCAGTGCGTAGTACCAACCACCTGGAACGGCAGTCCACGCGATGCCAAAGGTCAGATCGGCGCCTTTGAAGCAGCCCTGATGGGGACACCAATGGTGAACCCGGAGCAGCCGCTTGAGATCCTGCGCACCCTGCATTCGTTCGATCCCTGTCTGGCCTGCAGCACCCACGTGATCAGCCCGGACGGCCAGGAAATGGCCCGGGTCAAAGTCCGCTGATCGAACTTACCTATTTTTTGATTGAGGAGAACAATATGAATTTGCCGCCACGCTCCGCGATGCGTAATGTCGCGATAGCCGCCCTCACACTGGCCGCCAGCGCAGCCCAAGCCCACACCGGGCACGCCAACAGCGGACTCTTCGAAGGACTGTCGCATCCGCTTGGACTCGATCACCTGCTGGCCATGCTGGCGGTTGGCGTCTGGTCGGTCGCTGCCCTGCCTTCTGACAAGACCGCCTGGGGACCCATCACCTTCTTGCTGGCTTTGCTTGCCAGTGCGGCGCTCGGCGTCACGGGCGTCACGCTGCCCTGGCAGGAGCAATTGATTTCGCTGAGTGTGGTGCTGTTCGGATTGATGCTTCTGTTTGCCAAACAGCGCTTGCCAATGGCTGTCGGCCTGGGTCTGATTGCTGCGGCGGCAACGCTGCACGGGCTGGCGCACGGCGCCGAGGCTCCACCGACTGGTCTTGCGGCCTACGCAATGGGCTTCATCCTGACGACAACTGCCTTGCACTTTTGCGGTGTCGCAGCAGCGCAGGCACTGCGCCGGTTTCTTGCTTCACGGGTCCAGTGGGCTATCGGCAGCCTGGGCTTGCTGCTCAGCGGCAGCGGCGCCTACCTGTTCAGTCAATTGTGATCTGACCCTTAACCCAGCCAGCAGGAGACAGGTATGAGCAGCACAGGCGTATCGAGTCAGGTCGACGATTTTCATCATGCCACCGGCACTGACGAAGAGGCGGTGTCGCACGGGCAATCCATCAAGTCCGTGTACGTGTACGAAGCCCCGGTGCGAATCTGGCACTGGGTCAATGCAATGAGCATATTGGTTTTGTGCCTGACCGGCTATTTCATCGGTTCGCCGCTTCCCACTATGCCGGGCGAGGCCAGCGAACACTTTCTCATGGGCTACATTCGCTTCACCCACTTTTCGGCCGCTTATCTCTTTTCCATCGGCCTCATCGGGCGCACTTACTGGGCTTTCGTCGGCAATCACCATGCCCGCGAATTGTTCACTCTACCCATCACTCAACGTGCCTACTGGCAAGAATTGTTGCTGATGTTGAAGTGGTATGCCTTTCTGACGCCTCGGCCGGGACGCTATGTCGGCCACAACCCGATTGCCCGCTTCGCCATGTTTTTCATGTTCCTGTTGACCGCGGTGTTCATGATTTTCAGCGGCTTTGCGATGTACGGCGAAGGGCTGCAGGCCGGCTCGTGGGCCGACAAACTGTTTGGGTGGGTCATTCCACTGATGGGGCAGTCGCAGGATGTGCATACCTGGCATCATCTGGGTATGTGGGTGATCGTCATTTTTGTCGTCACCCATATCTATGCTGCGATCCGCGAAGACATCATGGGTCGTCAAAGCCTGGTAAGCACGATGATCTCCGGCTACCGCACGTTCAAAGATTGACGCCCGACCGCCCATGAGCACCTCCCCCTCGAGCACCCGGAACGCTGCAGACAAGTCAGCACCAGAGCACATCGTCGTGCTTGGGATTGGCAACGTGCTGTGGGCCGACGAGGGCTTTGGCGTGCGCTGCATCGAGGCACTGCAACGCGAGTGGACCTTTGCTGACAACGTGCAAGTGATTGACGGCGGCACGCAGGGACTGTATTTGATCGAAAACGTGCAGTCTGCCGACAAACTGTTGATCTTCGACGCCATTGACTACGGTCTGGAACCCGGCACGCTCAAACTGATAGAAAACGATGAAGTGCCGCGCTTTATGGGTGCAAAGAAGATGAGCTTGCACCAAACCGGGTTTCAGGAAGTCCTGTGCCTGGCCCAGTTCACCGGCCGCTATCCGGCGCAGGTTCTGTTGATCGGTTGTCAGCCCGAGGAATTGGAGGATTTTGGCGGCAGCCTGCGTGAATGCGTCAAGCAAAGCCTACCGCAAGCGCTAGCCCTGGGACTGGAGCGCTTGCGCAACTGGGGCGCCGCACCACAACGGCGCGCCGAAAGCCTGCCCGAGGATGCTTGCCTGAGCGGGGCCATGCTGACCCTCGGGCGTTACGAGAGCGAGCGCCCAAGCGTCGAGCAGGCCTGTCGCGTTGGCGATGAGCGATTTATCCCAAAGGCAAGCTGATATGTGCATTGGCATTCCCATGCAGGTGATTGCGGTGGAGCCGGGCTTTGCCCAGGTAAGAGGCCGCGGTGAAATGCGCCGCGTCAGCACGTTGCTGGTGGGCGACTGCGAGCCAGGTCAGTGGCTATTGACCTTCCTGGCCGATGCCCGCGAAGTGATCAGCGAGCAACGTGCGCATGAAGTCAATGCGACGCTCGATATGCTACTGGCGGTGATCGACTCCGGCGCGACACCCGCGAACGGTGAAGCGGCTTTCTCCCTGCCTTCGGCAATGGACAGCGCGGCCTTGCAGCGTCTGACCCGTCACTGACCATTCAACGCCAGGAAATTGAAAACTCTTATGAGCGAAACCAAGCTTGCGGTCCCGGTACTCTTGGCACAACTGGTGAGCAAACACCACGCCCAGTGGGTTGATTTGGAGAATCTGGACGCGTGGCTGACAGTGCAACGGGGGAATCAGGTGCTGCTTCTTGCCGGGGATCCGGTGCGCTATCCTGAAGCGCTGGACGTGGCGGTGGTACTGCCCGAGTTACGCCAGGTCTGCGCGGCTGCCGGTCGCGCCTTTGGTCTGGCGGTTGCAGTGCCCGAGGGCGCTGAGGCACTGGCGAAGAAGTTCGGCTCGCAACGCTGGCCCAGCTTGCTGTTTTTTCGCGACAGTCAGTACGTCACGACACTGCCGGGCATGCACGATTGGAGCGATTACATCGCCTTGGTCAACCAGGCCCTGGATGCGCCTACCGGTCGCGCACCCGGCATCGGCATTCCCCTTGTCAGCAGCACCGCTGGCACCTGCCACTGACCCCTTTAGCAAAGCCTGCCACCCATGATGCCTAATTCTTCCACGCGCCCCTTTCCTGTTCCAGTGGTAGCCGCTCTCAGCCCCGCGGGTCTGGTCGAGGAAGATACTCTGGACTATCTGACCATGCCCCAAGGCATGGCGATGTACCAGCCACCCATCCTGCCAAAAGCAGACGAGGTCGCCGCCCGCAAAGGCGCGCTGCGAGTACTTGATGAAGTACTGGCCACGCTGCGCCGGATCCATGCCAGCGTTGCAGCCCAGCGCGAGACCGCCTGCATCACGTTGAGCGACTTGGACCACGCTGATTTGACACTCGTCAACCAGGTACTTGGCGAAGGCGAGGTCAGCGCGCAGGTCCTGAGCGATGCAGGTGTGCCATTGCTGGAAGTTCAGGAGTCGGTATTCGCTGGTGTCTGGCGTGTCCGCTCGACCCGGTCGCAAGGCGGATTGCTGGACTACATTGAAGTTGGCGCCGTCCCGGAGGCGCTGCGCTTGGCCGCCGAGATCGATGGCGCCAGGGGGGTGGCAGTTCCCCTGACCGTGCCGGCGCAAATCATGAATGTGCCCGGTGTGCTGGCTGAGTTGGAAGAACAGCGCCGGATCTGGCGCGCCGGCGAGCGTGCGCATGTGGTGAATCTCACGCTGTTGCCCCTGACACATCAGGACATAGCCTTTCTGGACTACCGGCTCGGCACCGGGCGGGTACTTATTCTTTCGCGCGGCTACGGCAATTGCCGCATCACCAACTGTTACCTGCCCAATACCTGGCGCGTGGTCTATTACAACTCGATGGACACGGTCATCCTCAATTCAATCGAGGTGACCGACATGCCTGATGTTGCCTGCGCGGCACCGGAGGACTTGGGCGACTCGGTAGCGCGCGTTCAGGAGGTTCTGCAATGGGTTCGTCAGGGTTGACCGCCATCGATGGCCGGCAGTTCGAGGGCAGCTATCTGGGCGACCGCTCGCGCCTGGCGCCCGGCGCCCGACTGGAATGCAAGATCTGCTGGTGGGTTTATGACCCCGCCGAAGGTGATGCACAGTGGCAGATTGCGCCAGACACGGCATTCGCCGACCTTCCAGCCCACTGGCGTTGCCCGCAGTGCGACGCCGCAGCAGATCAGTTCCTGGTGCTTCCATGATCGCCATATGGCAAGACCGGATAGCGGCGCTTGAAAAAACCTTTGCTTTGATTGCCGAGAGGCGCATGCAAGGCGTGCCGCTGCAAAACCCGGCGCTACACGTGCGGGCGATTGGCTTCGAAGCGCTGGACGAGCCGAACGCCGAAATCTTGCTGGGGATTCTTGTTACCCCGTGGTTCATGAACCTGCTTCGCTTGCCCTGCAGGGTGCTTGATGAACGCACGGCTGCGTTTGCAGTTGGCAACAAGACCCAGCACAGCATCGGCAACGATTCCTTTGAGTTTATTGGCGCATACGAGCATGGGTTGGGTTCCTTTGAAAGTTGTTCTCTGTTCTCCCCGATGTTCGAGTTCTCAGATCAGGCGCACGCACTTGCCACCGCCAACGCGGTACTTGCCATGCTACGCAAACCGGCTCCAGAGGCTGCACACCCGACACCAGAGTCCGCGAGTCGCCGCGGCTTTCTGTTCGGTCGCCAGCGAGTGCATGTTTGACAGCGATTGTGGTGACAAGTTTGAATTTGGCACGCTTTGTGCTTGAAGCGTGTGGCCCAAAAACATTGCTCCCACCGCCATGAACGCACCCGACTCGATTTTTGACGCAGACCTGCCCCTCGTACTGCTGGTCGACGACGAAGTACGCTCACTGGAATCCATGCGGCGCACCCTCGAGGAAAATTTTCAAGTCATCTCTGCCAGCGACAGTGATTCGGCGCGCGCCCTGCTCGATCTTCATTCGATCGCCGTGATCCTGTGCGACCAACGGATGCCCGGACAAGACGGCGTTGACTTCTTGAAGGAGGTGCGCGAGCGCTGGCCCGAGGTGGTGCGCATCGTGATCTCGGGCTACGCTGACAGCCAGGACATCATCAGCGGTGTCAACGAAGCAGGCATTTACCAGTATGTTCTCAAACCCTGGGCGCCACGACATCTACTGGAAACAGTCCAGGGAGCGGTCGAAGCCAGTCGCTTGCAGCAAGGCTTGCGCCGACTGGATCTCGATCTGCGGTCGGGCGCACCTGCACTGCTTGCCAGGCGGCAGAAAAAGCAGCTTCAAGCCAGTCGTATTTTCGGTTTCGAAAGTATGGTGCGCAGCCCTGGCAGTACGCTGGACAGTCTGTGTGAAATGGCTTCGCGTGTGGCGCGCTATGACCTCTCCGTGCTGCTGTTGGGTGAATCGGGTACCGGCAAAGAATTGATGGCTCGCGCCATCCATTACGCCTCGCCACGTCTGGATGGCCCCTTTGTGGTTGAGAACTGTGCCGCAATTCCGGATGCACTGCTGGAGAGTGAGCTTTTTGGTCACAAGCGCGGAGCCTTTACCGGAGCTGTGGAAGACCATGTCGGCTTGTTTCAACGCGCTCACGGTGGCACCTTGTTCCTCGACGAGATCGGGGAAACCTCGCCTTCGTTTCAGGTCAAGTTGCTGCGCGTGCTGCAGGAGGGCGAACTGCGACCTGTCGGCTCGACACGTTCTATATCGATCGATGTCAGGGTGCTGTCGGCTACCCATCGCAATCTTGAAGATGACGTGCGAGAGGGACGTTTTCGCGAAGACCTTTACTACCGCCTGGCCGGTGTCACACTGTCCATGCCGCCGCTACGTGAACGACCAGGCGACATCGTGCTGATTGCCGAACACATGCTCACTGCCGCCTGTCAGGAACTTGGGATGCCACCGACACGTTTTGACAAGGATGCACTGCAAGTGATGCTGGCATATCCGTGGCCAGGGAACATCCGCGAGATGCGCAATGAAATCGCACGCACACTGGCCATTCATGGCGGCGTAATGCTACGTGCCTGCGACTTTTCAGCCAAACTGCTAATGGGCCAGGCGGGATCAGGAGCGAGTGCTGCAGCATCGGCACTGCCAGCGACTGGCAGCTTGCAGGAAAGGCTCGACTCGATCGAGGCCATGCTACTGCGCGAAGTGATGCTCAGACTGCGCTGGAACAAAACCAAGGCTGCGCAGGAACTCGGTCTGTCACGCGTTGGGCTGCGGGCGAAGTTAAGACGATTTGGGCTCGAGTCGACGCACCTTCCAAAAACATAGCGCCAGGTAGTCAAGCAATTCATCCGTGCTTTCCAAAAACTGATCCGCCGGATGGCAGTGGTGGCTCCTCTGGCAGGATAGGTGACTTCCCGCCATCAAACCTGTGTGAGCACCTTCACAGACGTGACCACCTGCGCTGCGGTAATTCCAAAATGCGCGTACAGGTCTTTCGCCGGAGCTGACTCGCCAAAGCTGCTCATTCCAATCACTGCGCCGGTGCGCCCGACGTACTTGCGCCAGAAGTCGGTATGCGCCGCTTCGATCGCCACCGCGCTCAGGTTCAGGGGTAACACCGATTCCTGGTAGGCCGCACTTTGACGATCAAAC
>CAIQVX010000296.1 GCA_903875275.1 uncultured beta proteobacterium | reverse complement strand
GCGGGATTGAAGACAGGTCTTGCACGCACGGTCAACATTTCGTATTATTCGTATGTTTCGTTTTAGGCCGAAACGACAGCTGAATCAATACTTGGAGGGCACCATGCCTACCGCTGCCACACTTGATAAAACACCTGCACACCGCTACGACCCATTGGGACCATTGGCCGATGCCATCGGTTCGATGACTGGAACCGTGTCCGAAAAGGTTGCCAGCGCATTGCACCAGGTTCTTGAAGCCACCACCCCGGCAAGCCGAAGCGCCCGCTTGCAGTTGATTCGCCACTTGGTGGACATTGAAAGCCAATCGGTGGGAATCGAGATGCCAAAGTCGGTTGCCGCCGCCAATGACCAGATCAGCACGGCGCAGGCCGCTGAGTTGCTGGGTTACAGCCGCCCCTATGTCGCCATGTTGATCGACCAGAACAAGCTCAAGGGTGCCACTGTTTCCACTGGTGGTCATCGGCGGGTTTCACGTGCCGCTGTGCTGGACTGGAAAGCCAAGCACCAAGTGACGGGCAAAACCACCGACCTGCGCACGGAGGGGCAAAAAGCCGGGGTCTACAAAAGCACTGAAGCAGACGTAGTGCGCCGCGTCAAAGCGCTTTCCAACAATCGGTAACGGTCAGTGATGGACCGCCACCCACTCTCCCCCGGTGGCAACACCCTGGTTATTTTGGATACCTGCGTGCTGCTGCCATCGCGCCTGTCGGACGTGTTGTTCGACTTGATGCTCGAAGGCCTCTACTTTGCCTACTGGACGGGCGATGTTGAGGCAGAGTTCCTGCGCAACTGGCCGCAAGTGCACCCCGACGCATCGAAGTCAGGCGGCAAACGGCTCAAGGCATTTCAACGGGCCACCAACAATGGGCATCTGATTACCGGGTATGACGACAAGGCTTTCATGGACTGCGTTCCGGCTCGGGTGCATGACAATGACCGGCACCTGATCGCTGCCGCCTTGGTCATGGTCAACGGACTCGATGAAGAAGATGAACCGGCACTGCACAAGGTCATGATCATTTCTGACAACACCAAACATCTGGCCGTTGCCGACACCCGCAAGCTTGGTATCGAGGTCATCAAGGCCGGTGCGTTCGTTGACCGCCTGTTTGATGCCGCGCCAGCCAGAGTCAGTCAGGCGATTGCAAAGTCGATCAGTGACCTGACAAAGCCGCCGTACACAGTTGGGGAGCTGGTGGCCGCGCTGCGACTTCATGGCGCGAAAGCGACGGCGGCGGGTCTGAAACAAGTCGCTGGATAGAATTTGGATTGGTAGTAGGGGGTACATTCAAACGAAGCTGAAACGAACCATGAGCATCAACAGACCCAAATTAGTTGCCTCGGAGTTGCTGCTTGAGGCCGTAAAACGGCACAACATTCACCTTTCACTTCTGGTTGCGGACACCGGCTTGTGGGTGAATCCTGAGTTCCACAACCGTCTTGTGCGCGATACCGGTTCGGCAGCCATATTCCCAAGTGTTCGGCGAGCCCGGGGCCAGGGCGAGAAACGAGGTCAGATCGTCGATGGTGTGCGGTTCGACGACAACAGCTACGCCAATGGTGCAATTAAGCGTGCAGCCGGACTCGGTAAGTCTGCGGAGGGGTTTGAGGTCTGCCATATCTGGCCTCGCACATGTTACGACGAGCGCTATCACACAGCGGTCGCCAACATCGTTTTGTTACCTCGTGCATTGGCAGGCCTGTCCGACCACGCCATCGAGGTACAAGAGGCGCTCCAGTATCGGGCGTTTGTTACCACCTTTAAACAACACACCCGAAGTACAAGCGTCTTTCAGCGTGCTTTCCTACGTTACTCGACCACTTGCCGAGGCAGGTTATTACGTGATGCCTGTGACTATGGTTGCCGAGGCATTCAAAGAGAATGGAATGACGCAACCAGCCGAGATGCATTCAACCTCAGCTGAAAAACTGCGCCAGATATTTGGCGCGGACGCTGTTCTGTACATCACAGTCAAGAACTATGGCACCGTTTATCAGGTTGTCGACAGTGCATCAATCGTCACTGCTGAAGCAAAGCTGATGGACTTGAAGACAGGCAAGCAACTATGGACAGGCGTCGCGACAGCCTCCAGCAAAGAGAGAGAGAACAATCAAAATGCTGGCGGTCTTGTAGGTCTGTTAGTCGCGGCAGTTGTAAAGCAGATCATTGCCACTTCGATTGATCAAAGCCATCAAATCGCAGGCATAACAACGGAACGTCTTTTATCCGCGGGACAGCCGAGGGGCATCTTGTATGGGCCACGCTCCCCGAACTACGGCAAGGATTGATTCCTACTGAGTTAGGAGAAATACTTGAAGTGCTACACAAATGAGGCTTTCGTTACTGTGAGTCAGTCTAGGGGGGCAGCATGATCCAAGTTCACCTTCGCGAGATTGTGATCAGAAACTGAGCGCGACTGAACGTCCGCCGGTGACGCGGCGTCCGCTGTAACGCGACGGAACGTGACGTCGATAAAATGGAGAGTCGCCTGATGGCGGCATGAAATCATGGCAGCAGACATACCGGGCAATATCACAAGCACGCAGACGCTGGCGGTTGGCACCTACGCATATAGCGCAATTGACTTCTACGGGGACACAGACTGGTGGAAGGTTGCCCTCGTATCAGGTTACGGCTATCGAATTTATTTGCAAGGTGCTTATTACGGTGTAGGGACACTCGTTGATCCCTATCTTGCCATTTACAACTCAGCCGGAGTTGTTCAAAGTTGGAACAACAATACAAGCGGATTGAACTGGGACTCCTATCTTTACTATGCCCCGTCTTCGAGTGGCACTTTTTTTCTCAGCGCGGAGGAATTTGGTAACGACGCTACTGGTACGTATGCAGTCACGATTTTGCGGGATGAACTTGCCTCAACTTCAAGCGCTGCGACAGTTGCAGCCAACTCAATCAGCGCAGTGGGCAACATCGATTTACAGGCTGATGCCGACTGGTATAGGGTAACGCTTACAGGCGGTGTCCAGTACCAGTTTGACTTGATTGGTTCTGCATATGATGGTGCAGCGGTCGGGCTCACACTGGCTGACCCCTATCTTTTTCTGAGAAATTCGGCAGGGGTAGCGCTTACTTGGGACAACGATAGCGGACTCGGCGCTAACTCCCGCATCGTATACACACCCTCGACTTCAGGGACATATTTTCTGGATGCGCAGGAATCTGGTAACGATGCTATCGGCACATACCGTGTAACAGTAAATCAGACTCCAACTTCTGGCGCATTGACTCTTGGGGTTGCGCAGTCAGGCGCTGTGGACTTTTTAGGGGATGTTGACCGCTACAGCGTTTCCTTGATTGCAGGCGTCACATATATCTTTTCTATCGTTGGAAGCAGCCTGCTTGACCCGTACTTGGAACTTCAGGATATCAATGGGAGCACTCTGAACAGTGACGACGATGGCGGGAGTGGGATGAATTCCCAGTTACTGTTCACACCATTGACAACCGGTACGTACTATCTTGCGGCACGTGAGTCGGGAAACGATGCCATTGGCAATTATTCGATTGCAGCCCGAGTACTGGCGACGACATCACTCCATACCAATGGCGATGTCGCCGGTGGTGCAATATCAGTTTCCGGAGAGACGGACTGGTATTCTGTAAACCTTGTAGCAGGCGTTACGTATCAGTTTTCGATGAAAGGTTCAGCGACGGGCGACGGGAGTCTGTCGGATCCACTGTTGACTCTGTACGATCAGGGTTCCGCTTGGATTACCAGTGACGACGGCGGTATCGGGAAGAATTCACTGATTAGTTTCACGCCGTCATACTCCGGCAATTATTTGCTCTCGGCCCAAGGGTTCGGCACTAGCACCGGAACCTACGAACTATTCACGGTACCAAACGATGCATCACCAGCGACTGGTGCGCCAACGTTCTCGGGTAACAACATTATTGATGCAACAACGCATGGGTATGAGTGGAATCTCGGTGCCAGTCGCACTGTTACATGGGGCTTGGCAGACAGTGGAGCATGGTCTTGGACTAACGCGCAACAGTCCGCCGATCAGATCGCTGCAATTTTCGCGTCAGTGGAGGCGGTTGCCAATATTCACTTCGAATACGCGGGTTACTTTCAAGGTGCTTCGGGCCTGATAGCAGCGGGGTTGGCCGGGGTTGATATTTCAATTGCCTTTGATGCAGCATTTTTTTCGTCATCTAACGTATGGGGACGTTCAAATTTCCCATCTGTTGGTGCAGCGTATAACCCATACCCGTTCGGCGCCGGTGACATTCTGCTGAATCCATCGAGTCTTGCCAACGACATAAGTTATGAGCCGGGGAGTGCCGGCTATTTTTTGATTTTGCACGAACTTGGACACACTCTGGGGCTGAAGCATCCCCATGATTCCGGCGGTACTGGACACCCCACTTTTGCGCAAGCCGGAATCCCAACGTCTCTTGACACTGATTGGGCGACCGTAATGTCCTATCAAGATGACTACAACTGGAATCTGACAGCGTGGGATCCAGCAACACCTATGGTGCTCGACGTGATCGCACTTCAGTACCTTTACGGCGCAAACACTTCTATCAATGCTGGCAACAATACATACTCCCTACTTGCGAATTCCCAGTATCAGACAATTTGGGATCCGAGTGGTATCGATGTTGTAGATGCGTCTACGTCTTCCTACGGATGGGATATCTTTCTTTCTCTGAGCGACGCACAGTTGGGATTGGCAACGCGCAGTGATGAGCGTTCTCTCAGTTCGCCGACTACCCTGTATTGGCTGATGGGTGGGATCGAAAACGTGACTGGCTCAGAGCAATCCGATCAAATTCACGGAGATGCCCTTGCCAATATTTTGCGAGGCAACGGGGGCGACGACTCGCTGGAAGGTGGCGCCGGCAATGACCTAATGTACGGCGGTACAGGAAATGATACGTTTGACTGGAGTGCTCAGTCTGACTTTGTGCCAGAAGTTCGCGCAGGTAATGACACCATGTACGGCGGGCTCGGCGACGATGTCTACGTGGTATCGGGACTAGATCAAATTGTTGAGTTTGCTAGCGAAGGCGTCGACAAAATCTGGGCTGACCAATCATGGTCATTAATGACTACCGAGTTTGTCGAAAACCTGTCCCTTTATGGTTCGTCGGCGGCCAATATCACAGGCAACAATAACGCTTACGGCAACCTGCTGATTGGGAATGCCGCCAATAATTTCATAGATGGGGGAGATGGGAACGATCAGATGTACGGCGGCGGTGGCGACGATACATTCGACTGGAATGCTGCGCTTCGTGCAGGTGACGACACTATGTACGGAGGATTGGGCAACGATGTGTATGTGATTTCTGGTGTCGATGTTGTTACCGAATACGCTGGCGAAGGCGTTGACACGATCTACACCAGTCAGTCCTATTCACTCGTGGCACTGCCGTACGTTGAGAACGCGAGTCTTTTTGGAGGGTTGACCGCGAATTTGATGGGAAATACCGGCGCCAACTCTCTGCGAGGAAATGACGCAAATAACATTTTGGACGGAGGTGCTGGAAATGACACGTTGACCGGCGGTTTTGGTAATGATCAGTTGTTAGGAGGAGATGGCTCCGATACGGCGATGTACTTGGGGGCGGCCAAGGACTACAACGTGACATGGTCGGCTGGAACCGGTTCGTTCACCGTGGTGTCTTCAACCGAGGGGACCGACACACTTACTGGAATCGAATGGTTTACGTTTTCAGACGGAAGCGTGTCAGCTATGACACTGCAGGGTAACCCAGCCCCCGTTTTGACGACCCTATCCCCCCTTGATGAGGCCACTGGGGTGCCTGTTGGCACGAACATTGCCATCACGTTCAACGAGGCGATCACCAGAGGCAATGGTACTGTCTCTCTGTTGACGTCAACTGGAACCGTTATTGCCAGCTACGACGTTGCTACAAGCAGCAACATAGGCATTTCCGGCAATACGCTCACGATCAATCCCACTAGTGACTTTGACATATTTACGACCTACAAAATTGAAATTGCTGCCGGCGCCATCAAGGATTTTGACGGCAACAGTTTCGCAGGAGTCAACGATTACAACTTCACGACCCAGACCGTCGACGGCTTGTACCACTTCTTCGTCGTAGCCTTCGCCGCTGCCCCGGGCGTTGAATACATGAATCAGCTGGCTGAAGCTTGGAATTTCGGTCTGACGCTACAACAAATTGTCAACATCTTCACGACCAAGCATCAGTTCACAGACACATACCCTGAGACGATGACCAATGCGCAATTGACGACACAATTGGTCAATAACATTGTCAAGAGCAGCGCTAGCGATACAGCCAAGGCCGAGGCAAGAGCAGACATCAATTGGTGTCTTGATAACGGCTGGACACGTGGCGATGTCATCTACACGGTATTCGGAAATTTGGCGACCAAGCCGCTCTCTGATCCAACATGGGGTCAGACCGCTCTGCAATTCCAGAACGAGACGGCAGTTGCCAAGTACTTTACGGAGGTCATGCACAACAACTCTACAGACCTCAACGTGCTAAGGGCGATTGTGGGCGACGTTACGCAGTCCACTGACGTCTCAACACCGGAGGTTATCGCAGCGTTGATTGGGGTGGAACTGAGTCATCTGGGGTGATAGGTGCACGAGATTGAGTGAGGCGCCAAGAAAGGTACATTGGCCTGTCAGGTGGCAAGTTTCATCGGGCTTGAGCGGCAAGCTGCTTCTCGATCTGCGCACGGCCGTCGGGTGTGGCCATCAGGACCAGTGTCGTGCCGCCCTTGACCAGATGATCGTCGGCCGGATTGAAAACCCAGCGACCCTGCTCGTGCGTTGCCAGAAGAATGTAATCCCTGGATTTCCTGATCAACTCGTTGATGGGGGTGTCGGCAAAATCATCCGGCACCTGCACTTCCTCAACCCGCAACTGGTCGTCCGTGCGCAGCATCTGGTCCATGAAGTTGACCACGTGCGGACGCACCATAGCCGATGCAATGCGCATGCCGCCAGTGAAGTCGGGTGAGACGATCTCATCAGCGCCAGCGCGTCTGGCCTTGTCGGCATTGCGGATGTCGTGCAGGCGGGCTACCACTCGCGCCTTCGAGTTGAGCAACTTGACCGACAGTGCAACCATCAGGTTGTGGCTGTCGTCACCGGTCACGGCAAAGACACCGGCCGCTGCCATCACGCCGGCAGCGCGCAGCGCCTCATCGTCGGCGGCATCGGCGTGCAGATGGGGTGTGCCCGGATACTCTTCCAGCCAGCGGTCCAGTGCCTCTTGGTCGTTCTCGACGACGACCAGAGTCCTATGCGTCTGCACCAGTTCGCTGGCGACATTGCTGCCAACCCGACCAATACCGCAGACGATGTAATGCCCGGCCAACCCAGCAATTTCCTTTTTCATACGTTTCTTCCTTAGCGTGGCATTCAGGTCGGATTCAAGCAGCAGGGCGACAAAGGTGGAGAACAGGTAGCTCATCGTTCCAATGCCGATCACGGCAATGAAGATGGTAAACAGCCGACCCATCGGATGGTGCGCCAGATCCACGATTTCGCCGAAGCCAATCGAGGCCACGGTGATAAAGGTCATGTAGAAGCTGTCGATCCAGGTTGCGTCGGGGCTGCCAATGTACATGTAGCCGAGCGTGCCAATCAGGTGCACCAGCAGCAGCAAGGCCGTGCCGCGCCATAGCCCGGAAAAGTGTGCGCTCGGCAGAGAGGGTTTCACCTGCGTTGCGCCAGTTTTCGTATTGTTGTAATGCGCTAGATATGCAGCGCCGCCAGAGCACCAACGATGATCCCCAGTGCGCCGGCACCGAACATGGCGTACTCCAGCCATTTCTTCTTGGTCAAGAGGGCAATCGCCGCCAGCGCAATGCAGACCTGAAGCACGGTGGTGGACTGCGCCCAGCGGTGATGCTGGTGCATCTGTTC
>CAIQVX010000295.1 GCA_903875275.1 uncultured beta proteobacterium | reverse complement strand
CGGACAGCGGCAGGATGATCTTCACAAACGCCATCTGCCGCGTGGCACCGTCGACCATGGCCGATTCTTCAAGCTCGCGCGGAATTGTGCCGAAATAGGTCGACATGATCCAGACAACGATAGGCAGCGCGATCAGCATGTGCGAGAGGATCAGCGCGACGTAGCTGTCCATCAGGCCGAGTCGCGAAAAAATGATGTACCAGGGCATCAGAAAGGAAATGCCGGGCATCAGGCGCGCCAGCAGGATGAAGACGGCGAGCCTCTTCTGCGCGAAGCGCGAAATCGAGTAGGCCGCCGGCAGCCCCAACAGCAACGACAGACCGACCGCCATCGAGCCGACGATGGTTGAATTGAGGAAATATTTCAGGAAGTCCTGTTCCTCGAAGACCTTGCGGTAATTGCGCAGCGTCGGCTCGAAAAACAGCTTGGGTGGCCAGGCGGTGATGTCAACCTGGGTCTTGAACGACGAGGTCAGCATCCACAGGAAAGGGAACAGCACGACCAGCGCAATGATCAGGACCATCGCATAGAACAGGACGTTGCTGGCAATCTTGTTTTTCATGGAGCCTGCCTAGTTCTCGCTGGAAGCACGCAGCTTCATGATGCCCAGACTGCACAGCAGCACCACCAGAAACAGCGCCACCAGAATGACTGAGGACTGGCCCATACGGAAGTATTCAAAGCTGTACTTGAAGCCCATGATGTTGAGCGTCTCGGACGCGTAACCGGGGCCGCCGCCGGTCATGGCGAAGATGATGTCGAAGGTCTTGAGCGCATCGATCAGGCGCAGAATCATCGCCGTCAGAATGACCGGCATGACCATCGGGAGGGTCACATAGCGCAGGATCTGCCAATCGCTGGCACCGTCCACGCGCGCCGCTTCGACCGGCTCCTCGGACAAACCGGCCAGACCGGCAAGCACGATCAGGGTGATCATGGGCGTCCACTGCCAGACATCGACCAGGACGAGCGAGGCAATGACGGAGTTCTCGCTCGAAACCCAGCGGCCCTGCGGCAGCCCGAGCGCGAGCAGATCGAAATTGAGCAATCCGATGGTCGGGTCGTAAAACAGATTGAAGACAATGCCCACGGCGACCGGCGTGGCAACCAGCGGCAGCAGGAGCAGCAGCTTGGCAATACTCTTGCCAACAAAAGCGCGATTCAGAATCAGTGCGATGGCAACGCCCAGCACAACCTCGATCGCCACGGCAAACAGCGTGAAGGTGAAGGTTCGTCCGAGCGCGTGCAGAAAACGGGGCTCGGAGAAAACGCGCAGGTAGCTCGTAAGACCGACAAAGGCCGGCTCCATCCCCGAAGTGAGATTCCAGTTGGTAAAGCTCAGGTACAGCGTGTAGAGAATCGGAAACACCATCAGCAGTCCGATGAAAACAACGGCCGGCAGCGGAAACAGAATCTGCAGGTTCCGTTCGGTAAAGCTGGACTGAGTCATGTTTGGACTTGGAAGTTGTCATCCCGGACTTGATCCGGGATCCAGTGCCACGCATGCACTGGATTGCGGGTCGAGCCCGCAATGACAAACAGCGGGATAACGGTCCTTATGCAATTTCCAACACCCTTATTTGCCGTATTCGCCGCTGTCCTGCAGCAGTTCGTTGACACGTTTGACTTTTTCCTGTGCCAGCTGCTCGAGCTTGGTGGAAGTGCCCTTGGTGTTGATCGACTCGATGACAATTTCGCCGATGAGGTCGCGTGCTTCGCCCACGGCGCTCATGTAGGGCCGGTCAACCGGCGTGCCGTTCTTGG
>CAIQVX010000294.1 GCA_903875275.1 uncultured beta proteobacterium | reverse complement strand
GCAGGTTGGATACACAGTGACGGCGCTCACCGGAGAGCATCCGGTCGTATTGAACTATTCCAACTGCTCTGTGACCTGGCCGTCTCTGGAGCACATCGGCACACGAACGACGGTGTCTGGTGTTGGTGTGTATATCGTCAGTGAGGATCAGTATTTGGGCGCAATCGAACAAGCCAGAAGGCTAGCGGCGCGACATATCTGGAGAGTGGTGTACCTCAAGAGCCAGATGGCGGCGGCTTTGTCTTTTGCGCAGTCTCAAGCTGCGCTGCTGCGATCAGTTGCGTCAGAGAAGCCAAAAGTGCAAACCGCCGGTCTGCTGAGACCTTATCAAACTCAGATGCAATCAGCGCTGCTTCGGCGGACAGGGACTGCGTAGGGTTGAATCGTGGCGTGACGGCCGCCTTGCTGCCGCGACCCGTGACAATCCAGCCAGCCCGGTATCCGGTGGCCGCCTCCAGCATGGATGCGGTGTCTGCTTTCAAGGTCTTGGTGCTGCCGTTGAGCCACTGCGTGACGGCGCCCGACGTGCGATGCGTCGCCCGAGCCAAGCCTTGCGGCTTGAGCCCAGCTCCCTCCATCGCTTCTCTTATTCTGTTCTGCAAAGACATCAACTTGAATATAGCACCAGTAGCGTGCTATGCGGCTATTTCATAGACCGGGGTCGCCGGGCTTTCCGTGTAAAATGAAACCGCTTTTATAGGTGACGCCAAATCGCTCAGCCGGTAGAGTTTGTAAGTAGTTGATTTGTATAATCAAAATACCCCCTTACAAGGCGTAGGTCGGCGGTTCGAGCCCGTCAGCACCCACCACTAAACCTCAATGAAATCAACAACTTAGCTCGTTGTGACCTGTTCGTATAGCCAGCTACCGTGGCATCCACAGGCAGTATCTACCAGCCAAAAAAAGCTTCTTACCAGCCAGTCTACGCCTTACACTACGGTGATTCGCAGCACAGGAGCGGGTTATGGCTGGCAAGAAAACATTCCCCAACGGGACCATTCAATACACATTCAAGCGCTCCGGGCTTCTGGAGAAGCCGATCTACCTGACCTTTGACAATGAGGTCGAGGGCGATGCTTTTGCGCAGCGCCTGGATCTGTTGCTGGACAACGGCATCGTACCAACCGAGTACCAGTCGAAGTCTGGCACCTCCACGATAGGTGAGTTGATCCGTCAGTACGAGAGAGACGCGCACCCGTCACCCAAAGATCGCGGCGTGCTCAAGACGGTGTACGAGACTCACGGTAGCCAACATCTGGCGGGCATCACGGTAGATTGGGTGGACGAGTGGATACGAAAAATGAAGCGCGAGGAAAAGCTGGCGCCGTCCACCATCCGGTCCAAGATTGGCGCCATGGCGCGCTGCACTGACTGGGGGTTGCGCCAGAAGATCTTGCTGCTGCCGGATCGACCCTTTAGAACGCTGCCCGATGGATACTCGCAGTACACAGAACTCGACGGGAAGCTGGCTGGCTGCACCAGGGTGGATGTGGAGCGTGACCGCCGACTCGAAGACGGAGAGTTTGAGCAGGTGCTGGACATGATTGCAGCTGGAGTGCTGCCACGCAAGCAGCGGCCGCTGCAACTGGAACATCTGCCGGCGTTGCGATGCATGTTCACGCTGGCCGTGGAGTCTGCCATGCGGATGCGGGAGATGTACACGCTGACGTTGGAGCAGGTGGTGTTGAAGAAGAGCACCGTGTTTTTGGACAAGACAAAAAACGGCGACAAGCGCCAGGTTCCTCTAACCACGCCGGCCGCCGCTGCTATCAAATCCTATATGGAATCGAGAGCGCTGCCAGCAGGTCGCCCCGAGAACATGCTGTTCCCGTGGTGGGATGGCAACCCGTCGGAGCAGGCGCTGCATCGCACAACAGACTATTTATCAGGTCTGTATGAGGGGATCTTTGAGGCGGCCGGGTGCCCAGGGTTGAGGTTCCACGATCTGCGACACGAGGCCGTTAGCCGGCTGTTTGAGCGCACCAACCTCACCGATACCGAGATCATGAAAATCAGCGGACACAAGAGTCAAAAGCAGATCATGCGCTACTTAAACCTGAGAGGGAGTACGGTCGCTTCGCGCCTTTGGTGAGTGGCTTGCGCATACGCTCTGATGTCTGCTGGACAATGGCGCGCTCGATGTAGCCCAGCACATCTCTGGTCAGCATGACATAGGCTCGACCGACCTTGGCCGCGGGAAGGGCTCCGGCGCCGATCAGATCGAGCACGGTCTGCGGATGGACGTTCATTATTTTTCCCGCTTCGATGACGGACAGTGTGCTCATTGCGCCACCTCCTTTGTGTGCTGCAACTCACACTCTTTTTTGCAGAAGCCCAAAACTCTGTGGGACAACCAGGTTGCGGGAAGGAACCTGAGCCCGCAAAACTTACAGGCAGATAGGTGCGCGGTGTACAGCGTCATTTGCACCTCGCCTCAACAGCTCGAGCGAAGTCAATCAATTCTTTGGAAGAGTTTCCGTAATCAGTCATGCCCAGCCCAAGATCAGGATCGGTGACTTGGCATGCTTCAGCCAATATCAGTACGCCCTCATCCGTCATCGGCTTGGGTGCGGGGTGGGTGAATAGCTGAGTCCACACTTCGTTTTCAATAGCCGCAATTTGAAGGGACTCATTGCTTGGCTTGTACCAAGACAGCGACCTGATGCCACCATCAGATTTCATAAGCGCCCATGCCGTAGCCACCGGCTCCCCATCATCCTTCTCTAGCTTTGATTGCAGGAGGGAGATTGCGGCGTCGTGTTCTTTCCATACGTCTTCCCACCAAGATGATCCACCAGCAACAGTGCCGGCAAAATCAAGTGCGGCATCTAAGCCAGCACGTAGCGCATCACGCTCATTCCGGTAAACAACCATCTGAGCGACAACTTCATCCCAAGTCATTTGTCTTTCTGGCTTTGATTCGTACATACAGCCTGACTTTGCAGTCCTTCCGCAGTCACCTCCGCAGCTTGGGCATTGGCCTTTCATGTTGTGGTCGCCGCTCATTTCCGTAACTCCTTTATCTGGTCGTCCCACTTTAAGGCGTTCATGCCGCTGTGCTTCTCCAGCAGGTTTGCAATGAACTTCTTACTGCCCTTGTACATCCTTGCGTTCAGGGCCACTGATGCTACCGTTTCCATATCGACCGCGTGGTTCCGCTGCCGTTCTAGTTCTGCGTGTACACCCGCCAATGCTGC
>CAIQVX010000293.1 GCA_903875275.1 uncultured beta proteobacterium | reverse complement strand
GTGATTGGCTATTTCCTGACCGGCTTTTCCCTCAAGGACGTCAATGTGCCCGGAATCGACTACCTGCTCGGTTTTGGTCTGGTCTCGGTTGCCTTTACCGCCTTTGCGGTGGCCGGTGTGGCCAATGCGGTCAACATCATCGACGGCATGAACGGCCTGGCCAGCGGCGTGGTTCTGATCATTCTGGGAAGCTTTGCGCTGATGAGCCACTCTCTTGGGGATGTGGCGCTGATGCAGACCTGCATGGTTCTGGGCTCTGCGGTCATCGGCTTCATGCTGCTGAACTGGCCCTTTGGCAAGATCTTCCTGGGTGATGGGGGTGCGTACTTCCTGGGCTTCAGCGTGGCCTGGACGGCGGTACTGCTGCTCTGGCGTCACCCGCAGGTCTCGGCCTGGGCACCGCTGCTGATCTGCGGCTTTCCGGTGCTGGAGGTGCTCTTCAGCATCAAGCGGCGCTGGGGACGGGGGCAAAGTGTGGGGGCACCAGACCGGCTGCACCTGCACAGCCTGCTCAAGCGCCGTCTGGTGCGCCGTTTGCTGCCAGGCAGTGCGGTGCTGACGCGCAACTCCATCACTGGCGCCTTCATGTGGCTGGTGGGGGTGCTGCCGGCCGCTATCGCGCTGCAGTATCAGACAGACACCTCGACCCTGGCCCTGGGCCTGGCACTGTGTGCACTGCTGTATTCAGCGGTTCATGCGCGTCTGACGCAGTTCCACTTGTGTCTGCTTCCGATGAAGGCAGGCTTCGCCCCAAAGTCCATCAGTTGATCAACGTCCTTATGAATGAAATTCAGTGTTCTGCGTGTGAGTTCAAGCTGACAAGAATTCCGCGCTTCGGGCTGATGCGTCTATTGCCATGGACTTCGCCTTGGCGCTGCATCCGGTGTGGTCGAACCTTCTACCACCTCGGATTTGGGGAACTGGTTCGGACCAGTGGCTTCTAGGATCGGCCATGACAGTCGAATCAGACCACGCGGTTGAGCGCAGCGAGTCCACGCACACCGAGTTGCAGGCCATCCGCCGCGGGAATCTTCTGCATGTCATTGAAAAGTTTGGCGGGCCCAACGTTGTCGCTCGAATGCTTGGGTATAGGAGTGGCAGCGTCATGAGTCAGATGGTGAGTCCTAACACACTGCGCACCATCAGTTCTCGGCGGTGCAGAGAGTACGAGATGGTTCTGGCGCTGCCCGAGGGCTACCTGGACAAGCCGCGCAAGGGTGTGATCGCGAAGCGCCACTCGCGTCGATTCTGGCAATCTTCAGAGGATGCAACCGAGCCAGTTCATCTGCGAACGGGTGACCGGTTTGGAGCAGGCTGACCAGGCAGCTGTGCTTGCGGATCGTGTCTAAAACTCACGATTGAGAGTTCCGCAATTCGCGACACCATTACTGCCTGCTTGCAAGATCTGGCTGCCGGGGCCGATGACCACCGAGCGCAGAAACACCAACCAAGGCAAAAGTACACTCTGTCCATGTCCTGGCACGCGCAACTTCAACTTGATTACCGGCTGGAGGCGGACAAGACCGTCGCGCGGCACAGCCACAGCGGACCGCTGCGGATTTTGCAAAGCCTTTACCCCGAGGGCGATGCGATCTGCCACAACGTGCTGGTGCATCCGCCGGGTGGCCTGGTCGGTGGCGACACGCTAGAGCTGGAGATCACCGCCGAGCCGGGGACGCACGGTCTGGTCACAACGCCAGGCGCCACCCGCTTTTACCGCTCTGCCGGCGAACCGGCAATTCAACGCACCCGCATCACGCTGGCTGAGCGGGCGCGTCTTGAATGGCTGCCGCTGGAAGCCATCTGCTACAACCAGTGCCTGGCCGAAAACCACCTGACGCTCAATCTGGACCGCAAGGCCGAGTTCATGGGCTGGGATGTGACCGCCCTGGGCTTGCCGCTGGCCGCTCAGCCCTTCGAGACTGGCAGTCTGCTGCAACACATCGAAGTGCCTGGCATCTGGCTGGAACGCGGTCGGATCGTTGCGCAGGACCTGCGCTTGCTCGATGGTCCAACGGGCATGGCTGGTCAGCGCTGTGTGGCCACACTCTTCTTTGTCGCTGGCAGCAAGATCGAACGCGCTCGACGCGAGCAGGCGCTGGAACTGGCACGCGCTGAGATCGCCGAGCATCCCTTGCGCCAACTTGCTGGCGCCACCAGCCCTGACGGCCAGGTGATCGTGGTACGGGTTCTGGCGCCCGTGGTGGAGCCTGCCATGGATCTCCTTCGCAGGGTTTGGACGACCTGGCGCGCGCACTTCTGGCAGATGTCAGCGCAGAGTCCACGCATCTGGTCCACCTGAGTGGCTCAGATCGCCACCAGTTCGCGCACGCCGTCAAACTCCATGTTCGCGCCCTTGCCCCGTGCCAGCACCGCGCCGCGCTCCATCACCACGTAGTCGTCGGCCAGATCGCGAGCAAAGTCGTAATACTGTTCCACCAGCATGATCGCCATATCGCCACGGTCCGCCAGCATGCGGATCACGCGGCCAATGTCCTTGATGATGCTGGGCTGAATGCCCTCGGTCGGCTCGTCCAGCACCAGCAGGCTGGGCTGGGCGGCCAAGGCCCGCGCTATCGCCAACTGCTGCTGCTGACCGCCCGACAGATCGCCGCCACGGCGCTGCAACATCTGCTTCAGGACCGGAAACAGCTCGAAGAGCTCGGCCGGAATCGGCGTGGCCGCGCTCTTGTAGGCCAGCCCCATTCGGAGGTTTTCTTCCACTGTCAGCCTGGCGAAAATTTCACGACCCTGTGGAACAAAACCGATACCGGCGCGTGCACGCTCATAGGGCGTGGCGTTGTGGATGGCCTTGCCGTCGAACTCGATGCTGCCATTCCTGATCGGCACCAAACCCATCAAACTCTTCAGCAAAGTCGTCTTGCCAACGCCGTTGCGCCCCAGAATGACCGTAACCTTGCCGGGTGCTGTCTGCAGGCTGACATCGCGCAGAATGTGCGAGCCACCGTAGTACTGGTTGATGTTCTTGATGTTCAGCATGATCAGCGACCCAGATACACCTCGATCACCCGCTCATCCGCCTGCACCTGTGCCAGCGTGCCTTGCGCCAGCACGGAGCCGTCGCAGAGCACGGTGACGATGTCGGAGATGGTGTTGATGAAGCTCATGTCGTGCTCGACGACCATCAGCGAATGCTTGCCCTTGAGCGAGAGAAACAGCTCGGCGGTGCGCTCGGTTTCCTCGTCGGTCATGCCAGCCACGGGCTCGTCCAGCAGCAACAACTTCGGATCCTGCATCAGCAGCATGCCGATCTCCAGCCACTGCTTCTGGCCGTGGCTCAGGTTGCCAGCCAGCCGGCCCAGGTGCTCGCGCAGGTGGATGGTCTGCAGCACATCAAGCAGTCGGTCGCTCTGCGCGGAGTCCAGCGCAAAGAACACCGAAGCGCGCACCGACTTGTCGGTTTTCAGCGCGAGCTCCAGGTTCTCAAACACCGTGAGCTGCTCGAACACCGTGGGCTTCTGGAACTTGCGCCCGATTCCCATCTGCGCAATCTCGGCTTCGGTGTATCGCAGCAGATCGATGGTGCTACCAAAGTAGACACGCCCCTGATCGGGCCGCGTCTTGCCGGTGATGATGTCCATCATGGTGGTCTTGCCGGCGCCGTTGGGGCCGATCACGCAGCGCAATTCACCCGGCGCAATGTCGAGCGACAGGCTGTTGATGGCCTTGAAGCCATCGAAGCTCACGCTCACATCTTCCAGGTACAGGATGCGGCCGTGCGTGATGTCCACTTCGCCCGGTGTCGCGATGCGCGAGAAGCCGGCCGCGCGGCCGCCCGATTCGGTATGACCATGCTGCCTCTTCTGCGCCAGCGCCTCAATTCGCTGTGCGCCCTCTTCCATCAGATCAGGTGTCATGAACTGGCCCCCACGCTTGTCGCTTCGCATACTGCGCTGCCCCCCGAGGGTGCCTTCGCGCCTTGGGGCGGCCCGGCGTCGCTCACTTCCCTTCTCCCTTCAATCGCTTCACGAGACCGACGATTCCGTCGGGCAGGAACAGCGTCACGCCAATAAAAAGCGCACCCAGAAAGTAGAGCCAGAACTCAGGGTAGGCCACCGTCAACCAGCTCTTGGCGCCGTTGACGACGAAGGCGCCGACGATGGGACCGATCAGGGTGGCGCGGCCACCGACGGCGGCCCAGATGGCGATCTCGATCGAATTGGCCGGGCTCATCTCGCTCGGGTTGATGATGCCGACCTGCGGCACGTACAGGGCGCCAGCCACACCGCACATCATGGCCGAGAGCGTCCAGATGCCGAGCTTGTAACCCAGAGGCGAGTAACCGCTGAACATGACGCGCGTCTCGGCGTCGCGCACCGCCTGCAGCACACGCCCATACTTGCTGCGAATCAGCCAGCGCGCCAGCAGGAAAAAGGCCAGCAGCGTCAGGCTGGTCAGCACGAACAGGCTCATGCGCATGCCGGGTGTGGCAATCGGAATGTTCAGGATGCGCTTGAAATCGGTAAAGCCGTTGTTGCCGCCAAAACCGGTCTCGTTGCGAAAGAACAGCAGCATGGCGGCAAAAGTCATGGCCTGGGTGATGATGGAAAAGTAGACGCCCTTGATGCGCGAGCGGAATGCAAAGTAGCCAAAAACAAAGGCCACCAGACCCGGCACCGCGACGATCAGGAACAGCGTGGCGCCAAAGCTGTCGCTGAAAGTCCAGTGCCAGGGCAGCGTCTTCCAGTCCAGAAACACCATGAAGTCCGGCAGAGCGCTTTTGTAGTTACCCTCCAACCCGATCTGGCGCATCAGGTACATGCCCATGGCGTAACCGCCGAGCGCAAAGAAGACGCCGTGACCCAGGCTCAGGATGCCGGTGTAGCCCCAAATCAGGTCCATCGCCAGCGCACAGATGGCGTAGCACATGATCTTGCCCAGGAGCGCGACTGCGTAGTCGCTCAGATGAAACAGGCTGTCCTTGGGCAGCAGCAGGTTGAGCACCGGCGCGGCCACACACAGCAGCAGAACGGCGAGGATGAAGCCGCTCCAGCCGCTGCGCGTAAGCAGCGGGACTTTGACCGGCAGTGGAATGGGGGAAGCGGATGCGATTGTCATGGTTCAGGCTTCCGCGCTGCGGCCTTTCATTGCGAAGATGCCCTGTGGCCGCTTCTGGATGAAGATGATGATGATGACCAGCACAGCGATCTTGGCCAGCACGGCGCCGGCCCAGCCCTCCAGAAACTTGTTCAGCACGCCCAGGCCCAGGGCGGCATAAACGGTTCCAGCCAGTTGACCGACGCCGCCCAGCACCACCACCATGAAGGAGTCGACGATGTAGCCCTGGCCCAGATCAGGCCCGACGTTGCCAACCTGGCTCAGCGCGCAACCGGCCAGCCCGGCAATGCCCGAACCCAAGGCAAAGGCGTAAGTGTCTATGCGTGCCGTGTTCACGCCCATGCAGGACGCGATGGGGCGGTTCTGCGTGACACCGCGTACAAAAAGGCCCAGGCGCGTGCGGGCGATCAACCAGGCCACGGCCCCGAGCACAAAGACAGCGAAACCGATGATCACGATCCGGTTGAAGGGCAACGAGAGATTGCCCAGCACCTGCACACCACCACTCATCCAGGACGGGTTCTCGACGCCGACGTTCTGCGCACCGAACAGCGTGCGCACCAGTTGCATCAGCATCAGGCTGATGCCCCAGGTGGCCAGCAGCGTTTCCAGCGGGCGACCGTAGAGGAAGCGGATCACGCTGCGTTCCAGCGCTGCGCCCATCAGCGCCGATGCAAGAAACGCCACGGGTACCGAAACCAGCAGGTACCAGTCGAAAGCGCCGGGCAGGTACTTGTGAAACAGCACCTGCACCACATAGGTGGCGTAGGCGCCAATCATCATCAGCTCACCATGCGCCATATTGATGACACCCATCAGCCCGTAGGTGATAGCCAGACCCAGCGCCACCAGCAGCAAAATGCTGCCCAGGCTGATGCCGCTGAAGATGGCACCGAGGCGATCGCCCCAGGCCAGCGCTGCTTCCACCTCGCGCAGACTGAGCTGCAGCGCCGACTTCACGTCTGCTTCCGTTTCCACTTTCAGGCGCGCCAGCAGCACGGTCTTGGTATTGGCCTGCTTGCTGCCGCGCAGCAATCTGGCGGCTTCGAGTCGGCGCGACTTGTCGGCGCTGTTGAGCAGGGCAGCAGCGCGCACCAGACCGAGCTGCTCCTTGAGCTGCACACTGGGCTCGGCCGCGTAGGCTTTTTCGATCAGCGGCAGGCGGGTCTCATCGGCATCGCTCTGCAACTGCCTGATGGCGGCAGCGCGCATGGCTTCGTCCGGGGAAAAGAGTTTGAGTGCAGCCAGCGCGGAGTCGAGCTCACCGCGCATCCGGTTGTTGTTCATCACGTCTTCGGCGCTGTCTGGCACCGTGACGTCGGCCCCTGTGACTGGATCGAAGCCCTTCCCGTCACGCACGATAAAGACCTTGTCGCCCGCCACCTTCACAACGTCGTCAGACAAGGCCTGCAGGAAGGCGGCGGTTTTATCGTCGGCCGTTGTCAACGCCTTGGCCAGCGCCTCAACGCGGGCGTCGGATTCACCCACGGCAATGGCTTTGGCCTGGTCAGCGGTCAGGGCATGGACCGACCCGACCAGCAACAGCGCCGCCAAAACACAAAGAAGTCGAATCGACATGGATAGAAGCCCCAGGGTGAACACGCAGAATCGGGGTCAGAGCCCAATTCGGTCATGCGATTGACGCATCCTCGAAGGCTCTGCCCCGAATTGGGATCCGACCCCAATTCAGCTCATGACGGAATTGAGCAGGTCCTTACTTCTTGGCGGGCTCGTCAGGCTTGCTGGCGTTGCCTTCGATGTACGGAGACCATGGCTTGGCTTTCACCGGGCCGGGCGTCTTCCAGACCACGTTGAACTGGCCGTCGGCCTTGATCTCGCCGATGAACACGCTCTTGTGCAGGTGGTGGTTCTTCTCATCCATCTTGCTGGTGATGCCGCTCGGTGCCTTGAAGGTCTGTCCCGCCATGGCAGCGATCACCTTGTCAACTTCGGTGGACTTGGCTTTCTCTACGGCCTGCTTCCACATGTTGATGCCGATGTAGGTGGCTTCCATCGGGTCGTTGGTCAGCGCCTTGTCCTTGTGACCGGCAATGCCCTTGGCCTTGGCGTAAGCCGACCACTTCTTGATGAACTCGTCATTGGTCGGGTTCTTGATCGACTGGAAGTAGTTCCAGGCGGCCAGGTGACCCACCAGCGGTTTCGTGTCCACGCCGCGCAGTTCTTCTTCACCCACGGAGAACGCCACCACCGGCACGTCCTTGGCCTTCAGGCCGGCGTTGCCAAGTTCCTTGTAGAAGGGCACGTTGGAATCGCCATTGATGGTGGAGACCACCGCCGTCTTGCCGCCGGCCGAGAACTTCTTGATGTCGGCAACAATGGTCTGATAGTCGGCGTGACCGAACGGGGTGTACTTCTCGTCGATGTCGGTTTCCTTCACAGCCTTGGACTTCAGGTAGGCGCGCAGGATCTTGTTGGTGGTACGCGGATAAACGTAGTCGGTGCCCAGCAGCACCCAGCGCTTGGCGCCGCCGCCTTCCTTGCTCATCAGGTAGTCCACAGCCGGAATGGCTTGCTGGTTCGGCGCAGCGCCGGTGTAAAACACATTCTTGGAGAGTTCTTCACCCTCGTACTGGACCGGATAGAACAGCAGGCCGTTCATCTCTTCAACCACTGGCAGCACCGACTTGCGCGAGACCGAAGTCCAGCAGCCAAAAATCACGTCCACCTTGTCCTGACCGAGCAGTTGCTTGGTCTTCTCGGCGAACAGCGGCCAATTGGAGGCCGGGTCCACCACCACGGGTTCGAGTTTCTTGCCCAGCAAGCCGCCCTTGGCGTTGATTTCGTCGATGGCCATCAGCACCGTGTCCTTCAACACGGTTTCCGAAATGGCCATGGTGCCAGACAGGCTGTGCAGAATGCCGACCTTGATGGTGTCGGCGGCGAGAGCTGGCAGGCTGGCAAGGCCCGCCAGGGCGACGGCAGCGGTAAGCGCCTTGAGAGTAAATCGACGTTGCATGTGTGACCTTCCGAAGTTAAGAAAAACCATCTCGCCACGCCCTGCGTAACGATGGCTTGACTTTAGGGAAGCTCAGTGGATTGGGGAATACGCCGAGTGGCGTATGGGGATGGGCGGTGCGACTAGCACTACTTTGACGTCTTGTGTTGCGGCCACTCTTGTCAGGCAAGTCGTGTGATAGCCCGAAACAGACACAAAAGGGTCACGCCCTTTGCTGGGCAACAAGCAGGGAATCCTGATGCTATCCTAGGGGCGGTAATTCACACCATCTGGGTCAACCAATTATTGAAACATGCTAAATCTAATAGACGCACTTGAATTCAGGGCAAGATCTCAGCCCAATGTCATAGCTCTTCAGGACGTGGACAGCTCGTTGAATTACGCGCAGCTTTACTTGCTTGTCAAGAAGATTGCAAAGAAGATATCTTCCATTGGAGTCAAACCCGGGCAATTGGCATTTACTTACCTGCCGCCAAAAGTCGACTGGATATTCACTCTGGCGCTATTTCACGAAACCTGTATCACCTGTTCACACGACGGAATCTCTCCTGTCGATGAAACGCTTGAGGTCGATTGGCTCATATCCATAAAACCGATCCCGACGTTTCCACCGGACAGGACCATCCTGATCGATGACGACTGGTTAGCACAGGCCCAAACGCAAACCACGGAAAACAATTACCTTTCGTATGAAAGCCAGGATAGCGTGTGCCGCCTGATCATGACCAGTGGTACGACGGGTCATGCCAAAGCGGCGCCTTACACCATGGGCGTCCTGCTGAGAAGGCTTGACTCGCTGCATGGAAGCTGGCCGTCTGGACAAGATGAAATATGCATGATGTCGCTTCAGACAACTGGGGGCTTGGTCTCCGCTGCTGGCGCTGTACGGTATGGGCGAACCTACTATTGCGCCAGCAATGCAAAGGACTTTACTCAACTCTTGATCAAGTCCCGAAGCGGTTCCTTGTACGGCTCGCCTATGCAATTGGCAAGTCTTGCAAACTACTGTAAGTCAAATGAGGTCAAACTGCCTTGCCTGAAACAGATCAGAACTGCCGGCGGAATGATTTCCGAGGCCTTGCTGGCAAGTCTGAAAAGTCAATTTGACGTTGTTATTTTTAACTTGTACGGTTCGACTGAGGCCGGCGCCATTTGTGTCAATTCAATCAAACGAAAGAACAATATTGAAAGGCTCGCCGGTTTTGTCGTTCTCGATGCCAAGGTAGAACTTGTTGATGATTCCAACGAGCCGCTGGAAATCGGTCAAGAGGGAATAGTTCGTGTAAAAACGTCGAGCATGGTGTCCGAATATTACAAAAATTCGAAAGCCAGTCACCACTCGTTTCGGGGCGGCTGGTTCTATCCAGGCGACCGGGGTGTCCTCACGGAAAAGGGTGCCTTGATATTGTCTGGCCGTGAAAGCGAACTGATCAATCGGGGCGGGGTAAAGTTCGATCCGGCGGTTATTGACGAGTACTTGCTGTGCTATCCAGGCATCAGAGATGCCGCCGCATTCGCCCGGGACACTGAAAGCGGTATTCCCGACGTTGCCGCTGCAATAGTGACAGTCGATGGGTTTGACTTAAATGCGCTCAAACAGAAACTTATCGAGCAGTTTGGCAACATCAAGAGTCCGTCGGTATTTTTTAGCGTGAAGGAAATTCCGCGAAATCAAATGGGAAAAGTCAATCGCAAGATGTTGAACGAGAGGGCTTCTGCAGCTGTGACTTGAATCGCTGGCAAATTCGCGCATCAACCACCGAGAGCACTCACGAAAGAAGACCAAGGCACTAACCTTACCGATCAGATCCGTCTGGCGCCGCTTCAACTGGCCTTTGGACGCTCCATCTGGCAGGTCGTGGGCTGAGCGCCAACATAAGATTCGATCTTCTTGTCAATTTTCCACCCGTAGCCCGTGTTCTCCTGGTCATATCGGATCCCCTTGCCGTCGACCTTAACCCAGGAAGTGATGTACATGCTGGTAATCAGCTGGTGGTCCGCCTTGCGCATCTCCGCATCTCCGTTAAGGTCTCTGAATCTGGCGCCTTCAAGGGCGAATGCGACACTCTTTGGATCAACTGAGTTGGATTTCCGGATGCCCTCGGCGAGCGCATTGACGACCGTATAGGTAGACATAATGGTGAAGTCCTCGTTGAATCGTTTTTTCATCCCTTCGACCATCTCTTTGCCCACGAATCCCGGGTTGTTTGCCGTATAGATGGTTATGTTCTTGACGCGACCTTCTGCTGCTTTTCCAAGCGCACTTGGGACCCCGAAACTGTGCGCGTAGTAAGTGTAGAAATGCGTGTTCAAACCAGCATCGTTGGCAGCCTTGATCAGCAATGTCAGGTCTGTACCCCAATTCGCCGTAGTGACCGCTTCCGCTCCAGATGCCTTGATCTTTGCGATATAAGGCGAGAAGTCCTTGACTTGCCCAAGTGGATGCAGGTCGTCACCAACGATCTGCATGTCCGGCCGCTTCCTTTTCATGTACTCTGTCGTCGCCTTGCTAATCGATTGTCCAAGGGCATAGTTCTGACCAATGATGTACAACTTCTTAATCTTCGGATCCTTGGCAATTTCGGTGGTCAATGCCTCAACATACATTTCGGCGTGAGGCGAATAGCGGAAGCTCCAGAAGCTGCACTTCGAGTTCGTAAGGTCCGGGTCGGCATTTGAGTGCGTCAGCAGCAGCACTTCCTTGCCAGGGTTTCGTTCGTTGTACTTGTTCACGCCGCCAAGAAGTCCTGCATATACCGCCGAACTGCCGCCGCTGATGACATACCGGTAACCCTGATCAATTGCGGAGTTGAGTTGGACCAGAGATTCCTGCACCGTTCCTTTGTTATCGAACTGTTTGACCTCAAGCGTGTGAGGCCCGGCGAGCTTGCCACCGTTTACCAGTTCGACTGACAACTGCATGCTCTTCGTCCCATTCAGCATAAGCGCAGCGAAGGGGCCGGACGCTGGGTCGATTACTGCAATTCGAACGTTTTCGGCATGCGTCGAACAGAGCGTGACCGCCACACCAAATGTAAAGAGCAAAGAATAGGTGATCTTCATTGAACAGGTCTTCGTAGTGGGTTTGAACTTATGGCCAGGTACGTGCCGCTGTCAGCGGCTTGTCTCGATCGCCAGGCACCCTATTTTGCTGTATTGATCGAGTCCCGGGTTCCCACCGCGTTTCTTCCTCGGATCAAGCCGCTTGCATGACTTGAATTGCTGGCCTGCATCGCCATGTCGTCTGGATCAGCCTGAGGAATTAGACTCGGGTTTTGCATGAAAGGACCGAAATTTCATGAAAGCAAGCCGCAAATCTGCAGCCGCAATTCACCTGGCCGTCAGCGTGGTACTGGCCACGGCGGTTGGCGCCTTCATCTTTTTCGTCTGGTACCCCGGCGCCCTTTTTGACGCAGTGGGTGGCCAGGGACTTCTGCTCATCATTGCGGGCGTGGATGTTTGCCTCGGTCCGTTGCTCACGCTGATTGTCTTCAATCCGAGCAAGCAGCGAAGACTGCTGGTACTCGATTTGTCCATCATCGCGGCGCTTCAGGTGTCAGCCCTGCTTTACGGCCTGTATGCGACGTTTGAGGCTCGGCCCGTTTTTCTGGCCTACGGTCAGGGCAAATTCGTGGCGGTGACGGCCAACGAGCTCGACGGCACACTTCTGAAAGCCGCTGGCGACCCGAAGTTCCAGACCCTGCCCTTGATGGGTCCCCGCCTGGTCGGAACCCGCCAGCCAACCGGTTTCAACGACCTGAGCGAACTCTCGTTTGTGCAGGCCATGACGGGCATGGGAATCCACTATTTGCCGAGGTACTACGTTGACATCGCCGATGTACGTGATGACATCGTTCGGGAGGCCAAGACTCTTGATCAACTGCGCAGTCGTCACCCGCAGTCCGTGGCAGTTCTGGACCGCTCCCTGGCCAGGCTTGGCAGAGAGGCCGACAGCGTGAAGTTCATTGCACTTCGTACCAAGCGGCGTCCGCTCACCATGCTGGTGGACAGTCAGTCCGGCGCCGTCCTCGACACTTTGCTGATCAATCCCGATTGAGGCTGCACAAGCGCATCAGCCCTCAAACTGAGGATGCAACTGGCGGATGCGGCTCATCGCCATGCCGGCCGCCGCCGTGCGGGTCTCGACACCGAGTTTTGCAAAGACCCGTTCCAGATGCTTTTTCACAGTCATCGGGCTGCTGCCCAGAATGTCACCGATGTCGCGGTTGATCTTGCCCTTGACAACCCAGTACAGCACCTCGGCTTCGCGCGGCGTGAGCTTGAAGGAGAGCGCGATGGCGTCGATCACGCTCTCGTCGGACTGCTCGCGCATGATGATGAGCCAGTCGCCGCCGCCCTCGGAGTCCCCAATCTGCTGGTGCAGCCGAAAGGTCAGGCGCTTGGGTCCGAGCTCGATGCTCAGGCGTGGGGGTTCGATCAGGGCCACTGCCTCGCTGACGTGGCGGCGCAGCCAGCTCAACACAGGCGCTGGCGTCTGCGGTGCCTCGGTGCCGTAGTAACGCAGCAGCAACTCGCGCGCCAGCGGCGTCTGCCACATCAGCTTGCCGTCGCTGGCGCGCACAGTGATGCTGGCGTAGCCAAAGGCGTCCAGGGCGTTTCGCGCCTGGCGCCGCTCACGCGCACCTTGCAGATGCACCTGCATGCGGGCCAGCACTTCTTTCGGCTTGATCGGCTTGGTGACGTAATCGACGCCGCCTGCATCGAGCGCGGCCACCAGGTACTCGGTTTCGGTCAGCCCGGTCATGAAGACGATGGGAATGTGCGCGGTCTGCGCCGAGGCCTTGAGCCGGCGTGCCACTTCGAAACCGTCCATGCCGGGCATCATGGCGTCGAGCAGCACGATGTCGGGCAGCGCTTGCACGGCGCGTGCCAGGGCTGCCTCGCCACTGGTGGCCAGCAACACGGTGTAACCTGATTCGTCGAGCGCGTCGTGCAAAACCGAAAGGTTGTCGGGAACGTCGTCCACAATCAGCACGACGTCGCTGTTGGCGCGGTCCAGCGTCAGGTCCAGGGGTTTGGGTGCCAGCTTACTTTTCATCAACGGCCTCGCTCAACTTGCTGCCCATGGCTTCGAACTGGAACTGCTTGGCCAGCGCGCGCATGCTGGCCACAAAGGGGGCGCTGGCAGGCTGCGTGCTTTCTATGGAGTCGAGCCGGTTCATGATGCCGCGGTAATACCCCAGGCTCACCAGCTCGCGCAGCGCATCGAGCTGGGCTCGAGCCGGGTAGACCAGAGCCCCAGCTTGTGCTGTGATGACAGGCGCAGCGTTCGGCGCAACGCTCAGCCATTGCAGTGCAAGGCAGCGCTCCAGCAAGTCCAGCAGTTCAGAGTGACGCAATGGCTTGAGAATAAAGTCTTGCGCCGGAATGCCTACGTCGTTTTCCAGTCCCTGATCAAAGGCGTTGGCCGACACGATGGCAATCTGCGAGGGCGCTTGCTGGGTCTCGGTCTCGATTCTGCGCAGGCGCCGGATTGTCTCCCAGCCATCAATGCCGGGCATGGCCAGATCCATCAGGATGACATCAGGGTGGTAGCCACTGGCCAGCAGGTCCAGGCAGTCGTGACCGCTGGCAGCGGTGCGCAACTCGAAGCCCAGCGGCTGCAACAGGTTGACCAGCAGTTCGCGGTCCGCCTCCTCGTTGTCCACCACCAGAATTCGACGGCGCGCCCCGGCATAGGCCAGACGCGGTACGGCCTTCGCGGTCTGCCGCCGGCCGCCGGCTTCACCGGTCGCGGCCGAAACCACGTGGACTTCGGGCAGAAACAGCTTGACCCTGAAAACCGACCCGACACCGGGCGTGCTGCTGACGCTGAGTTCGCCACCCATCAGGTCGGTGAGCATCTTGGCAATAGTCAGGCCGAGCCCGGCGCCGGTCACGCGCACCGCATCAGTACCAGCACGCGTGAAAGGCTCGAAGATGCCCGACTGTTGCTCTTCTGACATTCCCGGACCGGTGTCCTCGATGGCAATGACGGCCATTTCTCGCGCGTAGCGTATGCGCAGGCCCACGCGCCCCTGCGTTGTGAATTTGATAGCGTTACCCAACAGGTTGATCAGGATCTGACGCACGCGTTTTTCATCGGCGCGCACCACGGCTGGCAGCGCGTTTTCTTCGTGGTAGTCAAAGGACAGGCCCTTGGCCTGCGCTTCGAGTTCAAACAGGCTGGCAATCTCCTGCACAAAGTCGGCGAAGTGCATGGGTTTTTGCACCAAGGTCAGACGCCCACTCTCGATATGCGCAATGTCCAGCGTACCCTCGATCAGCGAGAGCAGGTGCTCGCCGCCGCGCTTGATCACGCTCACGGCCTGCTTGCGGTGTGCGGGAATGGAGTCGTCCTCGCCCATCAGTTGCGCGTAACCGAGGATGCTGTTAAGCGGCGTGCGCAACTCGTGGCTGATGGCGCTGATGTAGCGGCTCTTGGCCTGGTTCGCCTGATCCGCTGCTAGACTTGCCTGCTCGGCCACGAGGCGCGCGCTTTGCAGTGCCTGGTCGGTCTGACGGTGCGAATCGATCTCCTGCATCAGCAGATGCGTCTGCCGGTTTGATTCTTCCTGTGCCACCTGACGGCTCTTGTGCACCAGCACCACCCACCACGCCACCAGGCCGGCAATCACGCTCAGCGCCAGGTAGGCCTTGAGGAAGCCTGAACCAAGCGCCTGCCGCGACGCCTTCAGCAACTGCGGTTGCACAAAGTCAGTATCGCCAACAGCCTGCGTCAGGGCGCGCAGTTCCTGGTGGTACAGCAGGCCAAAGACGCTGGCCAGCAGCGGCGAAATCAGCAGCATCAGAAGCAGAAAGTAACCCAGGCCATTGTCCAGATAGGGCCAGAGCCGGCGCGGAAAAATATGATGCAGCGCGGCCGCCCACTGCGCCGACAGGCTGGCCTGTGGCTTGCACAAGTCTTCGCAGCGAGCGTCCAGCGTGCAGCACAGCGAACAGATAGGCCCTTGGTAGGCCGGGCAGTGCGCCATGTCCGGCCCTTCATATTCGCGCTCGCAGACCACGCAGCGTTGCAGGCCGTGCAACGGTGGAGCGTGGGGGTCATTTTGGCGTGCTATGTAGTACCGGCCCCTGGTGATCCAGGCAAGCAGCGGCGCGGTGATGAAGGCGGTACCCAGCGCAATCAACGCCGAGAACGCTTGCGCCAGTTCACCGAAGGCACCCAGGTAGGCCGTGACCGACAGCAGCGAGGCCAGTGTCATGGCACCGACGCCGACGGGATTGATGTCATACAGGTGGGCACGCTTGAACTCGATGCCCGGCGGCGACAGACCCAGCGGCTTGTTGATGACCAGATCCGCGACCACCGCCATCATCCAGGCGATGGCAATGTTGGAATACAGGCCCAGCACATCGCCCAGCGCCTGAAACACATTCATCTCCATCAGCATGAATGCGATCAGGGTGTTGAAGGCCACCCAGACCACCCGCCCCGGATGGCTGTGCGTCAGGCGGGAGAAGAAATTGGACCAGGCCAGTGACCCGGCGTAGGCGTTGGTGACGTTGATCTTGAGCTGCGAGACCACCACCAGCAGCGCGGTAGCAGCAACCGCCCAGCCGTAATTCGGAAACACGTATTCGTAAGCCGCCAGGTACATCTGGTTCGGATCCACCGCTCTATCCGTCGGCACGGCATGGCTGATGGCCAGCCAGGCCAGCAGTGCGCCTCCCAGCATTTTCAGCACACCCAGAACCACCCAGCCCGGGCCGCCCACCAGCACGCCCAGCCACCAGCGCAGCCGGTTGGCCGCAGTGCGTTCGGGCATGAAGCGAAGGTAGTCGGCCTGCTCGCCCATTTGCGTCATCAGCGCAATGCCGACCGTGAGCGCAGCACCAAAGAGGGGCAGACTGAAACCAGCCGTGTTGCCGCGCTCACCTTTGTAGTGCAGCACACCCACAAACGCACCCGGATCAAGCACAAACACCACGGCATACGGCACAAGCAGCAGCACCAGCCACAGCGGCTGCGTCCAGACCTGGAGCCGGCTGATGGCGGATACCCCGTGAGTGACCAGCGGAATCACCGCCAGTGCGCAGATCAGGTAGCCCCAGCTCGGCGGCACACCCAGCGCAAGCTCCAGCGCATAGGCCATGACGGCCGCTTCGAGAGCAAAGAAGATGAAGGTGAAAGAGGCATAGATCAGCGAGGTGACGGTGGAGCCGATGTAGCCAAAGCCGGCGCCGCGCGTCAGCAGGTCCATGTCGACTCCGTAGCGTGCGGCGTAAATGCTGATCGGCAGCCCAGCCAGAAAGATGATGAGGCCAGTAGCCAGAATCGCCCAGAAGGCATTGGCAAACCCGTACTGCACCAGCAGCGTGGCCCCAACCGCCTCCAGCACAAGAAAGGAGGCAGCGCCAAATGCTGTGTTGGCGACGCGCCATTCCGACCACTTGCGAAAACGCTGCGGCGCAAAACGCAGTGCGTAGTCCTCCATGGTCTCGCTCGCCACCCAGGCGTTGTAGTCGCGCCGCACGTGCGTGATGCGCTGCCAGGCGTTGGGTGATGAGGGCGTTCGGGTTGGGCTGGACACACCGTTGTGGTGCACATTCCATGCCACGGCACGGCAATTGCATGGCGTCAGGCATGGAACTCACACATCGAGAAAAAGACAAGCTGCTGATCTTTACCGCCGCCTTGCTCGCCGAGCGGCGACAGGCGCGTGGCCTCAAACTCAACTATCCGGAGGCGCTGGCGCTGATCAGTGCCGCCGTGATGGAAGGCGCGCGCGACGGCAAGACGGTTGCACAACTCATGAGCCTGGGCCGAACCATCCTGACACGCGCTGACGTGATGGACGGCATCCCGGAAATGATCCCGGACATCCAGGTCGAAGCAACCTTCCCCGACGGCACCAAACTCGTCACCGTACACCAACCGATTGTCTGACATGCACCCTGGCGAAATCATCACCGACGGCCCCGTCCACCAACTCAACCCCGGGCGACGCACCATCACCCTGGTCGTGCAGAACAGCGCCGAGCGACCGATTCAGGTCGGCTCTCACTACCATTTTGCTGAAACCAACGGCGCCCTGACTTTTGACCGCGCCGCCGCGCGCGGCATGCGCCTGAACATTGCCTCTGGCGCCGCTGTGCGCTTTGAGCCCGGGCAGCAGCGCACGGTGGAACTGGTGGACTACAACGGCGACCGCTTTGTTTACGGCTTTCGCGCATTGACGCAGGGGGCGCTCTGATGGCCACCATCGGCCGCCAGGCCTACGCCGAGATTTTTGGCCCTACCGTGGGCGACCGCGTGCGCCTGGCCGACACTGACCTGCTGATTGAGGTGGAAGAGGACTACACGCTGCGTGCTGGTGGCTACGGTGAGGAAGTCAAATTTGGCGGCGGCAAGACCATACGCGACGGCATGGCGCAGTCGCAGCGCACACGCGACGGTGCCGGCAGCGGACCACAGGGTGGCGGGGCGGTCGATTGCGTGATGACCAACGCACTGATCCTGGACCACTGGGGCATCGTGAAAGCCGACATCGGTCTGAAGGGCGGGCGCATCGTCGCCATCGGCAAGGCCGGCAACCCGGACGTGCAAAGCGGCGTGGACATCATCATCGGACCCGGCACCGAAATCATCAGTTGCGAAGGCAACCTCGTCACCGCCGGTGGCATCGATTCGCACATCCACTTCATCTGCCCACAGCAGATCGAAGAGGCCCTGGCCAGCGGCGTGACCACCATGATGGGTGGCG
>CAIQVX010000292.1 GCA_903875275.1 uncultured beta proteobacterium | reverse complement strand
GCCCACGAATCTGGAAACCAGCGGCTCGAGATGGCTGCCAGCACACCCCAGCCAGTAGCGTCCAGATGGTAGACCGTCACGCGTCGAATAGCGGCATCCCACCCGAAGAAGTCCGTCGGAACCTCTGCTGCGAGCCGCGCGAGTGTCGGGGCGGCGATCAGAAAAATAGCAACGGCCAGGAAGCTGTTGCGGGAACCTGTTCGAAATAGGAGTGCTGCAAGTCCTAGAAGCAATGGCATTAGCAGATAGAACCATTCATCAGAGGCAAGTGACCACGCTTCGCCAAAGAACAAGGGGCTCTTTTCTGCCCACGCCAGATTTTGCGAAAAAATGACAAATTTGAAGTCGAAGGCGCCAGTCCCGATGCCATAGGCCGCCAACACAGTGTTGATCAAAAGGAAGGGGTAATAGTTGGGTAGAGTACGAAACCAGCGACGCAACCAGAAATCGCGCGCTTGCTCCCACCACGTGGTTCGCGTCTCAAAGCTGCGAATCATCATGGCCCCGATGAGAAAGCCACTAAGTACAAACAGCCATTCGATTGCAAGCACCGCTGAGGCACTGATTGCCGACGCAAACCCCTGCCAAGCGACGCGGCCTGGGCTAATGTGAAATCCAATGAAGTAATGGTTAGCCAGTACCACCGCTATCGCAAGTGTACGTAACAGGTCAAGTCCAAAGTTGCGTCGGGCAGCCTTTGCTGTCTTCACACCTTGAAGGTGCGGCAAGGTCGCCGAATCAGACGTCGAAATCATGAAGTCGACCAGCCCGCTAGCGTTTGTCGAGTTCGTACATCGCCAGGCGCTGGTTTAGTCGCCTGACTTGACGCTCTATCCGCGTGTTCAAAATATCTGCATGGAGAGCCTTGATCAGAAGCAGGATAACGGTAGCCAGGAAGAAGAGGGCTGGCGGATAACTGATCCCGACCACCCCCGCCAGAAAGTCAATCGTGGCGGGCCACAGACCAAATATGGCCGCAAAAACAGCAACCGTTAACCAAAATATTCCGTGACCAAGGTGCAAGTGGTCCCGACGAAGCAGAAAGACGATAACCGCGGCAAGTCCCACTCCTAGGAGCGATGTGGTGTAGTAAAGCGAATTCATGCGAGTAAATGCGGCACGGGGCTCAATGGGTAGCTGCGAGGATTGTCGCTGGTTTCACTCTCGAACTCCCACACGCCAACGCGACAGGCACAGCAAAGTCGTGACAGCCATGTAACGCGCAACGCTGAGCCAGGAATTGAAGATGCGCGAAATTCCATCTACGCGATCTTTCATCGTCACCGGTACCTCAATGATACGCAACCCGGCAGTTCGCAGCAGCAGGAGCGTGCCAATGTCCTGATAGTCCAGCAGGGTCGCTTCACTGGACGCCAGCACGGTCATCGCCGAGGATCTATAGCACCTAAACCCGGATGTCAGGTCCGTGAGGGCCAGCCCTGTCAGCACACGAAACCAGGTCCAGGCGATGCGCCGAAGGCGGCTGGCTCGCTGCGGGAATGCACCAATGACAACGTCAGCGCCATTGCTGGCGAGCAGCAAT
>CAIQVX010000291.1 GCA_903875275.1 uncultured beta proteobacterium | reverse complement strand
GCACGTCAAACGGCGGTGACGCCAAAAATCCATACTTTGGTAGGGTTACTTAATGTGTTGCCTTGCCTAAACTTGTGCCTGACCACTGCACCACCATAGGGAATCGCACATGACCTGCCTTCTTCGGCGCCTCCTGGCCTCGCTTGCCACCCTGCTTGTCGCAGCTCACGCGCACGCCCACGAGGTCGGCTGGATGCAGATCCAGATCGCTGGTACGACACCTGATGCTCCCACGACGACAGTCGCTTTGTACTATCCGACGATGGCCGCGCCACGAGCCATCGCCATGGGACCGTTCGCGCTTGACGTCGCCATCGGCGGCAAACCCGTCGATAAAGTCAAGGCGCTGATCCTGCTTAGTCACGGCATCAGCGGCACCGAGCTCGGGCACAGCACGCTGGCGCAAGCACTCGCCCGCAACGGTTATCTGGTCGCCGCACTCCGTCATCCCGGCGACAACTACCAGGATCGGTCACTGCTGGAGAAGGGCCCCGAGCGCTACTTCGACGAGCGGCCGCGGCAAGCTTCTCGGGTCATCGACGCGATCCTGGCCAATCCAGCGTGGAAGGATCGGATTGCGACCGACAGCCAGGGGCCTCGCGTGGGTGCGCTTGGACACTCGGCCGGCGGCTACACTGTTCTGGCGCTGGCGGGAGCCAAGCCAGACTTGTCCCGGATGAGGAAGCACTGCCAGACCGAGGCATCCGAAGACCCGATCTTCTGTGGCATAGGCCGATCGGGGGACGCGACGCCGCCGTTGCCAGCGATCGCGCCCTCTCTCAAGGACGAGCGCGTTCGGGCCATCGTCGCGATGGCTCCGACAGGTGTGCTGCTCACCGCCGAGTCGCTCGCCGCGGTTCGCCCGGCGACCATGATCTACGTGGCCGAGCTTGATCGGTTCCTGGTGCCGCGATTTCATTCCGAGTGGGTCGCCAGCAATCTGCCTGCACCGAACCTGCATCGGGTGCCCAACGCCTGGCACTTCGCCTTCATGAATACGCCCAGCATGTCCATCCCCAGCCATGACGGTGACATCGCCGCAAACCCGCCGGGTTTCGATCGCGATGCGTTCCTGAAGCAGCTCGCAGTCGAAATTGCGGCATTCTTTGACAAGACCCTCCTCTAGCGGATTCGTCCCCTTAGAGGCCCCTGAGCGATTTCCATAAGGCGCCGAGTCCTGACCCACAACCGCAATCTCCGTCTGACCGCTCTCGCTAATGTTTGTAGGATGCCCCCGCTCATGAATACCAGAATCTCCACCCTCACGCTAGCGAGGCCCGACTTCGATCCCTGGTGGCGCCGGGCGCTGTGCCACCCGCTCGCGAACATGGTCGGCGCTGCGATGGCGATGTTTTTGCCGCTCGCGCTGAGCTTCGCGCTGATGGAGGCCTTGCTGCCCAAGGACATGGGCGTAGCCTGGCACAACGTGGTGGCAGCGCTCGTCTGTGTGCTGGGCTACTGGATTTACGTGAAGCGGGTTGAGCGGCGTGAGGTCACCGAACTAGGCGGCTCCGGCGCACCAGGCGAGTGGGCGCGTGGGGCCGGGCTGGGCGTGCTGCTGGGTCTGCTTACCCTGGCGCCACTGTGGGGTTTGGGTGTCTACCGCATAGAGGGTTTTGGCGACAGTTTTCCACTCCTTAAGCAGATCCCTGAAATGCTGTTGGTCTCGGTGTTAGAGGAGCTTTTAATCCGCGGCGTGCTATTTCGCATCGCCGAGAAAGCCTGGGGAAGCCGACGTGCGCTGGTGCTTTCGACTGTGCTTTTCGTCGCAGCCCACCTGCCTGGCGAGATCAGCCTGATGGGCGTGCTCGTGACAGCAGCGGCTTCAGTGGCCTTCACCGCCGTGTATCAACTCAGCCGTCGTCTGTGGTTGCCGATGGGCATGCACTTCGCCTGGAACTACCTGTTCTCGGCGGTGTTTTCGGTTCCGGTGTCTGACCACGAGGCTAAGGGGTGGCTGCACGGTTCGATGAGTGGCCCAGAGTGGCTCAGCGGGGGAGCTTACGGCGTCGAGGCCTCGGCTATGGCACTTCTGGTGTGGGTGGTGGCAGCCGCCATATTGCTGCGCCGTGCTTACAGTCGCAGCGAATTTGTGCCGCGTCTTCGGCGCGCCACTTAAATGGAAATCAGTTTCCGATCAGTAATCGAGGTCACATGTTCATCAAGATGATGCTCGGTGCCATAGCGGTGGCTGGCTGTGTCCTTCTTTCCGGACCGGCGACCGCCGGAGGCGAAGTTCCACCTGTGCCAACCAGTCTCGTAGGTTCGATCGACCCTTCCATTGAGCGACGGATGCAAGAAGCCGGAATCGTCGGGCTGGGGGCGGCCATTGTGATAGACAGGAAACTTGTCTGGACAAGAGGATACGGATTCGCTGACAGAGAGCGTGCCGTGCCGTTTACTCATGACACTATCATGAACATTGGGTCGATCAGCAAGGCCATCACTGGCGCGGCACTAATGCGCGCGGTTCAGCAAGGGAAACTCTCTCTCGACGAAGACGTCAACAAATATCTGCCGTTCAAGGTGGCCAATCCATCCTTCCCGGACGAGCCAATTACTTTGAGGCAGCTGGCGACGCACACCTCTAGCATCACCGACCGAAGTTCTGTCTACGCCACCGCCTATCACTTCGGTCGCGATTCTCCTCAGCCCCTCGGAGAATTCCTGCACGACTACTTTGCCTCAGGCGGGAAGAACTACTCGAAGGCGAATTTCCTGGGTTCAAAGCCAGGGACGCATCGCGAATATTCGAACATCGGGGCCGGGTTGGCTGGCTACATCGTTGAACTGGCAGTCGGTGAGAATTTCAATGTGTACACAAAGCGGACCATCTTCGCGCCATTGAAGATGGGGAATACGGGCTGGCTGATGTCCGAAGTCGACCTAGCAAAGCACTCGAGCCTTTACATCGGGCAGGGACTCGCCGTGCCCATCCAACTCTATGGCCTGACCACCTATCCAGACGGAGGTCTGCGGACTTCAGTCGAAGAACTTTCTCGATTCTTCATCGCCTTGCTAGACGGAGGCGTGTACAAAGGCGTTCGCATCCTTGACAAGGAATCAGTCGACGAGATGCTCAGGTTCCAGTACAACCCTGCAAACAAGCCTGACAACGTGAAACTAATAGGTGAGGGTTCTATTAACTCCGGAATCTTTTGGGCCACGAAACAATCCCTTGCAAAGATCGGCCACAACGGCGCTGATCCTGGTCTGGTCACGATGATGCTCTCGGACGCCGACAAACAGATCGGGGTGATCTTGTTCGTAAACACTGCAATTCGCCAGGAGGACTCAGAGGCCTACGGGGCCATATTCGATGACCTCTGGCAACTTGGCGTGGCGATCAAAGGTGCCCGGGCGAACTAGGCCCACCCTACTTTCGGCACAGCCCGGCGCAAGTTGCCTGTAGCCTGGAACACCGCCCGCGTTCGGGGGCCGCGAAACTCACCGAGGGATGTCGGCTTTGGGCACCAACCGTTCACCCGCCCGCCGACCCCACAAACTCAAACACAACCCTCTGATCATTCCAATCCAGAGGTACTTCAGCCTGGCGCCCGCGCATGGCATGCAAATTCAAATGCCTTGGCTGTCGCCCTTCCAGAATCGCCCGAACGATGTCTGGTGCCAACTGCGTCATTCTGAGAACCTCGCTCACCCACCCAGGCTCAAGCTTGAAGCGACGAGCCAGTTCACTCGCGTTGGCGGCCTCGCCTGTGTCGATCAGCTTCTGCCAGTAGAAGGCCTTCCCAAGCGTGCGGATCAAGGGCAGATCGAATGACGACGCTGCCCGTAAGGATGGCCCACCGGCAGGAGGCACGATCAACTTGCTGCGGTGGCGGCGCTTGATTGTCAGTGGCACAAAGGTCACGGACCGACCGCCAATCTCGAACTGACGAGGTGTTCCGCTGGGCGTGACCACAACGCGGCGTGATGCCGGCGTCTCCCTGGTTGGTTTGATTGGCGTGGTCATTCGACTGCCTCCAATTCTGCCGGTGCATGTTGCTCGGCCACAAACTGGTGCCCCTTCAATTCGCTGCAAAAGCGCTGCCAGCTGTCATCTCGCCAGATGATGTCCAGTCCATCCTCATGCAATTGGACTCGCTCAATCAGCAAACGCATGATCCGACTTTGTTCGATGGGGAACAGGCTCTCCCATACTGTGCTCATCTGTCGCATGGCAATCAGCACGGTCGGCTCATCCATCTCCTGCTGTTCCCGCAGCGCCATCCCGGCCTGCCAAACGGCGATGATCATTTCGGGCTTCTGCAAGGCCTGGTGTACCTGCGCCGCCACGGCCGTCTCAATATCCAGGGCAGGCAACGGTCCCATGTTGGGACGGGTAGGGTCATAAGTCGCACCCGCAGCATGACGCTTTTCCAGGTACGGGACGTAGTACCGATACCGCTTGCCGTTCTTCTTCTGGGTGTAGGTCGGAAGCATCCGCTGGCCATCGGCCGCGTAAAGCAGTCCGGTGAGCAGCGCAGGCTCCTTCTTGTACATGGTCCTTGGCCCCTGCTTGCGTCCCACAATGATCGCGTGCACGCCTGCCCATAACTCAGCGCTGACGATCGGCTCATGCTGGCCAGCAAAGGATTGGCCTTTGTGAGTCATCTCACCCACGTAAAGGCGGTTGCGTAGCAGTGTGAATAGAAGCTGCTGGTCAATCACCTTCCCATCGTGCCGACGCCCGTTCTGAGCGGTCCAGGCCTTGGTGGTGTGTCCCTCGATCTGCAACTCGCGGACCAGCTGTGCTGCAGACCCGGTTTCGGCATATCGCGCAAAAATGTCCCGCACCAATGTCGCCTCAGACGCGTTGACGACCAGTTTTCTGTCAATGACGTCATAGCCGAGCGGTGGAGTGCCACCCATCCACATTCCCCTGGCCTTGCTGGCCGCGATCTTGTCCCGGATCCGCTCGCCAGTGACCTCTCGCTCGAATTGGGCAAATGACAACAAAATGTTC
>CAIQVX010000290.1 GCA_903875275.1 uncultured beta proteobacterium | reverse complement strand
TGCCCAGGTAGCGACCGACCCAGACCAGGTTCAGCCGATGCAGCGCATAGTCGCCTGCGAGTGTGGCTGCCGCCAGCAGGCCCAGCAGAACGATGAAAGGCAACACATGCCTGCCCCAGAGTGATTTTTTCATTTACAACTCCAGACTCACGTTGGTTTTTGGCGTGCAAACACACATCAGGCAAGTGCCCGGCTCGGGGTCGAAATCGGGCGTCTGGCGGTACGCCACCTCGCCGGCCAGGATCGTCGTCTGGCAGGTACCGCAGCCACCGGCGCGACAGCCGGAGTCGACCTGGATGCCCTGTGCCTCGGCAAACTCCAGCAAGGTGCCTGAACTGCTTTGCCAGGGCAACTGCTTGCCGGATCTGGAAAAGGTCACCACCAGAGCAGCCGTCTCGTCTGGCGCTCCAGCCGGGTCCGGTGCTGCCGATTTGCGCTGTACTGACGCGGGGCCAAAGGCCTCGAAGTGAATTCGCTGATCGGGCACGCCCCACTCTTCCAGCGCTGGAACCAGACCTTGCAACATCGGCGTCGGGCCACAGATGTAGAAATGATAGGGCTTGAGCGGCAACAGGCGCCGCAACAGTTCCAGGTCAATGTGGCCGCGCTGATGAAAATCCCGTCCGCTCACGTCCGCCGGCAAAGGATTGCTCCAGCACAGTTGAAGGTGAAAATTGGGATGGTTTGCAGCCAGGGTCTCAAGTTGGGATTTCCAGGCCACCTCGCGACTGTTGCGCACGCCGTAAAACAGCCAGATCTCGCGTTCAGGCCGTTCTCTCAGGCAGGCATTGAGCATGCTCATCATGGGGGTGATGCCAATGCCGCCGCCTATCAGCACCACCGGCGCGTCGCTGCGATCCACGTAGAAATGACCCGACGGTGCGCGCAGCTTCAATACCGAGCCGACTTCCACGTGATCATGGAAAAAGTTGGAGGATCTGCCCGTCGCAAACTGGCTGCCCGCCGGCGCGAAAACGCGCTTGACCGAGATCCGGTAGTGACCCGGATCGGGCGCGTCCGACAGCGAGTAGCAGCGGACTATCGCGGCAGTGGCACCACCCGGCACTGGCAATTCCATTTGAAACGTCAGGAACTGCCCGGCCTGAAACGGCGCCAGTGGCAGGCCATCCTGCGGCGCCAGGTAGAACGAGCAGATCGATTGCCCAGCGTCTTCCAGTTGCTTTTGCACCACCTGAAAGCTGCGCAGACCTTGCCAGGCGAGCGCCATGACTTCCGCTTCGTCGCTGGAGGGTCTCGCATTGACAGGAATACTCCGCGCCCTCGCACTGCGGCGCAGCGCCAGGTACTCCAGCCAGTGCTGCCAGAAGCGATAGCCGAGAAAGACTGCCAACTGCACCAGGATGGCGCCGATGATCCACAGCAGAAGTGAGAGGGAATTCATTTTGGGAAGGTGTCCGGTACAACCCGGTTGTGACTGAGATTTCTTAGCGAATTCTTAAGAGGGCCTGTGCATCTGATCCATGTCACCACCTTGCAAGTCCGTGCTGAAAAATCCCCGGTGTAGCCGCAGGGTTGTGCCGAAACTGATAAATTAGCCGGATGGACACCAAGCATCAAAGCAACATCCTCAAGTGGATCGCCCGGACCGTGTTTGCCAGCCGATGGCTGCAGGCGCCGCTGTATTTCGGACTCATCGTCGCGCAGGCGGTCTACGTCTACCACTTCGGCGTGGAACTGATGCATCTGGTGCAGAACACCAAGACCGTTTCGGAAACCGAGATCATGCTGGTGGTGCTGGGCCTGATCGACGTCGTCATGATCGCCAACCTGCTGCTGATGGTGATCGTTGGCGGCTACGAGACTTTTGTCTCGCGCCTTTACCTGGAGGGCAACCCGGACCAGCCAGAGTGGCTGGAGCATGTCAACGCCGGCACAATGAAAGTCAAGTTGTCGATGTCGCTGATCGGTATTTCGTCGATTCACCTGCTCAAGACCTTCATCGAGGCACCCAACCTGAGCCAGCAGACCATGATGTGGCAGGTCATCATTCACCTGACCTTCGTGCTCTCTGCCTTGGCCATGGCGTTTACCAATCGCCTGATGGAGACCAAAGCGCATTAACTAAGCGGCGGCAACCACCCGATTGCGTCCCTGTTGTTTGGCTGCGTACAGCGCCTTGTCTGCCGCCTTGACCAGATCATAGGAAATGAGACCTTGAACTGGCAGCAAACTGGCCACGCCAATGCTGACGGTCACACAGCCAAATTCGGATAGCTCATGCACCAGAGACAGCGCCTGCATGGCTGCGCAGACCCGCTGCGCCATCAACTGGGCGTTTTTACACGTTGTCGCAGGCGAAATAAACACAAATTCTTCACCACCATAGCGTGCCACCATGTCGCCCGTGCGGCAGATGCCCTCCGAGAGCACTTTGGCCACCAGACGCAGGCACTCATCGCCAGCCGGATGCCCATAGTGGTCGTTGAATTCCTTGAACCAGTCGACGTCCATCAAGCCCAGCGCCAGAGGGGCCAGTGGCTGGCCGATTCGCGCGGCCCGTGCCCACTCGCTGGCCAGCACAGCATCAAAGTGGCGACGGTTCCCAATGCCGGTCAGGGCATCCGTGGCGCTGATGGCCTCGAGCTGTCGGTTGACCGCCTGCAACTCCGCAGTCCGCTGCGCCACACGGTCTTCGAGGACATGCTCCGAAGCCCTGAGCGTCTCTACCAACTGGCCTTGCACCTGCAGCGACTGCGCCTGTGCTGCAATTTTCTCCCGACGCATGACATTAAAGCGGTCTGCCAGAGCCAACGACAGCAGCAGCATTTCGATAACCGAGCCAATCTGCAGGCCATCGCTGGTCAAAACATTGGTCGGCACCAGGCCCAGATTGCGCAGATGGGACAGGACGTTGGCCAGGAACAGCACCGAAAAGGCCGCAACAAAATAATAAGCGCTGCGCTGACGCTTGATGGCGCAGGCAATACCCGTGCCCAGAATCAGCAAGGAGGTGACCAAATTCGTGACAACAAAGAAACGGTTAACTTCCCAGAACCACAGCATCAGGAGAAAGAAAAATGCCGCGCTCGCCACCATGAACACCTTGATCCAAAGATCGATGCGAGGCACCATTTGCGTCGTGTTGAGAAGGCGTCGCGTAAATAGCAACATCGCTACGGTGGCCAGCGCCGCGCAAGCAGCGAAAAGCACGTAGATCAGGTAGTTGAGGTCACGCAGCGCAAAGAACAGCATCAGGTTGTAAAAAGCGATGGCCAACACCACACCAAAGTACAGCGCCTGCAAGGCATAGTCCCCCGCCTGATGCGAGTGAAATGCCTCCAGCGACCATAACCGCGCCGGAATGTTCAGCGGCTTGGGCGTCTGGACGCGCAAGTACAGTAACCGATCAGCGCCTGCCCGGTCTTGAGGCGCGCTGCAGCTTCCGGCCTGGTGACATCTTCCAGCGTCAAGGCGCCCGTGCTGTCTTCCAGAACGGCAAGGTACTCAGTCAGCGAAACGGCGCTTCGCTCCACCCGCGCAAGGTCCAGCGTCTTCTCGCCAGCCGCAGCGGGGCCCGCAAGAAAAATGGCGCAAAGCAAGGTCCCCAACCAGCGGCTGTATCGATTCTTGAGATTCATGGATGGGGGTGTATTGGGAACCTAATGCCCTGGTTAGGCTGCCGACCCCGCATTTGCTGTGCGATTCACCAGCACTTCAAACTCACTCACCGGCAGTGGCCTGGCGAACAGGTAACCCTGGTAGGTCGGGCACCCCATAGCGGCCAGACAGTCGCACTGGGCCTGCGTTTCCACGCCCTCGGCGATCACCTGCAGTTCCAGGCTGTTGGCCAGTGCAATCACCATCCTGGCAATCGCTGCGTCGTCCGGATCAGCAAGAATGTTGCGCACAAAGCTCTGATCAATCTTGAGTTGGTCCAACGGCAGTCGCTTGAGCACCGACAGCGACGAATACCCGGTGCCAAAGTCGTCCAACGAGAAACGGATGCCCGCAGCTTTGAGCGTATTCATCTTCCTCACCATATCGTCCACATTGGCCACCACAAAGCTCTCGGTCAGCTCCAGCTTGAGCAGATGCGCTTTGGCCCCGGTGCTCTCCAGTATGGCCAACACCTGATCGACAAAGTCGCTGTCGCGAAACTGTCGCGCACTCACGTTCACTGCCATCGCCAATTGTGCCGTCTGCGGACTGCGCGACCACCGCACCAGTTGCTTGCAAGCCGTATCCAGCACCCACAAGCCCAAGGGGCGAATCAGTCCCGTCTTCTCGGCCAGCGGGATGAACTCCGCCGGTGACACCCAACCGCGCGCCGGGTGCTGCCAGCGCAGCAAGGCCTCCACACCGACAATCTCTTTTTCTGCGCTCACCTGCGCCTGGTAGTGAACGCAAAACTGCTGGTTCTGCACAGCGTGCCGCAAGTCTTCTTCAAGGGCCACTGCACTCATCATATCGGTCTGCATCTGACTGTCAAAAAAGCACAAAGTATTGCGCCCGGCATCTTTCGCCCGGTGCATTGCCAGATCGGCCCGCATCATGGGTGTATTCGCGCTTTCGGATTGATCTCCGAACAGCGTGATGCCAATACTGGCGGTACCGCTGTTCGCCAAGTAGCCAATTTCGTAGCGCTCCGCCAACCTTCGCAAAATTTTTTCTCCCACCACGGCCGCTTGCGTGGCCGCGTGCAGCGGGTTCTCGCCAAGCTCTTCCAGCACCACGATAAATTCATCACCACCAAAGCGTGCCACCGTATCGCTGTCGCGCACACTCTCCTGCAGGCGCTTGGCTACCTGCTGCAGAAACAGGTCACCCTGCTGATGCCCCAGCGTATCGTTCAATGTCTTGAAGTTATCCAGATCCACCAGCAGCAGAGCCCCCAGATGCTTCTGCCGAGCGCTGCTGAGTAGCGCGTGTTGCAGCCGGTCCTGCATCAGACGACGGTTCGGCAGCCCGGTCAAGGCGTCAAAGTAGGCCAGGTTTTCGATCCGCTTTTCGGTCAGTTTGCGCTCGGTGATGTCCTGAATGGTGCCTTTGAGAAAGGTGGGCTTGCCATCATCATCGTAGACAAAGCGACCCAGAGCGTGAACCCAGCGTCGCTCGCCGTCGCTGGGGCGGATCACCTCATAGTCCATGTCGAACCTGCCGTCACCTTCGACCACACTCTGGTAGTAGTCGAGCATCTTCTGCTCATATCCTGGTGCCATCAATTTGCCCCAGTTTTCGATGCTGGTCACAAAAGCAGAATCAATACCGAAGATCTGCCGCAGCGCTAACGAAGCCTGCCAGATACCGGTTGACAGGTCGGTTACGTAGGAGCCGATCTGCGCCAGCGACTGTGCTTCGTTCAATGCGCTTTCACTCTCACGCAATTGGGTTTCAGCCAGTTTGCGCTGGGTGATGTCACGCTGAATCGAAATCCAGTGCGTGAACCAGCCATCAGCGTTGGCGATCGGAGCGATCTCCAGTTCGCTCCAGAATTCCTGACCGCTCTTGGTGTAATTCAGCACTTCCTCGCGAACCGGCTGCCAGTTGCTCAGCGCCTTTCGAATCCGGTCCAGCGTCGCCCGATCAGTTTTTGGGCCCTGCAACATGCGCGGCGTGTTGCCCAGCGCTTCCTCCCGGCTGTAACCTGTGGTCTTCTCAAAGGCGTCATTGACAAAGACGATACGGTTACCGGGCAGATCAATAGGTTCGGCCTCGGTGATCAGGATGACGTCGTTGGCCCGGGCAATGCACTGCTGGAACAACTGGAGCCGCTCCATCGTCTGCCTGCGCTCGGAGATGTCTTCCACAATGGACCAGATGTAGCGCTGGTCGTCACTCCCGGTAATCATGACACCATTGAGACACACAGGCACCAGCGTGCCGTCTTTGCGGATGTACTCCTTCTCGTAGGGACCATAGCGCCCGGTGCTGATCAAGGTCTCCATCTGCGCCGGTTCCGACGCCAGATACTTTTGCGGAGTCAACTTCCAGTAATCGAGCACCTTCAATTCCTCGGCACTGTAGCCGCTCATCCTGCGAAAGGCCTCGTTAAAGTCGACAAAACGCCCGCTCATGTCGGCCATGGCGATTCCGAGTTGCGAGAGCTCATACAGCCCGTGCAGCTGGTCCTGCTTCTCGCGCAGATTCGCTTCTGTCTTTTTCCTGGCGGTAATGTCTGACACCAGGGCATAAAAGCCCTGCACCTCGCCATCAACAATGTCCGGTATGTACTGTGCCAGCGCAACACGCGGCTCCTTGCCGCCGGGCGCCGGAATCACGCGTTCAAAGCTCTGCTCTTCACCCGCCAGCGCCGCCTCGATGTAGGGCCGGTTCAAGCGGTAGCGCTCCTCGCCTATCACGTCGCGAATGTGCATGCCCGGCATCCTGGCTGGATCGATGCCAAACCATTGGGCATAAGCCTGGTTGCCGAAACGGTTGAGCAGGCTGCGATCCCAGTAGCCGATCATCGCAGGCGTCTTCTCCTCCTGCGGCGGCATGCCGTGCTCGTCTGGCATTCCAGCTTCCTCCTGCGTCATTTCTTGCATCTCCAGGGCTTGACGAAATGTGGTTGGGTACCCGGCGGGTAAGCCACATAATAGTTCAAACGAACCATGCTATTTGTCAATATTTAACAAAATATGATTTTTATTGCTATTCTTAATCCGGTGTTTTGATGTTGCTAGACTTCCCGCAATGACCGAAGCAGAAAAGCAGCACTCCCCCGGCATCAGCCAGTACCTGGCCATCAAGGCCGAGTACCCCGATACGCTGCTGCTGTACCGCATGGGGGACTTCTACGAGTTGTTCTTTGCCGACGCCGAGAAAGCGGCCCGATTGCTGAACATCACCCTGACGCAGCGCGGCCAGTCGGCTGGCGCGCCGGTGGTCATGGCCGGTGTGCCCTTCCATGCGCTGGACACCTATCTGGCGCGCCTGATCAAGCTCGGCGAGTCGGTGGCCATCTGCGAGCAGGTGGGCGAGGTGACTGGCAAAGGGCCGGTGGAACGCAAGGTGCTGCGCGTGGTCACACCGGGCACGCTGACCGACCTGGAACTGCTGGGCGACAAGACCGAATCGGTACTGATGGCGGTGCACCAGGGAGCGCGCAACCAGTGTGGCCTCGCCTGGCTCAGCATCACGCAGGGCGAGATGTGCCTGGCCGAATGCGCCAGTGACGAGGTGGCCGACTGGGTGGCGCGCATCAACCCGGGCGAGCTACTGTTCGGTGCCGGTGCGACGCCCGCCTTGGAAGCGCGACTGCGCGGCCTGCAGGCGGCCGGACGCCTGTCCGTTACCGTGCGACCGGATTGGCAGTTCGATGCCGGTCTGGGCCAGCGCAAGCTGCTGGAGCAACTCCAGGCCGCCAGTCTGGCAGCCTGGCAGGCGCAGGACCTGACGCTGGCCCATGCGGGCGCTGCCGCCCTGCTGGCCTACGCAGAGCACACCCAGGGACGCGCCCTGACCCATCTGCACAGCCTGCGGGTGCAGCGCAACGACGAACTGATCGAGCTGCCGCCGAACACACGGCGCAATCTGGAACTGCTGCAAACCCTGCGCGGCGAAGAGCAGCCAACCCTTTTCTCGCTGCTGGACACCTGCATGACCGGCATGGGCAGCCGCTTGCTCAAGCACTGGCTGCTGACGCCGCAGCGCGAGCGAACGCAGGCGCAGCAACGCCTGGGCGCCATTGCCGCATTGCGCACGGGGGCCTGGTCTGATTTGCGGCAGCACTTGAAGGGCAGCAGCGATGTGGAGCGCATCACCGCCCGCCTGGCGCTGCGCCAGGTGCGTCCGCGTGAGCTCACCGCACTGCAGCAGACCCTGAGCAAGACAGACCGGCTGGCCCCTGTCATACCGGCTTGCGACCCCTTGCTGGCACAGCTCGCCGCCCAGTTGCTGTGTCCCGAAGCCTGTATGGACCTGCTGGGGCGCGCACTCGACCGCGAACCCGCCGCGCTGCTGCGCGACGGCGGCGTGATTGCCAGCGGGTTCGATGCCGAGCTTGACGAACTACGCGCCATTCAAACCAACTGCGACGCCTTTCTGCTCGACCTGGAAGGGCGCGAGAAGGCGCGCACCGGCATTGCCAATCTGCGTGTGCAGTACAACAAGGTGCATGGCTTCTTCATCGAAGTCACGCAGGGCCAGCTTGACAAGGTGCCGCCAGACTACCGGCGCCGCCAGACGCTGAAAAATGTGGAGCGCTTCATCACACCGGAGTTGAAAGCCTTTGAGGACAAGGCGCTGAGCGCCCAGGAGCGCGCCCTGGCACGCGAAAAGTTCCTGTTTGAGCAGTTGCTCGATGAGCTGCAGGTCTTCGTGCCACGGCTGACCAAACTGGCGCGAGCCCTGGCCACACTGGACGCCTTGTGCGCCCTGTGCGAACGGGCCCTGACGCTGAACTGGTGCGCGCCACAGTTCTCCCGCGAGCCCTGTCTGGAGATCGAAGCCGGCCGGCACCCGGTGGTTGAAATGCGGCTGAATGAAACCAGCTCCAGCACGTTCATTGCGAACGACACCCGGCTCGGCCCCAGGCAGCGCATGCAGATCATCACCGGCCCCAACATGGGCGGTAAATCCACCTATATGCGCCAGGTGGCCGTCATCGTGCTGCTGGCCAGCATCGGCAGTTGCGTGCCGGCAACGGCTTGCAGGCTCGGACCGATTGACGCCATCCACACCCGCATTGGCGCCGCCGACGACCTGGCCAACGCCCAGTCCACCTTCATGCTGGAAATGCTGGAAGCCGCGCAGATCCTGCACAGTGCCACACCCAACTCGCTGGTGCTGATGGATGAGATCGGTCGTGGCACCAGCACTTTTGACGGTCTGGCGTTGGCCAGCGCTATCGCCAGCCAGTTGCATGACCGCACACAGGCCTACACGCTGTTTGCCACGCACTACTTCGAGCTGACCGAGTTTCCTGCCTCGCACCACGCCGCCATCAATGTGCATGTGAGCGCTGTGGAGTCGGGTCGCGACATCGTCTTCCTGCATGAGATTCAGAGCGGACCGGCCAGCCGCAGCTACGGCATCCAGGTGGCGCGCCTGGCGGGCATGCCCGCCGCCGTCGTGAACCAGGCCCGCCATACCCTGGAATCACTGGAGAACCAGGCCACGCAGAGAGATACCCAGGTTGATCTCTTTGCTGCACCGCCTGCTGCCGACAACGTGTCTGTCAGCGCTGTGGAGACAGCGCTTGCGGCTATCGATCCTGATGCCTTGAGCCCGCGCGAGGCGCTGGATGCGCTGTACCAGCTGAAGGGTTTCGCCGCAAGAAGCTAGCTGGAACTGAGCTACCACGCCCTTGTGCCGGATATCAGGGTAACCCTTGGGAAGTGCCCTCGGCGCTCAACTGCACGGTCTGTTTCGCCGGCCATGGCCGATCCTAGAAGCGGCTGGTCTGCTTCCAGCGCTTCGATCAAATCGGACCGTTCGACTGTCATCGTTTCGTCACACGTGAGTCATAGAATCGACCTATCCCCCGCACTCCCACACACCGCGAGCACCATCATGCCCATCGACTTTCAAGATTGCAGCAGCCAGGTCCGCCACATCATCCTGACAGGCCGCCTTGATCTACCCGGCACCGCAGAGATTGACACCAAATTCGCTGCCCTGGCAGCTGCGACTGCACGCCGCGTCGTGGTGGACCTTGTCGGCGTGAGCTTCCTGGCATCCATCGGTATTCGATCTTTGATTACCAACGCCAAGGCGCAGCAAAGTCGCGGCGGGCGCATGGTGCTGCTGGTTGGTGACAATGCAGCGGTTGCCAAGACGCTGGAAGCCACCGGCATTGATGTCCTGATCCCAATGTTCGCAAGCTTCGCCGAGGCAGAACAGGCGGCGCTGGCCTGAGTCTTGAGGGACCACGTGTTGCTGGAAACCCCTGCCACGCTACTGGAGATTCGCGCTGATGCGGCTGATGTCAGATCGGCCTCGGTATGGCTCCAACAGCATGGCGATGCACGCGCCATACCCTCCGATCAGATCTTTCGTCTGGACTTGTGCCTTAACGAAGCACTGGCGAACCTGATTGATCATGGCGGTGACGATGCCGCACTGGCACCGGTTAGAGTCTGCCTGGGGTCCGAGGTCGACGGCGAGGGCGGTCACGCCACCCTGATGATTTCGGATACCGGTCGGGCTTTCAATCCCCTCACCGCCACACCGAAAGCAGTGCCTGTTTCGCTGGCTGAGGCGAGCCCTGGCGGACTCGGCATCGACCTCATGCGCAGCTTCGCCGACGAGGTGACCTACAGCTATCTTCAAGGTCGAAACTGCCTTCAGTTCGTCGTTCGCTGGCCAATCAACCCATCGCCATAGCCGCAGGTCATTCACCATGCAATTCCAACGCGCCATCGAGCGCCGTATCGCAGGTATTCCCATCGGCACGGAACAACGCCTTGCGCCAGCCGACCGGCGCCACCAGTCCTTGTCCTGGCTGTCCCTGTTTCGCAATGTCGACGAATCGGCTGTGATCGAAACGATCGGCGATCTGGAAGTCATCGACCTCATGCCTGACGATGTGTTGTTGCGGCCTGGCGATGCCAACGACACCGTCTATGTGGTTCTCTCGGGTGGCTTGGCGGCTTATCTCGACAGTGGCGGCAAACCGGGAGATGCCATTGCCATTCCCGCGGGCGAGTGCCTGGGCGAGTTGTCGGCCATCGATGGCAAACCGGTCTCGGCATTGGTCAAGGCCACCGTCCCGTCGCGCGTGCTGCCACTGTCAGAGCATCTGTTCTGGACCCGACTCATGGCGATCCCTGGCGTGGCGCGCAACCTGATGGCACTCCTGGCCGCCCGCATGCGACGCGATGGGGAAGTCATGCTCGAAGGCCAGCGTCGAAAAATCGAACTCGAACACCTGCGCCAGGAACTCGATGTCGCTCGTCAACTGCAGCTCGGCATGCTGCCCCTGCGCAACCCGATGTTTCCAGAACGGCAGGATGTCGATGTAGCCGGCCTGATGGAAGCTGCATCGGTCGTCGGCGGTGATCTGTTCGACGCCTTCTTCGTCGCACCGCAGCGACTCTTTTTTTGTGTGGGTGACGTTTCAGGTCACGGCATTCCTGCCGCCATGTTCATGGCTCGCGCTGTCAGCCTGATGCGAGTCGCCGCGTTTTCGCTTCCGCAACCCGCCGAACTGATTGAACGCTTGAACGACCAGCTCTGCGTGGGCAACGATGCCAACATGTTCGTCACCCTGTTTTGCGGAATGCTGGACATCGAGACCGGGAACCTCACCTACGCCAATGCCGGACATCTTCCGCCGGTTGTAGTTCATGCCGGGCGTTGCGAAGCACTGCCGTTGCCCAAGGGGACGGCCATCGGTGTGCTGTCGGGTATCCGTTATCGAAGTATGGACACCGTCCTGCTGCCGGGTGACTTGTTGCTGTGCTACACCGACGGCGTCACCGAAGCCCAGACACTGGCAGGCGAAGAATTCACTGAACCGGCTCTGGCACGCCTGGTTGAAGCACACGCGACCTTGCCACTGGAAAACCTGCTCGCAATGGTGCGTGCCGAGGTCAGGCATTTCACAAAAACCAGTGAACTGGCAGACGACTGCACCCTGATTGCAGTGCGACGACGGCCACAATGATCCGGCCCGGTGCAAGCGCGGCGCATGGTACCGTCCGGTCAGCCACTCATTAGATTCATTCATAAGCTTTAACACCGGGATTCGGGTGCCTTCATGCGTCGGCTGGACGACGGCAGCAGCCCCTACGCCGGCGGCAAACCGGGCAATATGTACAAATACCTGGGTGAAACCGATGCCGAGCGCGCCAAGAACCTGGCCACGCTGAAAGCCTGGGTCGGCGAAGGCGGCTGGAACCTGAACCGCTGGAAGGCGCGTGGCGATGTGCCTGCCATCACCGAGGAACAGCTTGACAAGCTGGTGCTGAAATACTGAGTCAGTCGCTGCGCACCACCGTGACGCTGGTGCTGCCCTGGGTCGTGCCGTCACTGAGTTTGACCGTGATCTGATTCGTGCCTGGCAGAAACGGAACGTCAAGCGCCCGCCACCAGGTTTCACCCGGGGTGCAGCTTCCAATGTAGACAATGTGCAGTTCCAGGGCGCCGCTGCTGCCCGTGGTTTCGTTGGTCCACTGACCCGACGCCAGTGTTCCAACGTCGCAACTGCAGCCCGCAGGTGCCCAGGGACCCGAGTAGTACGTGCAGGTTGCGCCCCGGGGCACGAACGCGGTACCACTCAGGGCGCTGAGCACCAGGTTCGTGGTGTAAGGGGCTTTCCCAGCGAAGGTGAGCAGGCCGACACCCGGACCATCGGCACCGCCCCCACCGCAGCCCGTCAGCGCCAGGGCCACGACCAGCGCACTCAGACAGATTCGACACACCATGATGATCTCCTGCAAATCCGGTCACCGGCCCAGATTAATCCTTTTGGCGCCTCAAGTCACCTCGATACACTCTAACTCTTTGCATCTGACTTCCAGAACATGACCTATTGCGTCGCCATCAAACTCAACGCCGGGCTGGTTTTTCTGTCCGACTCCCGTACCAACGCCGGACTGGACCAGATCAGCACGTTCCGCAAGATGATCGTCTACGAGAAGCCGCGCGATCGCTTCATGGTATTGCTGTCGGCTGGCAACCTGAGCATTTCGCAATCGGTGCGCGAGATCCTGCAGGTGGAGCAACTTAAGGAGCACGAGGGCAGTGACCCGATCACGATATGGAACGCCAAGAGCATGTTTGATGCCGCGCGGGTGCTGGGCTCGGCCATTCGCCATGTTTACGAGCGAGATGCGGCTTCGCTGAAACAGGCTGGCGTCGAATTCAATGTATCGCTCATTTTTGGTGGCCAGATCCAGGGCGAAGGCATGCGCTTGTTCCAGGTCTATTCGGCCGGCAACTTCATTGAGGCCACGCCCGAGACGCCCTACTTCCAGGTCGGCGAATCCAAGTACGGCAAGCCGGTGCTGGACCGCGTCATCACACCGACGACACCGCTGGACGAGGCCGCCAAGTGCGCCCTGGTGTCGATGGATTCGACGC
>CAIQVX010000289.1 GCA_903875275.1 uncultured beta proteobacterium | reverse complement strand
GGCGTGGCGCGTGCGGCCAACGTGACTTACTTCACCATGCAGGTGCAACAGGGCAAGGACGAGGTACGGGCCATGGTGGTGGGTATCGAGCCCGGGCAGCCAGGCGGACCGGGCTATCTGGTGGCAGGGCGCCATCTCACGCGCAGCCACTATGAAGCCGTGGCGGATGTGAAAACGGGCTTTCTACTCGGTGACCGCATTCGAATCCGTCGTCATGACTATGAGGTGGTTGGTCTGACCCAGCGCATGGTGTCTTCTGGCGGCGACCCGATGGTCTTCATATCGCTCAAGGACGCCCAGGAGGCGCAGTTTCTGAAAGACAACGACGCCATCCTGAATGACCGTGTGCGCACCGCAGCCAATCCGGCATTCAATCGTCCGGGCACGCCCGGTCTGCTGGACGCGGTGCAGGCAACGCAGACCAGCAGCCATAACGTGAACGCGATTCTGGTGCAGGTTCAGGACGGCTTGTTGCCGCAGCAGGTTGCGGAGCCGATCCGGCGCTGGAAGCATCTGCAGGTTTTTACGCGCGAAGGCATGGAAGACATTCTGGTGGCCAAGCTGATTGCCACTTCGGCCAAACAGATAGGCATGTTCCTGGTGATTCTGGCGATTGTCAGCGCGGCCATTGTGGCTTTCATCATCTACACCATGACGCTGGGCAAGATTCGCGAGATCGCCGTGCTCAAGCTGATCGGTACCCGCAACAGCACGATTGCCGGCATGATCCTGCAGCAGGCGCTGGGTCTGGGCGTGATCGGCTTCGTTGTAGGCAAGCTGGCTGCCACGCTGTGGGCGCCGGTGTTTCCAAAGTTTGTGCTGCTGCAGCAGGGCGATGCGCTGACCGGTTTTGGCGTGACCATGCTGATCTGCGCCCTGGCCAGCACGCTGGCGATCCGGGCTGCGCTGCGGGTTGATCCGGCTGAGGCCATCGGTGGGTAACAGCGCATGAATCAGGGCGGCATCCTCATTGAAGGTCTGCGCAAGACCTACGGTCAGGGCGACACGGCGGTGGAAGCGCTCAAGGACGTCAACATGACCGTCGGTCCCGGCGAGGTGGTGGGGCTGGTCGGACCTTCGGGCTCAGGCAAGAGCACGCTGCTCAAGTGTCTGGGCGCCATCATTGAGCCGACCGCCGGGCGCATGGTGCTGGGTGGCAAAGTGATTTATGACGGCAGTTGGAAAATTCCTGACCTGCGCACGCTGCGGCGCGACAGCATCGGCTTTGTCTTTCAGGCACCGTACCTGATTCCCTTTCTGGATGTGACCGACAACGTGGCGCTGCTGCCGATGCTGGCCGGAATTTCCAACGCAATCGCGCGCGCAAGGGCGCTGGAGTTGCTGGCGGCGCTGGATGTGGCGCACCGGGCACAGGCCGAGCCCTCGCAACTCTCGGGCGGAGAACAGCAGCGCGTCTCGATTGCGCGAGCGCTGGCCAATCGGCCGCCAGTGATCCTGGCCGATGAGCCGACGGCGCCGCTGGACAGCGAACGTGCGCTGGGGGTGATGCGCATCCTGAACCAGATGGCGCAACAGTCGCAGACGGCCATCATTGTGGTGACGCACGATGAAAAAATCATTCCCACGTTCAAGCGGATTTACCATATCCGCGAAGGGCGCACGGTAGAAGAGGCGGGCGAGGGTCGCTCGCTGGACACTATGGCGTAGCATACCGGCCGAGATCAACCCACTTCGCGTATTCGCAGGAGCAGCATGCACGATTCCACGATCGAGTCTTTCTTTGACCTAGCTACCGCGACCGTGACGCACCTTGTGTTCGACCCGGTGAGCCACGGTGCCGCTGTCATTGACAGTGTGCTGGACTACGACCCCAAATCCGGTCGCACGTCTCACACCGGCGCCGACCGGGTGCTCGATTACATCCGGCAGCGTGGCCTGCAACTGCAGTGGTTGCTGGAGACACATGCCCATGCGGATCACCTCTCGGCCGCACCCTATCTGAAAGAGCGGCTGGGTGGCAAAGTGGCCATAGGCCGCCAGATTTGTGAAGTGCAGACAGTGTTCCGCCGAATATTCAATGACAAGGATCTGGACACCGAAGGCCGGGACTTCGATCAGTTGCTCGATGATGGCGATGTGATCCATGTCGGCGAACTGCCGTTGCACGTCATGCACACACCGGGGCACACCCCCGCCTGCAACACCTTTGTGATCGGGCGTGATGCCTTTGTGGGTGACACCCTGTTCATGCCTGATTACGGATCGGCGCGCTGCGATTTTCCCGGCGGTGATGCAGCCATGCTGTACCGTTCGATCCAGCGCATCCTGGCGCTGCCGGACGAGACCCGACTTCACATGTGCCATGACTACCCGCCAGCAGGTCGCGCGCCGGCCTGGGTGAGCAGTGTGAGTGCACAGCGTGCAGGCAATATCCATGTGCATGAGGGCGTGACCGAGGCCGAATTTGTCAGCATGCGCTCGCAGCGCGACAAGACACTGGCGATGCCGCTGCTGATCCTGCCTGCGGTCCAGGTCAACCTGCGCGCCGGCAGGTTGCCCACCCCCGAGGACAACGGTGTGAGTTATCTCAAGATTCCGGTGAACGCCCTCTGAAGGTTGGCTGATGCAAACGCTCGCACTGGTTCTGGCATTGGGAGCACTGATCGGTATGGTGATGGCACTGACGGGTGCGGGCGGCGGTGTGCTGTCAATTCCGTTGCTGGTTTTTGGTCTGCACTTGCCGGTACAGCAGGCGGCTCCAGTCGGTCTGGTGGCAGTCGGGCTGGCTGCCGCACTGGGCGCGGCCCTGGGTCTGCGCCAGCGCATCGTGCGCTACCGCGCAGCAGCCCTGATCGGGGTGGTGGGCATGCTGGTAGCGCCGCTGGGCGTGATGCTGGCCCAGCGCCTGCCCAACCGTCCGCTGCTGGGTGCATTTGCCCTGGTGCTGCTGTACACCGCCTGGCGCATGCTCAGGACACCGACCCCGTCTGCGGCGCTACCAGCGTCGGTGCTGTGCCGTGCCAATGCAGTCAATCAGCGCCTGATCTGGACCCGTCCCTGCGCGCGCGCACTGGCCGGCACCGGACTGATCGCGGGCGTACTCAGCGGATTGCTGGGCGTCGGCGGCGGCTTTGTGATCGTGCCAGCCTTGAGGCGTTACACCGATCTGGAGATTCGCAGCATTCAGGCCACGTCACTGGCCGTGATCGCGCTCGTCTCCAGCAGCGGAGTGACTGCCGCGGCGGTGCATGGGCCTGTGCGTTGGGCGGTGGCGCTGCCCTTCGCCGGGGGCGCGGTGGTGGCGCTGCTGGTGGGGCAGCAACTGGCCAGAAAAATGGATGCCAGGCGGCTGCAGCAGGCATTTGCCTGGTTCAGCGTTCTGGTGGCCCTGCTGATGCTGGCCAGGGCCTTTGCCTGGCTGAGCAACTGATGGTGGGTGGCTAGTTTGACATCGCTTGACGCACGTCAGTGCAATTCATACCCTTGGGGGTATAGTTTTATTACTTCATTATTCAAAGGAATGCCACCATGAAAATGCTTACAGATCTGTTCAGCACCGACTACGGTTTGATGAGTCTGGGTGTGATTGCCTTCATGCTGGGCATGGCGGTCTGGTTCGGTGCTTTTTTCAAGCGGAAAATGGCTGAAGATGCCAGGAAGGCCGGGCGTTGATCGCCCGCCTGCGAACAAACATTGAGGATATCGATTGAATAACAAGGACTCCGAGCCCCGCAAAGTCATCCCCATCCAAGCCGAAGAAGCCGATGGGGAACTGATATCGCTGTACGCTGCGCACCAGAGGATCTACCCGCGCAGCGTCCGCGGCTTCTTCGCCAACTGGCGCTGGGGCATGGTGTGGCTGACCCAGATCATCTTCTACGGCCTGCCGTGGTTGGAATTCGGACAGCGCCAGGCGGTGCTGTTTGACCTG
>CAIQVX010000288.1 GCA_903875275.1 uncultured beta proteobacterium | reverse complement strand
GATGGTGTCGCCGGCTTTCAGAAACTGCTGTGGCTTTCGGCCCATGCCAACGCCGGGTGGCGTGCCGGTGGTGATGACGTCGCCGGGCATCAGGGTGATGAACTGGCTCACATAGCTCACAATTTTGGCGACGCCAAAAATCATCGTTTTGGTGCTCCCGCTCTGCATGCGCTGGCCATTGACCTCCAGCCACAGCGCCAGTTTTTGCGGGTTCGGCACCTCGTCACGTGTCACCAGCCAGGGTCCCAGCGGACCGAAGCTGTCGCAACCCTTACCCTTGTCCCAGGTACCGCCGCGCTCGATCTGGAACTCGCGTTCGCTGATGTCGTTGACGGCGCAGTAACCGGCAACAAAATTGAGCGCCTCCTTTTGCGAGACGTAGCGCGCACGCTGCCCGATCACCACACCCAGTTCGACCTCCCAATCGGTCTTGACGGACCCCTTGGGCAGCATGACGGGATCGCTCGGGCCCTGGATGCAGCTGATGGCCTTGGTGAACATCACGGGTTCTTTCGGAATCGGCATGCCGGCCTCGGCCGCATGATCCGCGTAGTTCAGCCCGATGGCGATGAATTTTCCGATGCTCGCGACGGGCGCACCCAGACGCGGCTTGCCCGGCACCAATGCCAGCGTTTGCGGCTTCAGACGGCGCAAGCGTGCCAGTGCCGCATCGCTGAGCTGATCCGGACCGAGGTCAGGGATCACGGTGCTCAAATCGCGCAATCGACCCTCCGCGTCAATCATCCCGGGCTTTTCCCTGCCGGGCTTTCCATACCGTACCAGTTTCATAAATCTCCTTGTGATTGGGATAACAAATTTGCCAGACTTGATCGCAGCTGCTGCGCCGAAACAAAACGCACACCGCTCCAGCCCAGACTGCAGGCGACATCCACATTGTCCTGCACGTCATCAACAAACAAGGTCTGCGCCGGCTCCAGCGCGTATTTGCTCTGCAACAGCTGGTAGATCACCGGATCAGGCTTGCTGCGCTGCACATCGCCAGAAAAAATACCGCCATCAAACCAGCGCAGAAATGCGTACTTGTGTTCGAGCGTGCGCGCATAGGGCGCAGGCATATTGGAGAGGTAGTACAGCCGCACATCACCGCGCTGATCGCGTCGCTGCGCCAGATCAGCCAGAACGTCCATCGTCTCCTGGATCGGAGTCAAGCGCTCACCAATGCCCGACACCAAGTGCTGCATCTCATCGAATGGCAAGGCCAGGCGCTGCGCGGTACGCTGAACCACGCAGTCAGGGCTCAGCGTGCCTCGATCAAAGTCATGCCAGTCCGCATGACCAAAGATGGAACGTGCCGCCTGTTGCGCTGCCTCGGGTGTTGCGGCCAGTTCCGGAAAGTGCGATGCAACCAGCCTGGCCGGTTGCCACTCAATCAGGACCGCACCGAAATCGAATACCAGGTTCATGGATTGCCGGTCGGGGCCCGCAATGACACCCATTTCCATTAGCGCAAGCGCTGCAGCAAACCAGCGGTCGAACTGTCCAGGCCGCTGACATCACCCGTCTGCATACGCACCTGCAGGTCTTTGGCCAACACCTTTCCGAGCTCCACTCCCCACTGGTCAAAGCTGTTGACTCCCCAGAGTGAACCGCTGACGAAAACACGGTGTTCCTGCAGCGCGATCAGTGCGCCTAGCGTGGTCGGCGTCAATTCATCCAGCAGCAAGAAGGTGCTGGGTCGGTTGCCCGGAAAATTCCTGTGGCCGCCGGTATCACGCTGGCCGACCATCAGCGCCTGAGCCTGCGCCAGCACATTGGCAAGCAGCAAATTGTGATGCCCGGGCAGATCGTGCCTGGGCTTCTTGACCGCCACAAATTCGACCGGCACCACGTCCGTACCCTGGTGCAGCATCTGAAAAATGGCGTGCTGGCCATTGGTGCCGGGCTCGCCCCACAATACCGGCGCCGTGCCAAAACGCAGGGCCTGCCCCTGCGCGTCCACGCACTTGCCGTTGCTTTCCATCTCGAGCTGCTGCAGATAGGCAGGCAGGCGCCGCAGAGCGCTGTGATAGGGCGCAATGGAGCGGCTGGTGAAGCGATGGAAATTGCGGTACCAGATGTCCAGCAGCCCCAGGCGAACCGGCAGATTCTGTTCCAGCGCGGCACTGCGGAAGTGCTCGTCCATCGCGTGAGCACCGCCAAGAAACTCCCGGAAGCCCTGCTCACCAATGGCAATGGCCAGCGGCAGCCCGATGGCCGACCAGACCGAATACCGACCGCCAACCCAGTCCCAGAAACCAAAGGTGGTGCGGATGCCAAAGGCCTTGGCCGCTGCCACATTGGTCGTCAGTGCGGCAAAGTGCCTGCCCACGTCCTTGCCACCGTTGGATTCGAACCAGTCCCGCGCCGAGCGCGCATTGGTCATGGTCTCGATGGTGGTGAAGGTCTTGCTGGCAATCAGGAACAAGGTGTTATCAGGCTTGAGTCGCTGCAGCACGGCGGCGAGTTCATGGCCATCCACATTCGAGACAAAGTGAAAGCGTTTGCCCGGCAACACGAACGAATCGAGCGCCAGCACCGCCATTTGCGGTCCCAGATCGGAGCCGCCGATGCCGATGTTGACGATATCGGTAATGGCGTCGTCGGCACGCACGCTCTGCGCGTAGGCCAGCATGGCGCCCAGCACCGTGTGCACTTGCGCGCGCTCGCCCGCCAAAGCGTCAGCGCCATCGGCCAGTGACGCCGGGCTGCGCAACAACCAGTGCAGCACGGCTCGCTGCTCGGTGGTGTTGATCGCTGCGCCGGAAAACATGGCATCGCGGTGTTGTTCCAGGCCACACTGGCGTGCCAACGTGAACAGCAATTGCTGCGTTGCGCGGTCGATCAGGTTTTTCGACAAATCGGCAAAGACATGCGGCGCGTTCTGACTGAAGGCCTGCAAGCGCCCCTCGTCATCCGCAAAGGCGCGGCGCAGGTCAAAGGTCTGGCCACCGTTCGTGAACAGGTTTTGCAGCCCACGCCAGGTGGCAGTTCGGTCACAGCGAATGCGTTCCATGGAAGGTCCTTGAGTTGAGTTTCACGCCGCCAGCAGCAACTGATCCAGGCGCACACTGTCGAGGCAGAATGCGCGTATGCCCTCCGCCAGTTTCTCGGTCGCCATCGCGTCCTCATTAAGCGCATACCGAAAACCCGCCTCGTCGTAGTTCACGTGCGTCAACTCCAGTGACCCGGCTGCTTTCGCATCCAACGCCCGCTCCAGCGGTGTCTGGCTTGCCTGCAACGTGGCAAGCAGGTCAGGACTGATGGTCAACAGATCGCAGCCAGCCAGCGCCGTGACCTGTCCCGTGTTGCGAAAGCTCGCACCCATGACCTCGGTGGCAATACCGAACTTCTTGTAGTAGTTGTAGATCTGCTGCACGGACTTGACGCCTGGATCATTGCTGCCAGCGTTGTCTGCCTCGACCCAGGCGGCGCCTGCAGATTTCCTGTACCAGTCGTAAATGCGGCCTACAAAGGGTGAAATCAGCTGCACCCTGGCCTGGGCGCATGCCACTGCCTGGCAAAACGAGAACAACAAAGTCAGATTGGTGTGGATGCCACGACGCTCCAACTGCGCTGCCGCGTCAATTCCTTCCCAAGTCGCCGCCACCTTGATCAACACCCGGTCGACGTGAATGCCTTCGGCCTGATAAAGCTCGACAATGCGCTCGGCGCGCGCCACCGTGGCGCTGGCATCAAAACTCAGCCGGGCATCAACTTCGGTGGAAACACGCCCGGGGATGATGGCCAGAATCTCGACACCAAAGCGCACAAGCAGGCGATCAGTGATTTCGTCGAGTGGGCGTCCGCGGTAACGCGCCACCGTGTCGGACAACAAGAAGCTGTAATCCGGCTTTTGAACCGCTTTGAGTATCAGGGACGGGTTGGTGGTGGCGTCCTGTGGCAAATACGCCGCCATCTGCCTGAAGTCCCCAGTGTCTGCCACCACCGTGGTGAACTGTTTGAGCGCGTCCAGTTGGTTCATGGTGTCATTATCCAGCGACCACCGAGACGCCATGATCAGCCAGCGTCAGCCATACGTCGATCCCCAACGGCAAGACGTCGGTCAGGTCCGGTGAAACCACAAAGACACTGCCCAGTGCGGTCTCAAAACTGTACTCAAAGAAACTGCCCAGGTAGGCAGACTTGAGCAATCTGGCAGGCAAGCCGTGCTCGTCGGTCTGTGCCAGACGATGGATGTGCCAGGCCTCCGGGCGCACTGCGACCTTGACGGCGCCAGCAGGCAGCGACTGTTTCGGTTTGATCTGAATCGGTCCGAGTTGCACCAGCCCACCAGACAGTGCCACACCTGGAAACAGCATCGCTTCGCCCATGAAGCCGGCAACAAACTCGCTACCCGGGCGTTCGTACATATCCTGTGGCGTGCCGCGCTGCGCGATACCACCCTCATTCATCACGATGATCTGGTCGCTTACCGCCAGTGCCTCACTCTGGTCGTGCGTGACGTAGGCCACCGTAAGACTCAGACGCTGTTGCAAGGAGCGGATTTCTTCGCGCATCTCACGCCGCAAGCGTGCGTCCAGATTGCTCAGCGGTTCGTCAAACAGGAGCACGGCCGGCTCCAGCACCAGCGCGCGTGCCAAGGCCACACGCTGCTGCTGTCCCCCTGACAACTCACTGGGCAGCCGCTCATCGAAAGTGGTCAGCCCGACGTTGCACAAGGTTTCACGGGCGCGTGTACTGGCTTCTTCCCGGGAAACGCCAGACATCTTGAGCCCGTACATCACGTTTTCCACCACGTTCATGTGCGGAAACAGGGCATAACTCTGAAACATCATGCTGACATTGCGATCGGCCGGTCCCAGTGTCGTCACATCCTTGCCAGCAACGATGACCTGACCCGAAGTGGCAGATTCGAGACCCGCAATCATGCGCAGGACCGTGGTCTTGCCGCACCCCGACGGGCCCAGAATCGTGGTCAGCGTACCAGTCTCGATCTCGAAACTGATTTCCTTCACCACCAGCGGTGCCGACGCGTCCGTGCCATAGCGTTTGCTGATGTTCCTGAATTCAACACCGTAGTTCATGTTTTCATTCCTTTGCGCCGACCGAGCTTGCGCTCGCCGACCAAAAACTGGATCAGTGCAATGGCCAGTGACATCAGGACGATGAGCACCGTGCAATAGGCCAGCGCCACGCCATAGTCGCCATTTCCAACCCGGCCAATGATGTAGGTCGTGGCCAGTTCGTTCTCTGCCGTCACCAGAAAGATCACCGCACTGACGGTGGTCATGGCGCGCACAAAGCTGTACACCAGCGCAGCCACCAAAGCCGGTTTGAGAAGGGGCAACACCACATGAAACAGTGTCTGAGCGGTGGAGGCCCGAAGCATCAATGAAGCTTCATCCAGCGATTTGTCGAGTTGCTTGAAAGCTGCCGTCCCGGCGCGCACACCTACGGGCAGATTTCGGAACATGAAACACAGCACGATGATCAGGCCGGTGCCGGTAAGTTCCACTGGCGGGACATTGAAAGCCAGGATGTAACTCAGCCCGAGCACGGTGCCGGGGATGGCAAAGGCCAACAGGGCCACAAATTCAAACAGGGCACGACCGCGAAACTCGGTTCGCGCCAGCAGGTAGGCAATCAACAGCCCCGTGGCTGCTGTCATGGGGGCCGAGATGCCGGCCAGCTTGACCGTGGTGAAGAAGGAGTTCCATGCCGTACCGGCCCACACCAGGCCGTATTGACTCCATTCGAGCGCGAACGCGGTCCTGAAATGGTTGAGCGTGATGGTGTAGTCGCGGCCCCAGGTCTGGACAAAGCCGCCGGCAAAGGCGAACAGATAAACCAGCACCGTGAACGCCAGCCACGGATAGACCACGAGATTGAGAATGCGCCGAACGCCGTGCGGCAGGGCCATCGCAATGCCGGCATCCCCTTTGCCGCTGACGGTGGTGTAGCTCTGCTTGCCCAGCAAGGCGCGCTGCAGCGCAAATACCGCCAGCGCAAACAGCGTCAGAATCCAGGCCAGCGAAGCGGCCCGTCCCTGGTCGTATTGGGCACCCACAATGGCAAAGAAAATATCGGTGGACAACACCGAGAACTGTCCACCAACGACGATCGGGTTGCCAAAGTCCGCCATGCTTTCAATGAAGCCGACCAGGAACGCGTTGGCCAGACCCGGTTTGAGCAGCGGCAGCGTGATGGTCAGAAAGGTCTGCTGCCGGTTCGCGCGCAGGGTTTGCGCCGCCTCTTCCAGGCTCGGCGCCACGCCCTGCACCACGCCACGCATGATCATGAAGGCAATCGGCGTGAAGGCAAACAACTGCGCAATCCAGACACCCAGAGCGCCATAAAACCAGCGTGTCGGCGCCAGGCCAAAGGTATATTCCAGCAGCTGATTCACGATGCCGGCGCGGCCAAACAGCAAAATCAGTCCGAGCCCGACCACAAAGGGCGGCGTGATGATGGGTAGCAGGGCGACGACGCGCAGCGGGGTCTGAATTCTGGGACCGGCGCTGCGCTCGGCCAGCAGCGCCATCATGGTCCCTAGCAGCGTCGTCCCAGTCGCCGTCAGCAGCGCCAGAAAAAGCGTATTCCAGGCCACGCCGCAGCGCACGCCACCGATCAGGCAGTTCAGGCCCCAGACGCGCTCGTTGCCTATGCGCTGGAAAATTGCTGTCAGGGACCAGTGCCCGTCCTCCGTCAACAGCGCACCATACAGTGCCTTGCTCACGGGAAATGCAATGAACAACAAGAGCAACGCCGAACACCCGACAACGGTGCAGGCAATGAACAGGTCACCCTTGAAATAGCCACGCCGCGCCACCCCCAGAGCAGCGATCATCAGAAGCGCCAGTAGTGCCAGAAAGGCACCACCGCCAATACCGAACTGTCTGCCGGCCAGTTCCCCCCACAGCGTATTCATGAGCTCGAAGGACCAGCCCTTGGCACCGATCAGAAAGCCGCTGGCCAGCAGTCCTGAAAAGCCGGTCACGCCACCGGCCAGCAGCCAGGCTCCCTGGACCCGGCCCGGGGCCACCGTTAGCGCAACAGACGCCAGTCCCAGTCCGAGCAGGCCCAGCAGCAGCCATGGGCGCCCATGCTGGACAGCCTGCAACAAGCCGTTGGCGGTCTCCGGGCCACCCAGGATTTGGGGCAGAACGCTGTACCAGGCCGTGTCCTGGATCGCGTACCAGGGCAGCAACAGGTAAGCCAGCAGCCCAAGCACCAACCAGATGCGAATGGCCTGGTTGGGGTCTTTTTTCATCAGCGAGGCAGGGAGTTAACTTCCTTTTCCCACTTCGCGATCAGGCGCCGCCGCTCGGCACTGGCACCGTACTTGGCGTAGTCGTAATTGATGAACTTGATTTTCTTGAAATCAGGAATGCGCGGATCATTCTTCGCGTTCTTGTTGGAAGGCAACTGAAACTGCTTGGCCGCGGCTGCCATCTCCTGCGCCGCCGGTGTCAGTGCCCACTCGTAGAACTTCTTCGCGGCCTCCAGATTGCGTGCACCCTTGATGATGCTCATGGAGCCAATCTCGGCGCCCGTGCCTTCCATCGGTGTCACGGTCTCGACCGGAAAGCCATTCATCTTCTCGCCTGGCCCATCGTGCACAAAGCTGATGGACACTGCCGTCTCGCCGCGCGCCACCGCCTTGATCGGCCCGGTACCGGAACGTGTGTACTGGCTGACATTCTTGTGCAAGCCCTTGAGGTAATCAAATGCCTTGTCCTCGCCCATCAACTGCACCAGTGTGGCCACCATGGTGTAGGCGGTGCCGCTGGAGCCTGGATTGGCCACCTGGATATCGCCTTTGTATTCGGGCTTGAGCAAATCAGCCCAGGACTTGGGTACAGCCAGCTTTTTCTTGGCCAGCAGTTCCGGGTTGTAGCCAAAGCCCAGCGGG
>CAIQVX010000287.1 GCA_903875275.1 uncultured beta proteobacterium | reverse complement strand
CGAACTGCGCTTCCCAGATCACCATGGTGTTGGGGTCGTTAGACGCGTAGCCGTACTCGAAGCCCAGCACCGCCTCTTCGGACAGGATGGAGTCGATCACGACAAAGGGCGCCTGGCCATCGGCCACGTTCTGCAGCGGCGTGTAGGTGCCCTCGTCGAACTTCTCACGGTTCTGGTCGTGAATCACCGCGTGCCGGTGCGTGAAAGTGCCTCGCCCGCAGTCCTCGCCACTGAGACGCACCGGATACCCACCTGCCACCAGGGACGCAAAAGCCATGTGCTCGCCCATGCCCCAGTCCACCGGTATTTCACCGCGGCCCATGGCGGCTCGGTCTGCGTAGACCTTCTTCACCAGTTGATGCGGTGTGATGGAGGACGGCAAAGTGGTGAGCCGCTCCGCCAGGCGATTCCATTCCGGCAGCGGCAACGCGGTGTCGCCCGCATCGGTCCACTTCTTGCCAATGTAGGGGGTCCAGTCAACCGCGTACTTGCTCTTGAAATTGGTCAGCACCGGGTCAAAGGTGTTCTTGCCGGCATCCAGCGCCGCCCGTGTGGCCTTGACCATGTCATCGCCCAGCGTGGCACCCATTCCCTGCGCCGCAAGACGGTCGGCGTACAGCTTGCGCGTGCCCGGATGCTGCGCGATCTTCTTGTACATCAGGGGCTGCGTCAGCGCCGGCGTGTCCTGCTCGTTGTGTCCGAGCTTTCGGAAGCACACGATGTCCACCACCACGTCTTTCTGGAACTCCATGCGGTACTGCAGCGCAATCTGCGTTGCCAGCACCACGGCCTCCGGGTCGTCGCCGTTGACGTGCAAGACTGGTGCCTTGATCATCTTGACGATGTCCGAGCAATAAATGGACGAGCGCGTATCACGCGGGTCGCTGGTGGTAAAGCCGATCTGGTTGTTAATGACGATGTGCACGGTGCCGCCCGTGCAATAGCCGCGCGTCTCGGCCAGCGCCAGCGTTTCCATCACGACCCCCTGGCCGGCAAAGGCGGCGTCCCCGTGCACCAGGATCGGCAATACCTGCAAGCCCTTGGGATCCGAGCGGCGGTCCATGCGTGCCCGCACCGAACCCTCCACCACCGGATTGACGATTTCAAGGTGCGATGGATTGAAAGCCAGCGACAGATGCACTGCGCCGCCAGGGGTAGATACATCGGAGCTGAAGCCCTGGTGGTACTTCACGTCACCACTGGAGAGGTCCTCTGGCGCCGTGTGGTCAAACTCGGCAAACAAATCGGCCGGCATCTTGCCCAATGAGTTGACCAGCACATTCAGGCGCCCACGGTGCGCCATGCCGATCACGATTTCCTGCAATCCGATGGCGCCGCCGCCCTGAATCAGCTCATCCATGGCTGCGATGAAACTCTCACCACCTTCCAGCGAGAAACGCTTCTGTCCGACGTACTTGGTATGAAGAAAGCGCTCCAGCCCCTCGGCTGCCGTCAGGCGATCCAGGATGTGCTTCTTTTTTTCCGGCGTGAAATCAGGCTGCGAGCGTATGCTCTCCAGCTTTTGCTGCCACCAGCGCTTCTGATTCTGGTCGGTGATGTACATGTACTCGGCACCAATGGTGCCGCAGTAGGTCTGGCGCAGCGCGTTCATCATCTCGCGCAGGCTCATGGTGTCTTTGCCGAAGAAGGTGTTGCTGGTGTTGAACACCGCTTCCTGATCAGCATCACTGAACCCGTAGAACGCGGGATCGAGTTCAGGAATCTTGTCGCGCTCGGTGCGCTTCAAGGGGTCCAGAT
>CAIQVX010000286.1 GCA_903875275.1 uncultured beta proteobacterium | reverse complement strand
TTGACGACGGCCCCTGGCCGCAGTTTGCCACTGACCAGATGAGTTGCATGATCACGCTGGCAACCCAGGTCGAAGGCAATGTGCTGTTCTTCGAAAAGATGTTCGAGTCGCGCCTGTATTTCGTGGACCGGTTGATTGCCATGGGCGCGCGCGCCGTGGTCTGCGACCCGCACCGGGTTGTCATCAGCGGCCGCGCCAAACTGCGCGCCACCACCCTGAGCTCACCCGACATCCGCGCCGGCATGGCTTTGCTGGGCGCCGCGCTGTGCGCCACCGGCAAGTCCACCGTGCAAAACGCCAACATGATAGAGCGCGGTTATGAGCGCGTTGAGGAAAAGCTGCTTGGCTTGGGCGCGCGCATCACACGGCGAGTTTGAGGCGGCGATTTCGTCGAACTGAGCTCCCGCCAACAACACGAACAAGCGTGGCCTGCTATGCACCGCTTCTGCGGTCGCGCCGTGAGGGAGGCGCGCAAACCTGTCGGGTCTCGCAAGAGCTCAAAGCACGACGTGCTTGAGCGCTGGCAATCGGCTACGTGCAAGTTGCAATGTTCTCTCATCCACGTCAGTCACGACAACGCCGCTGCCCTCTGCCTGCTCGCCAAGAATCTGCCCCCATGGTCCAACAATCATGCTGTGACCCCAGGTGCGGCGACTGTTTTCGTGAACACCCCCCTGCGCTGAGGCCAGCACATAGGCCAGATTTTCGATGGCGCGCGCCCGAAGCAGTATCTCCCAGTGCGCTTGCCCGGTCGTAAACGTAAATGCGCTTGGCACCAGCAGGATGTCCGCCTTCAAATTTCGATACAACTCAGGGAAGCGCAAGTCATAGCAGATGCTCATACCAATGCGGTAAGTGTTGCCGTCGATGGATGGAACGTCAAAAGTCACAGGATGTGCACCACGTTCGAGCACGCACGACTCGTCATAACTCTCCTGCCCATTGTCAAACCGGAACAAGTGAATCTTGTCGTACCGGGCAACGCATTGACCACTCGGATCAAAGGTCAGCGAGCTGTTTCGAGCGCGAGCGGCGTCAATGGTGGCCAAGGGCAGCGTTCCGCCAACGATCCACATCCCAAGTTTCTGCGCTCTTTGCCTCAAGAAGTCCTGGATCGGTCCGTTGCCGAACTGTTCCTGTATCTTGAGCTTGTCGGTGTCCTGCAGACCCATGAGGCAGAAGTACTCAGGTAGCACGGTCAGCTCAGCGCCTTGCGCAGCAGCACGCTCCAGCAACTCACCGGCGTGCACCAGATTGTGCTCGACACTGGTGCCAGAAACCATTTGGATCGCTGCCATCTTCATAAATTTCTTCTCCTTCTAACTTGCATGGATCTGCTGCTGATTGATCTCTACCTCAGCTTGGTGGATGGCCAGCCTTGGCCCTCACATTGGCCCGCGCTTTGTGCAGTTTGTTGTAACTGTCTATCAGGCGCTGGTGCCGGTCCAGCGTCTCCAGCTTCGTGCTCGTTGGTGTCAGGCGGAAGAAGCGCACGCTGCCGTCCACCGAGCCCAGCACCGCTAGTATGGCTACATTTAATTTGCAAATTTAATTTTAGCCACATATTTGAAAAGCTGATACCATCGCGCGATGATTCCTCGGCAAGCCACGCCTCAACTTCAAGCACTCGCCCAATGGTATCCGGTGGTTGCGGTGACCGGGCCGCGTCAGTCCGGCAAAACCACGTTGGTCCAGGCCACTTTTCCGGACAAGCCCTATGTGTCGCTGGAAGACCCGGACGTGCGGGAGAGTGCACTGTCCGACCCCCGGCGTTTTCTGGGGCAGTTTGCCGGTGGCGCAATTCTGGACGAAGCTCAGCGCGCGCCCGAATTGTTTTCGTACCTGCAAACTATCGTCGACCGAGACCGCGCCATGGGTGCCTGGGTGTTGACGGGCTCGCAGCAACTGGGCTTGCGCAGTGAGATCAGCCAGTCTCTGGCGGGTCGGGTCGGTCTGCTGGAGCTTTTGCCATTTACCCTGGGCGAGTTGCAAGCCGCGAACTTGCCTATTCCTTCCATGGAAGACATGCTCTGGCGCGGCCTGTATCCGGTGCCGCTGGACCGTGGCATTCCACCAGGCATTTGGCTGGCGGACTACTTTGCCACCTACGTGGAGCGCGACGTACGCCAGATGCTCAACGTGCGGGACTTGCAGACCTTTCGAACCTTTGTACGCATGTGCGCGGCGCGCACATCGCAGGTCTTGAATCTTTCGTCCTTGGGGGCCGACTGCGGCATCAGCAGCCCCACCGCCAAGGGCTGGTTGTCAATTCTGGAGGCTAGTTACCTGGTGTTTCTTTTGCCTCCGCACCATGTCAACTTTGGCAAACAGCTGACCAAGTCACCCAAGCTCTATTTTTATGACACGGGTCTGGCTGCCTGGCTCGCGGGTGTCCGCAGTGCGGAGGAACTGGCCTTGTCGTCGCTGCGCGGGCCGTTGTTTGAAACCTGGGCGGTGGCCGAAGCGGTCAAGATCAATCTGCACCTGCGCCTGGATGCGCGGCTATTCTTTTGGCGTGACAAGATCGGCAGCGAAGTGGACTTGCTGGTGGAGCATGGCAGCCAGCTTCGAACGGTTGAGTTCAAGGCCGGACAGACGGTGGCTGGCGATTGGTTTGGCTCATTGCGCAAGTACGCCGCACTCCGGCAAACCGCCGCCAGTGCAGCGCATGCGCCCGAGCAGCCTGAGCCCGGCGGTCGGCCGATGCTGGTCTACGCGGGCAGTCAGCCGCAGGTGCGCGATGTAGCCGATGTCTGCCCATGGCGGGAGTGGCCAGGGCAGGCGCTCAACCTGCTGCAAGACAAATAGCTGCCTACGCGGGTTCCTGGTGTTCAAGAAGAACGACGCCGGCGAAATCAGTACTCGTCCTCCAAACCGCCCGTTCGGCCAAGGGTCTTGGACGTCGGCAAAGTGGTGATCGTTGCGTCAAAGCCTATTTCGGGAATCAACCAGGATTCGTTAGCCGCGAGTGTCCGCAGTGCGGTCGCGAAGATCTCGTGGGGTGCCCGAATATGTTGCGGCACCCGGGAAAAATGCAGTCGTGTTGAGTACCGCATCGCGGTAGCGAGACACCCACATGCTTTCGTCGACCGACTCCAGATTGTGTCGGCGGCGCAGCCATTCACGTGCCCAAAGCTCGCCGATCAGGCCGACTGCCAGCTTCTGTTCGTCGGACATGCCGCTCTCGGGCAACTTCGGCGCGATGCGGCTCCCGCCTCCGCTCCGGCCCCCGCTCGCCTTGGCGAGGTCCATCGGCTCCAGCTTGGCGTCGTTCGGTGAGACGTGATCCATAGCGTGTGCTTGAGCCACGGTCGCGGCGACCGCAGCGGCAATGTCGGCGTACGCGCCTGAGAGCGCCTACATCGTCACGCCGGCGAAGACCACCTGCGTGCGGCGCTGCTGCTGCTCGGCGCGCTCAGCCTTTGCACGATCCTCGCTGCTGGCCATGCTGCCCGCGGACAGACCCCAGGACACCAAGTCCGCGCTCGCAGCATGTCCGACGGGCCAGACCCCGTCAACGGTCACCACCGTGAAATCATCGAACCTGGCTTCCAGGCGAAGCTTGTCGAAAAAGTTGACTTTAATTTCCATATGACATTTCCAATGCAGTCAGGATTAGAAGCGCTCCAGCTCAGCGAATTTCAGCTTGCCGCCGCGCACCAGCATCTTGCCGTACTCGGCGCAGCGCTGCGGTGTGGGTATCACCTTGCCAGGGTTGAGCAGACCCTTGCTGTCAAATGCGCGCTTGAGGCCAAACATCTGTTCATTCTCCTCGCCTGAAAACTGCACGCACATGGAGTTGAGTTTTTCAATGCCTACACCGTGCTCGCCAGTCACCGTACCACCCATGGCGACACTGGTTTCCAGAATGTCGGCGCCAAACAGTTCACAACGGTGCAACTGATCGGCGTCGCTGGCATCAATCAGGATCAGCGGATGCAGGTTGCCGTCGCCGGCATGAAACACGTTGGCGCAGCGCAGGCCATACTTCTTCTCCATCTGCTGGATCGCCAGCAGCATGTCGGCCAGGCGCTTGCGCGGAATGGTCGAGTCCATGCACAT
>CAIQVX010000285.1 GCA_903875275.1 uncultured beta proteobacterium | reverse complement strand
TGCTTCAGGGTCAGGTCACCGGACTCGACCACGCTGCCGAGCAGGATCTTGATATTGACCTCATGATCAGAGCAATCGACCCCAGCAGAATTGTCGATTGCATCGGTATAGATCAGGCCGCCCTTCTGCGCAAACTCGATGCGGCCGTTTTGCGTGCAACCCAGGTTGCCGCCTTCGGCCAGCACCTTGCAGCGCAGCTCCTTGCCGTTGACGCGAAAGGCATCACCGGCCTTGTCACCGACCTGGGCGTGACTCTCAAAAGCCGCCTTGACGTAGGTGCCGATGCCGCCGTTGTAAAGCAGGTCCACCGGCGCCAGCAAAATCGCCCGCAGCAATTCGGCCGGCGTCAGCTCTTCGGTGGCTATGCCAATGACGGCACGCGCCTCGGGACTCAAGTGGATTGACTTGGCAGAGCGCGCGTAAACGCCACCACCGGCGGACAAGAGACTCTTGTCGTAGTCGTCCCAGCTCGATCGCGGCAATGCAAACAGACGCGCTCGCTCGGCGTGGGAACGTGCCGCGTCCGGTGCCGGGTCAATGAAAATATGCCTGTGGTCAAACGCCAGCAGCAAGCGGATGTGAGGCGACAGCAGCATGCCGTTGCCGAACACATCGCCCGACATGTCACCGATGCCTGCAACTGTGAAGGGTGTCGCCTGCGTATTGACAGACAGTGCGCGGAAGTGCCGCTTGACCGATTCCCAGGCGCCGCGTGCCGTGATGCCCATCTTCTTGTGGTCGTAACCGACAGAGCCACCCGAGGCAAACGCGTCGCCGAGCCAGAAGCCGTATTCGGCTGAAACGCTGTTGGCGATATCCGAAAAACTGGCTGTCCCCTTGTCTGCGGCCACCACCAGATAGGTGTCGTCCGGGTCATGGCGAACCACATTGGGCGGCGGCACCACAGCGCCCTTGACCAGGTTGTCGGTCAGATCGAGCAAACCGTGCAGGAAGATCTTGTAGCACGCCACACCTTCGGCCAGTGTCGCTTCCCGGTCCCCGGCAGGTGGCGGATTCTTGAGCACAAAGCCGCCCTTGGAGCCCACAGGAACAATGACCGTGTTCTTGACGTGTTGTGCCTTCACCAGACCCAGAATCTCTGTGCGGAAATCCTCTCGCCGGTCCGACCAGCGCAGTCCACCACGCGCCACTTTGCCATTGCGCAGGTGAATGCCTTCGACGCGCGGCGAATACACCCAGATTTCAACGAGGGGTTTGGGCTCGGGGACACCCGGAACCTGACGCGGGTCGAGCTTGAAACTGAGGTAGGACTTGTGTGAGCCATTGGCTGTCGTTTGCCAGACATTGGTGCGCAGTGTTGCCAGTACGGTGGCGAAGAACTGGCGCAGGATGCGGTCCTCATCCAGGCTCGCAACCTCGGCCAGATGCGTCTCGATCTGCTGCTTGAGAAGGTCTTGCGATGCCTGGTGGTCCGATGTCAGACCGAGGTTGCACAGCGCCGGGTCGAAGCGGGCTTTGAACAGTTCCACAATCGCCTGCGCGATTGACGCGTTGCGGTTCAGACTGGCTTCGATGTAGCTCTGGCTGAAGGCAAAGCCGAGTTGCCTGAAGTAGCGGGTGTAGGCACGCAGCACGGTGATGGCCCGCGCATCGAGCGTGGTGCACAGAACCAGTTTGTTCAGGTCATCACTCTCAACCTGCTGGCGCCAGACCTGGCAAAAGAGCGCCTCAAAGCGCTGCTTTACGGTGGCCAGATCGGTGCTGATGGGCAGTTGCAGGCCCAGATCGTGAATCCACAACAGCGTGTCGCCGGTGTCGATGTGATAGGGGTGCTCGTCCAGAACCAGCGCACCCATGCGCTCAAGCACCGGCAAGGAGTCTGACAGTGCGACCTTGGTCGTGCTGTAAATCTTGAAGCGCAGGAGGCCAGCACCGGCGTCCAGCGGCCGGTACAGTTTCACCGCCAGTGGCGCTTGCGGCGCAAGGGCCGCCAGCATGTCGGCGTCCTCGGCTCCGACCGCTGCCGAGAAATCCTCGCGGTACGCTGTGGGAAAGGCGTTGGCAAAACGGTGCGCCAGCACCAACCCCTGACCTTCGCCGTGGCAACGCAGCAGTTCTGCACTGCAGTCATCCTCCCAGCGTTGTGCAAGTTTGGCCACACGTGATTCGAGGGCATTGAGGTTGATGGTTTGCGGTGCTGCGGCCCTGGCGCGCACCAGATAATGAATGCGTGCCTGCGGGCTGTCTGTCAGTGTGGGCGTGAACTCTATCGACTGCCCTTCCAGTGCCGTCATCAATTCGTTGCCGATGCGGATGCGCAGTTCGGTATTGAAGCGCTCCCGTGCCACAAACACCTGGGCCGATGTAAAGCGTCCAATCGGGTCGCGACGCAGGAACACGCGGGTGCGCTGGCGTTCCTGCAGTCGCAGGATGCCCATCGCGTGCTCGGTCAGGGTCGCAACATCGATCTGGAAGAGTTCGTCCCGCGGATAGGCTTCCAGAATCGCCTGCAGTGCCTTGGCTGCATGGCTTTCAGGAACTACACCGGCACTGCTCATGACTTGCGCTGCAAGCCGGCGCACGCGCGGAATCTGACTGACAGAAGCCGAATAGGCAGTCGAGGTGTACAGCCCGAGGAAGCGCGTCTCGCCGACAAGTTCCCCTGCGGCATCGAAGCGCTTGACCCCGATGTAGTCCAGCCACGCGGGGCGGTGCACTGTGGCACGCGTCATGGCCTTGGTAACCAAGACCAGTTCATTGGACTCCATCAAGGACACCGCTTCGCTTGGCAACTGGGTCTCCAGCGTCTGCACAGTGCCGCGAAGAATGCCCAAACCAGACTCGGAGCGCGCAATCAGGCTCACAGCGCCAGCGTCGCGCCTCAAATCGTAATCGCGGGCACCGAGAAAAGTGAAATTGCGGTCCTGCAACCAGTGCAGAAAGTCAATTCCCTCCTGCCGGCTGTCGCTGGACAGGGGTGAGTTACTCGCGGCTTCGCTGACGCTCTGGACCCGGCCAAGCATCTCGGCCCAGTCCTGCACGGCGCCCCGGACGTCACCCAGAACACGACCGAGTTCCTGCGCCAGGGCCTCGCGCTCAGTCGAACTGACAATGCGGTCGCACTCCACCAGAATCAACGATTGAACCGGATTTTTTGTGCCTCCAGCCAACGCCACGGCCACGCTGCTGGCACTGGCGATAGCGCCCGCTGCATCACGCGCTACGCTCATCAGCGGGTGCACAATCCAGTGCGCTGTGCGACCACTGCGATTGATCGCCATGGTGACGGAGTCCACCAGAAAAGGCATGTCGTCATGGACGATCTGCACCACCGTGTGCTCGCTGACGAAGCCGTCCTCTGCCAGTGTCGGGTTGAATACACGCAAGCTTGCACCCTGTGCCGCCTGCGGTCCATTGAGCAAGCGCCAATGCGCGTTCGCGATGGCATACAGCGTGGCCGGACCTCGCACCGCGATTTCGTCGGGGTCGGTGTTCTCGAAATAGGCTTGCACAAAACCCGCCTGCCGCCGTGCTTCGGCACCGGCATGTTCTTGCATGTAAGTCAGCAGTTCGGCAATTGGGGTGTTTGTCATGATGGTTGACCTTAGGGGTGTCTCACTGCAACGGCCCCTTGAGGGCCTCAGGCAGGGGTAGTTGCATGACGGCAATCCCTTCGTCCAGAAGGGCCTCCGTTTCAGCGTGCGAGGCCTTGCCCCGGATGCCGCGCTCCTTGGCTTCACCGTAGTGAATCCTGCGCGCCTCCTCGGCAAAGCGCTCGCCAACATCGTCGGTGTTCGCCAACACACGCCGGGCCAGATTCATCCAGGCCGATTGCAGTGCCTGCTCGGCCCCAGTGACAGAGACCACTTCTGCCGCGGGTGAAACCGCTGGCGGAATCGCTCCAAGGTTGAGACGCGGGGCACTCAGCTTTCTGGAAATCGATGCACTGCCACAGACCGGGCATTCGATCTGGGCGCGCTCACGCTGGCTCAGAAAGTCCTCCTCTGAACCAAACCAGCCTTCAAAGACATGGTGCTGGCTGCACTCGAGGTCGAAAACTTTCATGGTGGCATTATCCGGCGATATCGACCCCGGCAACAGCCTGCCAGGTCAATGACCAGGCACCGGAAAGGACGTTTTGCAGCCACAGGGCGGCGGTCAGGGTCTTGGCATCCGTCACACTGCCATCACAGCACCACTGCAACAGTTGCTCCGGCGTAGCAGTGAACACGTCCAGAAATTCACCCTGGTCAAGCTGGCGCTCGCCGGCGCTCAGACCCCGCGCGAACCAGATGTCAATAAATTCAGTGGAGTAGGAAATGACAGGGTGCAGGCGTCCGGCCAGTGCCCATTGCTGCGCCGTGTACCCGGTTTCTTCGAGAAGCTCGCGCTCTGCGCACAACTGGCTGGCCTCGCCAGCATCGAGTTTTCCAGCCGGAAACTCGATCATGACCCGACCTATGGGATAGCGGAACTGCCGTTCCAGCACAACTTGCAACTCACCGTCCGGGCCCGTCAGCAGCGGCACAATCATCACCGCACCGGGGTGGACAACGTACTCGCGGGAAGCCGTCGTGCCATCAGGCAAGCTGACCGTATCGTGAAAGGCGTGCAGCAAGTCGCCTTTGAACAATTCCCTGCTGGAGAGCCTGTGCTCGATCAGATGGCTTTCATCCATCGACCACCCCTACCCGACAAATCAGGTACCCAGCATCTGAAGAACAGCGTTGGCGCACAGAGCCATTAGCCCACCTGGAACCAGTCCAAGCACCAGTACCAGTGCCCCATTGATGGAAAGCACGGCCCGCACATCCAGCGGCGCTGACACCTCAGTTGCCGTGATCGGCTGGTCAAAATACATGACCTTGACGACGCGCAGATAGTAGAAGGCGCCAATCAGGGACATCATGACGGCAAAAATGGCCAAGCCAAGATCAAAGGTCTGACCCGACGCGATCAATGCCTGCAACACCGACAGTTTGGCGTAAAAACCAACCATGGGCGGAATGCCGGCCAACGAAAAGAGGCAAATCGCCATCACCGCCGCATAGAAAGGGCTGCGTTGGTTCAGTCCTGCGAAATCGGCAATCTCCTCGCTTTCAAATCCGTCCCGGGAAAGCAGCAGAATGATGCCGAAACTCGCCAGCGTGGTCAGCACGTAGGTGACGACATAGAACATCGACGAACTGTAGGCATTGGCGGCGCCGTTGATCTTGCCGTTGATGACACCGGCCATCATGCCGAGCAATACAAAGCCCATGTGCGAAATGGTAGAAAACGCCAACATGCGCTTGAGGTTGGTCTGCGCAATGGCAGCCAGATTACCGACCAGCAGAGAGCCTACCGACAGCACCATCAACATCTGCTGCCAATCGATGGCCAGTGGCAGCATGCCTTCGACCAGCAAGCGGATCATGATTCCAAAGGCCGCCAGTTTCGGTGCCCCGCCGATCAGCAGTGTGATCGCTGTCGGCGCACCCTGATAGACATCAGGAATCCACATATGAAAGGGCACGACGCCCAGTTTGAATGCCAGTCCTGCGACAACGAAGACCAGACCGAACACCAGCACCTGATGCTTCACCTGTCCCGAATTGATGGCCTTGAATACGGCGTTGATGTCGAGCGATCCGGTGGCACCGTACATCATCGACAAACCGTAGAGGAGGAAGCCCGAAGCCAATGCACCCAGTACAAAATACTTCATGGCGGCCTCGATCGCCACCGCGCTGTCACGCCGCAAAGCCACCAGGGCGTAGCTGGCCAGTGTCAGCAGTTCCAGTCCCAGATAAATCACCAGGAAATTGTTGCCCGAGATCATGACAAACATGCCCAGCAATGCGAACATGCTCAGAATGAACATCTCGCCGCCGCGCAACATGCCGCGGCCTGCCGCGTAGGGGCGGCCGTAGACAAGTGTCACCATCACGGCAATGGTCGCAAAGCACTTCAGCCAACTCCCCATCTGGTCACTCACCACCATGTTGCCAAATCCGTAGATCGTGGTTCCTACAGTGGCATAGGTGAACTCCAGAGTTGCAACAACGACCAGTGTCAGCAGTGTCAGCAGGTAGGTCCCGGTACGCCCGGTACTCTTGACAGCGAGGTCGGCCAGGGTGATGACGCAGGCCATGGTAAGCAGGATGATTTCCGGATAAACCGAAATCCAGCTGAGTTTATCGATCATTTTCTGTTTCTCTGTTCAATTGGGTCAAGTCAGACTGATCAATTCAGCTTGGACAACGCCACGTGCTTGAGTAATTGCGCCACGGACGAGTCCATGACATCGGTAAACGGTTTCGGATAGACGCCCATGTACAGAACCGCCAGAGCCAAAAGGGTCATCACCAGGAACTCGCGACTCGAGATATCCAGAAGTTCCTTCACATGCTTGTTGGCAACGGGACCCAGGTAAACGCGCTTGAACATCCACAGGGTGTAGGCGGCGCCGAAAATCAGGGCGCTGGCGGCTGCGAAACCGAGCCAGAAATTGCTCTTGACCGCACCCAGGATCACCATCCACTCACCAACAAAACCGGCAGTGCCGGGCAGGCCGCAATTGGCCATGGCAAAGAACAGTGCAAAGGCGGTGAACTTGGGCATGGTGTTGACGACGCCGCCATAGGCGGCAATCTCACGTGAATGCACCCGGTCGTACAGAACCCCGATCGAGAGGAACATGGCTGCCGAGACAAAACCGTGCGAGATCATCTGTACGATGCCACCCGACACGCCCAGATTGTTGAAGATGAAGAACCCCAGTGTCACAAAACCCATGTGCGCCACCGAGGAGTAGGCGACCAGTTTCTTCATGTCCTTCTGGACCATGGCGACCAGGCCAACATACACCACGGCAATCAGTGACAGGGCAATCATCAGCCAGGCCCACTCACGAGCCGCGTCCGGTGCGATAGGCAGGGAGAAACGCAAAAAGCCATAGGCACCGAGCTTGAGCATGATCGCTGCCAGCACCGCCGAGCCACCCGTGGGCGCCTCAACGTGCACATCGGGCAACCAGGTGTGTACCGGCCACATCGGGACCTTGACGGCAAAGGCGGCGAAGAAGGCAAAGAAAAGCAGGGTCTGCGTGGTGCCGCCAAGCGGCATCTTGTGCCACAGGGCCAGGTCAAAACTGCCACCCGACTTGGTGTAAAGGAAAATCAGGGCCACCAGCATGAGCAGCGAACCCAGCAAGGTGTACAGGAAGAACTTGAACGCCGCATAGATTTTGTTCGGACCACCCCAGATACCGATGATCAGATACATCGGTATCAGCGTGGCCTCAAAGAACACGTAGAACAGCATGCCATCGATGGCGCAGAAGACACCGATCATCAAGCCGCTGAGGATCAGGAAGGCGCCCATGTACTGGTTCACACGCTTGGTGATGACTTCCCAGCCGGCGATGACAATCACGACGTTGATGAAGGCCGTCAGCAACACAAACCAGAGCGAAATGCCGTCCACGCCAAGATGGTAGTTCACGTTGAATCGTGCGATCCACGGTGCCTTCTCGACGAACTGCATGGCTGCGGTACCCAGTTTGAAACCATCGTACAGCGGCAAGGTCACCAGAAAGCTGGCGATCGCGCCAATCAGTGCGACCCAGCGCACAGAGCGCGCCTGATCGTCACGACCCAATGCCAGCAGCACAACACCAAAAGCAATTGGTGTCCAAATAGCCAGGCTCAACAATCCCATTTTTCTTATTCCTAATCAGTTGGACACAAAGTCCGCCGCATGCGCGACGCCGGCCTGTCCTGCAATGTCATCATTTCAGCCATACGAAATACGTCATCAGCACAAAAACACCCAGAATCATGCCCAGTGCGTAGTGGTACAGATAGCCCGACTGCGCGCGACGCACGAGTCCGGATATCGAATCGACCAGTTTCCAGGAGCCGTTGACCAGGGCGCCATCGATCACGTACTCGTCACCACCCTTCCACAATCCGGTACCCAGAGCCCGCGCTCCCCGCGCAAGCACGTTTTCATTGAACCAGTCCAGGTAGTACTTGTTCTCGAGCAAGGTATAGATCGGCGTCACGGCCTTCTTGATGGCCGTCGGAACTGCCGGATTGACCATGTACATGTAGTACGACGTGGCGACACCGGCCAGCGCCAGCCAGAACGGCAGCGTGGTCAGTGCGTGCCAGGCCATCTGCACCGGGCCATGGAAAGCCTTGGCCATCTCCTTGAGCGCTTCATGCTTTTCCGAAAAGAAGATGGAATCCTTGAAAAACGCCCCGTAGAGCATTGGCTCGATCGTCATGAAGCCAATGACCACCGAAGGAATGGCGAGCAGGACCAGAGGCACCGTAACCACCCAGGGCGACTCGTGCGGAGGCGCTGGTTCGTTGTGGTGACCATGGCCGTGGCCGTGATGAGCGTCCGGGGTCTGGTCAAAGCGCTCCTTGCCGTGGAACACCAGGAACTACATGCGGAACGAATAGAAGGCGGTAATGAAGACACCAGCCAGCACTGCAAACGAGGCAAAGCCTGCGCCCGGCAGGTGGCTTTCATGAACCGCTTCAATGATGCTGTCCTTGGAATAGAACCCTGCGAACAGCGGCGTGCCGATCAAGGCCAGCGAACCAAGCAGCGAGGTGATCCAGGTGATGGGCATGTACTTGCGCAAACCACCCATCCAGCGGATGTCCTGGTTGTGGTGCACGCCCATGATGACTGAGCCCGCAGCCAGGAACAGAAGAGCCTTGAAGAAGGCGTGCGTCATCAGGTGAAATACCGCCACCGAGTAGGCTGATGCACCCAAAGCGACCGTCATGTAGCCCAGTTGCGACAAGGTGGAATAGGCCACCACACGCTTGATGTCGTATTGGATGGTGGCGATCAGCGCCATGAAGAACGTGGTGATGGCGCCTATGACCAGCACGAACGACAAGGCGGTCTGTGAAAG